>JBBRGN010000171.1:0-10766 GCA_038240665.1 Chitinophagales bacterium | reverse complement strand
TTTGATCAGCACCCGCAGGGTATCTACGATTTTGCCCGCACACCAGTCGAAAATCGGGATCTTGCGGTCGATTTTGATGCCCGTGCCGCCACAGATTGGGAACTCCGTTTCCACCAAGGTACCGACCGAGTAGTTGCACTCAATTTGATTCAAGTAGACTTTTTTGCCGAAATAGTTGGTCAAATAAGGCCACACATCTTCCGACTTGATCTTGCTCTTATCCGGTGAGCAGGAATTGTAAGTCACTACTTTATTGTAAGGATTGCCATCGCCAGGGTTGGAGAACACAAAAGCACTCAACGCTGGACGGTAGAAATTGATAAGTTGAACCGTGTCTTTCAACGCTCCATTACAATCTTTTCCTACCCAAGTGCGGTAGATCCGCGCAAACAATCCATTTTTGCTCAAAGAATCGCAACCATAATTTACTAGGCGGTCGCTCCAAGTAGTCGTTACTTTACAGTTACAGCTACAGTTGTCTTCGAATACTACATAACCCAAATTCCTCACCCCATCGCCATCCGTAGTGCCTGAAGCTCCGATTGTTTTTGGATTATTGAGTACAGTGTTAATATCGGTACAAAGCAAATCATCTCTATCATAGAAGTCTAGCGTCTTGATATTTGGTCCTGTTTTGTCCTCGATCAGCATTTCTGCCCAGCGAGGCTCGCAAGCTCTGCTAACCAAACGCAACAAGTACTTCAACTTCATGCCAGCAAAACACTTCGCATCAATTGGATTGCTAAGCGGGTTGCCATTCATGTCTTGGAAGCTGAAGCGGTAATAGCCACCCAATGGTAAAGCTACCGTATCACATTCTGTATAATAAGGCTCAACCAATTCTGTGGGCAGAATTTTCACCTTACAATCTTTATCAGCAGTTAAATTCACCAATGACTGTAAAACAGTACCGTTTACTTTTTTCCAGCAATCTCCAATGTTAGTCGGTTCGTCCTTATCGTAATAAGTCCCATCGATCTTACGGGTATCGTCTGAAAGGTCTTTGGCTACATATTGAATACCTCCGTTGAAGTAATCAGGAATAGCCTGGCCTTGGTAGTTGATCGCATTTCCAGTAGATACCATTTGGAATTTCAAGTTGATGCCTTGCATCATCGGTACCGACTCTGGGCTCACCTCAAATACATAGCGCAACATGATTTTCTCCCCTGGCCACAACAAACCATCAGTACCTTTTATTACCACCGTATCTGTTGAACCGTTGAAATTCTCATTGATCGTTGGATAGGTCTGTGGAGCAACCAAGTTTACACCTGGATAACCACGTTCTGCGTTCGTTTTGATCAGTTTTGGCGTACCTACCGTGCTGACGAAAGTAACTCCCAATTGTTTTTTCAAGTTGACTGCAGCAAATAGATTATTCAATGGTACCCCCATTTGAAAGTCCATTGCGCTACCTGCCGTGTTTTCGATGCATACATCTGCAATAACATTGAAGTTGCCACACTTTCCACTAGCAGGGAAATCAACGCCTACAATGCTTTGGATTACCTCGATGTTGGGTTCTTGAACCAAACCTAAGTCAAGACTCAAGTTGGTCAAGGTATCCGGGTAGTTGTATACTTTTGGAATATCAGCTACCCCGTTTTCACCTGTAATCAATCCTGACTTCAACAAGTTTGGAATGGTAAAGTCCATTACCGGCGTTGGATCGCTGTCTAGAAGATCCGTTGCTGGAGGATTGTTGGCAATCGTCAAGATTTTACGAGAGATTTCAAATTCCTCGCGGATGGTGCTTGAGATAGCGCCATTCTCGGTAACAATATTTTGAGTTTCGCTGATGGTATAAATGGTACCATCTGCAGCCTTAACTGTATTTACACCCGTATTGCTTGGAGTGGCATACTTCAAAGGAACCATGCGGAAGCTTCCTTCCTGCAAACCACAGAAGTAGTAGATGCCCGCAGCTGTATCGCCTTCGTCCTCAACTTCGCCTTGGGTTCCGGTAGCAGTTTGTTTGATGTAGGTACGATCATCTGATGTACCAAATTTGCCATCAGGGCCATACCACACCAATACCACGCTGAGTCCATTGGCGCCTTTTTCATCCAAAAACACCTTTGGATTGTCGGTCGTTGTTTGGTCTCCACGGAGGTCGTTATCGAACCAAGCATAGTTACCTACCTTAGCCACTGGAATATGATAATCTTCTACTTCACCGCCAATTGCAGGACCTTTGTAGCTTAAGCCTGGTTCGCAATGTAAGCGGAAGCGTGCGCGAATCGCGCCGCTGGCAAAGGTGGCAGTAACAGGAACAGTGAAGCAAATGTCACGAACGACATCCGTTCCTAATTCCAATGCTAGATCGGTAATGGCTTGTTCGCCATTATCAAATTGGTTGTTGCCGTTGTAGTCAACCCAAGCACTCAAGTAAGTTTTGCCATTCCGAGTCAAACCTGGTTTGTCTACTGCGGTATAGGTAACCCGTACACAAGCTTCGTAGCCTGGAATGAAAGGCGTCAAAAATTCAACACCATTTTCATCGTCGTTTGGCGTAGTACAGGTACCGACGGTACGAGCACTTGCTGTGCCATCATCACCTTTACCCCGTAGACCCGCAACTGCATCTACTGCTGCATCCCGTTCAGCATCCACACAGCTACCTAGGTATTTACCAGGTTGAATGGTGTGCTGGGCGCCGCTGTTTACTGGATTATCATCGGTATCGTAGCTATCTGGTAAGTCACCATAGTCGATAGAAACAAACCCAAAGTCATAAGTTTCATTCACTTGACTGTCGGGGAATGTACCTACTCCATTAGCGCCATTATCGCCTAAACTATTTTCGCCAGTAGGCTGAGTAGTAACTTGCTGAGCAGTAATCGTGAACGCGGCGGTCATGATCATCGACTTGTCAGTTCCCGTTTGTATACCATCATTATCTGTTAATCCGCCGTTTGTTTGATCGCCTTGATCAGTTTTAGTTGGCGTCATGTCAGCTGGGGTGAGGGCCACCAATTTGTATTTTGCGTCGCCGATCAAACCACAGAAATAATACTCGCCTACAATTTTATCGCCAGATGCAGTTGATGCAGTCGTCGTTGTGTAGGTTTTATTGTCTCCGGTTGTGGTAATATCGCCATCAGGACCCGCCCATACCAATTGGATGGTTACATCACCAATGCCTGGTTCCGTAGCATCTTGTAGGCCATCACTATTGTAATCTTCCCAAACGATATTTCCTACTTTGACCACATTCAATTTATAGTCTTCTACTTCACCTTGAGGTAATGTGCTGTTACCGTATTTATCCGGTCCGTTGGCACTTAGTCCACCACTTGGGCTCAAACGGAAGCGGGCATATACCATGCCATCATTAAAGATTGCATCAGCAGGCACGGGGAAGGTAAAGGTAGTTGTGTCATTGCCAGTAGGAACGCTGCTGCTTGTAAAGCTCAAAGCTTCGCCTGCATCCAAAGTGCCACTGTTGTCCCAGTCGATCCAGCCCTGAAGCACAGCTGTGCTACCGAAAGGATTCATACTCACTACAGAGATCGTGGCTGAGTATCCAGGAATCAGAGGGGAAGTAAAGGTTACGCCATCTTCATCGTCAGTAGAACCCGTATTGGTAGCATCATCTCCGCTAGCGGTGGTATTGGCGGTTGCATCGCGCTCGCCGTCGATGCTACTGCCTAACTTAAAGCCAGGATAGATCACATGAACTGCGCCGCCATTAGCCATCGTGGTCAAGAACTTGTCACCATTGCCGCTTTCTGGTAAATCCCCATAGTCAAGGAAAGCAAAACCTTGGTCATGCGTCTCATCAGTTTGCGCATCTGGGAATGTCCCTGTTGGATTGGTTCCATTATCGCCGGTACCGTTTTCAGCGGTCGGTAATGCTGTAACATCTTCTATGGTGAAAGAATCCATAGCCATGGTTAGATCCATGCCAGTGATGGAGCCGTCGCTGTCCTTGGTACCGCCGTTGGTTTGGCTGTCTTGATTGGTTCGCGTTGGCGTCATATTATCAGGCGTAGTATACACCAATTTATATTTGCCAGGCGTCAATCCACAGAAGTAGTATTCGCCCTTGTCGAAACCACCAGTGCTGCCGGTCTTCAATGTTTTAAAGGTAACGTTATCGGCGGTAGAACCAATTTTTCCGTCAGCACCTGCCCAGATCAAGGTTACGATAACACTATCGATGCCTAGTTCGCCAGAATCCTGGAGTCCATTGAAGTTGGTATCTTCAAATACTAGGTTGCCGATTTTGCCTACATTCACTTTGTAGTCTTCTACTTCACCTGTCGGTACAGTTGTTTCGGTATCGTATTTGTTCGGTCCATTTGGTCCCAAGCCGCCTACTGGCGACAATCGAAAACGCGCAAACACCATTCCATCATTGAATTTAGCATCTGATGGAACCGGGAAAGTAAAGGTAGTTGTCGCATTGCCTGTTGAGATGGAGCTGCTGGTGAAAGACAATGCCTCGCTGTCTTCTAGCGTACCGCTGTTGTCCCAGTCGATCCAACCTTGTAGTACAGCTGCACTATTGAAAGGATTCATGCTAACAACCGAAATCGTGGCATTATTACCAGGGATCAAAGGAGAGGTGAACGTTACGCCATCTTCATCGTCAGTAGAACCCGTATTGGTAGCATCATCGCCGCTTGCAGTAGCGTTGGTAGTAGCATCCCGCTCACCGTCTACGCTGGCTCCTAACTTAAATCCTGGAATAATCACGTGAACAGCTCCACCTTTTGACATGGTAGTCAAAAACTTATCGCCATTACCCGATTCTGGTAAATCGCCATAATCTAGAAATGCAAAACCCATATCGTGGGTCTCATCAGTTTGAGCATCCGGGAATGAACCAGTAGGATTAGTTCCATTATCGCCTGTGCCATTTTCAGAGATTGGTAATTTGGTTACATCGGTAATGGTGAATGTCTCCATCGCCATGCTCAAATCCATTCCAGTAATGGTTCCATCAGAGTCATCGGTACCGCCGTTGGTTTGGCTACCTACATTGGCGCGGGTTGGCGTCATGTTATTAGGCGTGGTAAACACAACTTTGTAGGTACCTGGCACTAAACCACAGAAGTAGTATTCCCCTTGGTCAAAACCGCTACCCGTAGTAGCTACTGGGTACTTTTTATCATCATTACCTGTTCCAATCGTGCCATCTGCACCTGCCCAGATCAAGGTAACTTTTACATTATTGATACCAGGCTCGCCAATATCTTGAGTTCCGTTGAAGTTTCGGTCTTCGAATACCAAGTTCCCAACTTTGGCCAATTGCAAGTAATAATCTTCAATTTCCCCCGGAGGGATAGTGCCATCTGCGTTGATTCCGGTTGGCCCCAGATCGCCATTACAGCTCAAACGGAAACGTGCAAAAATATTGCCAGTGCTAAATGCTGCATTTGAAGGCACCACGAAACACAAAATGATTTTAGATTGATTCAAAGGTAAAACACCATTGACTGATGCTGGCGTGTTGCTGCCTTTGACAAAGAAATCCAATTGATCATCGGTTGCCTGGCTTAGCGCATCGATATCAAAATCGCCATCGCCGTTGAAGTCAATGAATCCGTTTAGTTTTAAAGGATCACCTGATTGTGGCGCTACGTAAGTCACTTCAATACAAGCTGTATCGCCAGGTACCAGTGGCGTCAGGAATTTAATTCCATCTTCGTCGCCGTTGACACCAGATTGGCCTTCGGTACGTAAGCCCGTATTGTTGTTATCACCATTGGCAAAATTACTTGGCTGACCATCCAATTCTGTATCAACACTAAAACCTAAGTACTTGTCTTGCTGTACCAAGTGCTGAGGCGCGTTGGTACCACTAGTTGTGTATGACTGCGGTAGGTCGCCATAGTCTGAACAGCCCAATACGAGATCCACCAAACGACAAGCACGATTGGTTTCGTCAATAACGGTAATTTTAATCAACTCACCCTGTGCTATGTCATAAGGGCCATAAGGTCCGTAAGCTGAATTGTAGTTCAATCCAGTTACTACTTGCAACTGAACCGTGGGTTTGTTGGGGATACATTTTTCAATAATTAAAGTATACTTAGAACCTCCTGCATTGCCTGTTTTCATCGCAGTCAATTGGCTCAAAGTAATTTTATCATCATTCAAATTAAGCGGTGTGCCATTGTCGTTACAGATAGGAACAATCCGCGTACCGTTCAAGAAGCAATCAGCAGGGGTAAGCCCCATGTCCAAGCTAAGGTTTTGCTCTGGCAATCCCAACATAACGATCCCAGTCATTCCCATTTGAGCATCTGCATCGCTATCTAAATCATCGCTATTGTTGCTGTTGGCATTTGCTGTAGTTACACTTGTGGTAGCGGGGATGGTCGTTAGGTCAAAAACGACATAATATTTTCCAGCATCCAAACCCGTAAAGAGATAATAACCAGGTTGGCCATTGAAGTCATTTACCGTAAACGTTTCATCAATTTTTACATCATCGCCATTGCCCTTGGTCATGTCCGTAGTCTTCCACAAAGTAACCTTTACGGCATTTACACCTTCTGATGCTGGCTCATCCTGCAACCCATTTTGGTTGCGGTCGATCCAGACGTAATTACCCAATGAAGATTTTGGATCACGCTTGATGGCCAAACCTACCTTATTGGGCTCAGCAGTTAAAAATTTATTTTGGTTGTCTTTACGTGTTCCTTGGAATGCGTAGCTATTCCAAGCGATCAAATCAACTGGCGCGTTGAAAGGCGCATACATCTGCCAGTCGATGCTGAAGGTTTCAGCAGGTCCGATATCAAGTCCGCTAAAGTCCAGTTTAATGGCTTGCACCAAGCTGATATCAGAAGGAGGAACAAGACTCCATGCTGGCCCAGTACATCCACTTGGGTTGATGGCTAGTGAAAACTCCGCGCGACAAGGGTTTTGCTCAACGGAATAATAAACATTAACCCCCGTGGGAACAGTTATTGGTTCAGCTAAAGTGGGTCGCCAAGCAGTTGCACGATCTTCGTCAACTCGCAATACCCCTTTGTCGCCAATAAAAGGTAGGATGTCAATCAAAACCACCTTCTCGATTACAATGTTTCCAGGGTTGGTAATTTGCAAACGATAAGTTGCTTGACCACCAGGCACGGTACGTCCGATACCGTTTAGGTTCGTCAAGTCAGGTGGTAACGCCCCTTTAGGGTTAAAGTAAACGAAATCTTGATCGCATTCACCCTTGATCCCTTTGCGAGAAACAACCGTAGCCAGCGTCAAAACACTCAACTGATCGCTACAAGCTTCTTGCAAATAAGGAGAAAGGAAGCCACTGCCCGTCTGACTGCGTGGATCAATGTTGGTTCCCTGACCATCAATGCGGATACAGTTGTCGATCTTAACATTGGCCAAAGTACCTGGTTTTACCCGTACCTTGAACTTGATCTGTTTGGTATCCGACAATTTGTTTCCTGGATCAGCGCCATTCACGCTTACCCACTCCCAGCTAATCTGACGCGTAAGGGGGTCATAACTGAAATTGGTAGGATCTGGAAGATTGGTATAAACTATTGCTTCCGTTTGCACCAATACCAAGCTAGGCGGCAGTACATCAATGATTTTTAGATTGGCTACACTAAACGCGCCAGAGTTTTGGAACGAAAGGGTATAATAAAATTCATCGGTGGGTTGAACAGCGCCATCGGTTTCCGAAGAACTCTTTGATGTGTTGACTGGACCGACCGGCTCGACATACAAATCTTCGCAATCACCTACAGGATGATCCATCCGCACATTACCACCTTGACCAGGTGCAGAATCCCCGGTTACATTAAAGCAATTTGTTTGGGTACCTGGAGCAGTTGCCGATTTTATTTTGGCATCAAATTTAATGTTAAATGATGCGCCGTTGCCGGGGAGTGTTAAACCCGTAAAATCCCATTTCAACAAAGTCGTCCCATTGAGTTGAGGCGTTGCAGAAAAAGGATTATAGCTTGGGTTGCTCACCTTATAAGCAGTGATTAAGCTTTGAAGATTAGCGCTGTAAACGACAGAATTAGGTGTGAAGTCAAATTGGGCAGGCAAATAATCCACCACCATTTCATTGACAACATCAAAATTACCTTCATTTGTCCATGTCATTTTGTAGCGGATATCATCCTGTGGGAAGATGGCATTAAAAGGTGCCGTTAGATCGCTACATACAATTTTATTTGGATTATTAGGTCCAACTGGTAAGATATTGACACTGGTACATGCCGTTAACTCACCAGTACTGCAAACTTCAATGGCATCAGGGTTTCCAGGTACTAAGCCAGCCAAAGTAAAGCAATTTTGTCGGGAGGATGGCGTAACTCTATCATTCACTTTTGCTTGAAAAGTAAGGATGTAAGTTGTACACTCGTAATTATTGGCATTTGTTACTTGATCTCCTTTTAAAGGCGTTGGCAAACTCCAGCTCAAAGTATTGGCAGCATTGCTAGGTTCTCCGATCGCAGCGGCAGCATTGGTTCCTTGTTTAAACGTGGAAGTCCCAGTCTGATAGGTAAAAGCTGCGGGCAAAACATCCGAAATGCTGGCACTTGTGAGATCATCTAAACCGCAATGGTCAAATTGCAAGGAAAAGGTTACGATATCTTGAGGAAAAACGCTCGATTTATTTGAACCTTTAGTTATGCCTTGTGGCCCAATGGCCGGATCCCTCACCACGGTCGAATAAGCGCAATTTGAGGTAGGCGCTGCCGCTTTGTATTTACCCGTGACGTCTATGTTTACTTGCAAACAACCAAAGCCTTTGCCATTGGCATCATCGTTGGTACATACCAGACAGGTGGCATCGGTAATACGCGGGTTAGCCCCATTTACTGCCGTGTTGTTGTCTACCGTATTAGGGACAACTGTATAGGCAAATTGGATGGGGGAGCTTGGCATAAACCCAGCAGGTACTGAATCAGTAAAACAATACATCACTTGAGTAAGGTATTGCGACACTGGTAGCGTTTGTCCGCCACCAGCTGAAGAGGTACTGGTTGTAAAATTATAGCTACTGTTAGTCGTATTTGTCTTGTAAAAAACAGTCGCATTTATTCCACCAGCTGAAAAAGTTGCAGCTGGAATAGCGACAATCTGTGCTTCATCTGGGAAATCTACCGTTACTTTAAAAGACCCCAAATTGGTGTTCCCTGAATTTTTAAAGTTGATATCGGTAGTACCAGCCTGACCAATAACCGCTGTAGTTAGATTGGGTTGGCTACATTGAACGTTAGGATTAGCTGCAGGAGGAGAAGGGATGTTACCCATCACCATATCTGTACTGGATACGGGAGTGGAACAAGTAGCGTTGGTTCCCAATAAGGATGCACTGAGCGCTACTTTTTGATTAAAGGCAAAATTTGGACTAGAATAAGTAAGGTTTACTGCATAATTGGTAGTTGAAGAGTAATTGGATGGCCCCCAGCTCAAAACATTACCTACTTGGGTACAGCTGGAGCAGGAATTGACGGTCGCGTTTGCAGGAATCGTAACCGATACGGTCGCATTGTCCAAGTTGAATTGCGATCCAGGTTGTTTTTTTACTTTAACCGTATAACTGGATTGCTGACCTAGTGTACGTAAGTTATCTTGAGTAAGATTTATCACCCAAGGAATTGATGGATCACTTACCGTAACTGCTGCCGTGTTGTCACTGCTATTGTTGTCACTATTGATATCGTTAACCGTAGCGGTAGTGGTAGTCGTTACCAAACTTCCATCGCAAAGTGCATTTTGTGGATACACCACGGTCAATTCCATCATCCCCTGGACACCAGCGGCCAATGGCGATTTGAATAAAATGGTATAATTGTATCCACCAGCAGTAGCGGTCAGTGCTGTTGAAGCCACATCTGGTGTTCCGTTAAAGGAAACCAAGCCGCTATTGAGGTTCGGTATTGGTAAAAACACCACAATCTTTGCTCCAGAAATACTGGAAGCGGTAGCTCCTGTAGAGTAGTTGATCGTGTAAATAATCGAATTTCCAGCCGTTACGGTATTGGAACTCGCAGAAATGCTTGAGTTAAAGTCTCCCAGTCCTACTGGTAACAACCATTGACCAACAGCAGCAAAATCAGCTTGCTGGTTTTCACGATTGTAAAAGGAATAGAAAGAGACTTTCTTGGAATGGCCTTTGTCTTTTGACAAAGTTTCCATCAATAAAGTGCCCCACATTAAAATAGGCAATAAGATGATGGAAAACAATTGGAAGGAAGCAACTAAGGAGTTCTTACCTTTGCCAAATCCCCAGGATTGGGACTTATTGGCTGGTTTGTCTAGGTCTTTCCCAAAAAAACGAAGCAACCGCTGCAAAAAAGCTGTTTTTGCAAGCGGAGCAACCTTCCACGGGGTGAGGTTTCTCTTTCTCATTTTGATTTGTCATTTAGCGTAAAAAAAAAGTCTAACCAAAAAATACTGAAATATCCTAACAGGCTGAAGTTGTCAGCTTGAATTGGCTCTTTGATCGGTTTTTAGGCCCGCAGCCTTGCGCTAATAATTTTTTGTCAATGGATTTTAGTGGTATAGATAGCATCATCCCAAAAGGAAAACTGCCCAAAAAAGGGAGACCACGGCACGCAGGAATGCGTTTTTATAGATTCAATTTACTTCAAAGGCTCAGAACGCTTTAAAGAACAAAGTTGAAAAATCATTGTTTGGCAATTAATTTTTGACTCTGTCCTTACAATGGTTCGTTAAAAAAATAAAGGTTTAGAAAAAGGCAAAACATGTAATTTTGATTTTCCAAATCAACAAACTACAGTTTTACCTATTATGAAAGTCGAAACAATCACAGGTGC
>JBBRGN010000170.1:0-10769 GCA_038240665.1 Chitinophagales bacterium | reverse complement strand
CCCCACTTTGTGCAGTACCGATGGCTCTTTGGCGATAAAGCCTGAAGTTTCAGCGCCTGGAGTCAATGTTCGATCTTCGGTTTTAAATGGTTCTTACGTATCGCTTAGTGGGACATCAATGGCAGCACCCCATGTTTCGGGGGCTATTTTGTTGTTGAAAGAAGCCTTTCCTTATTTATCTGGCAATGTGTTGTCCACTGCTTTGTACAACTCTGCCACCGACTTAGGTACTGCGGGTGAAGACAATATTTATGGTAAAGGCATCATCAACCTAGAAAGCGCTTATAATTTACTGGTTAGCCAGGGGAATAAACCGGTTGCGCCAGCTCAAGTAACCAATGACGTGATCAGCATCAATGTCAAATCCCGAACCACAAGCTGCGATGGGAAGATGTTTTTGGAAGTTACCCTCGAAAATGCGGGTAAGGATACTTTGCGTACCCTCGATATTCAAGTACGCCGAGAAGGTGCGAATACCAATGCAAACTTAGCGCAAATCCCTTGGACCGGGAGCTTGGCGCCAGGTCGTTTTGCTACTTATCAATTGCCTCCGGTAGTCATGCCCTTGGGAACCTATACCATCGAAGTCGATATGGAAAACCCCAATGGCCAAGCTGATCAACGACCACTCAACAACCAAATGAAGGAACGGGTAGTCATCACCAGCGATCCTCTACTCCCCGTTTCTGCTACCGTAATTACAGATGGATGCATCGGTTCAAGATCGGTATTGACGGCCAATTATTCAGGTACAGGTCAAGTGCGTTGGTTTGATCGCGTGAATGGCGGTACTCCGCTAGCTACCGGCTCGACCTATGCTACTGGACCGCTAACCCGGGATACCATTTTTTACTCAGAATTGTTGTTTAGCCAAAAGGCAGGCCTTGACAAACGTGATGCAGGAGCCTCCGTCACCTCTGACTCAGTCGGCGGTTTGTTTTTCAACTGTTTTTCTCCTTTTACTTTGAAAACCGTATTGATCTATCCGGCACGTACCGGGATTTTGACCATTTTGCTGCGTGCTCCAGATGGAACAGTACAGCAAAAGTTGTTCAGCATTTCAAAAACGGGCGAACAGAGGGTTGTGCTAAATTTTTCAGTAAAAGCAGGCAATGGCTATACCTTAGAGATGACCCGTGGGCGCCAATTAACGATTACTACGAGCAATCTCAAGTTACCCTATAATGTGAATGGCATTCTGAACATAGTCCGATCTACAAATTATTCGCCACAGTCGGTTTATGCTTATTTTTACGATTGGGAGATTGATTTTGCTTACCCTTGCGGCAGAGTTCCTCTTTTTATCAACATCAATAGAACAGTGACGGCGCCGGTTGCAAAATTTGGCACCCCCAAAGGTCCAGTAAATTTAGTCAACGGTGCAGCGTTAGCTTCCTTTCAAGACAGTACCCAAAACGCGAGAACTTGGTTCTGGAATTTTGGTGACGGCCAAACCAGTTTGGTTCGGAATCCGCAGAATACTTATAAAAATGAAGGAGTATTTAATGTAACACTAGTAGCTTCGAATGCACAAGGATGTAGCGACGCAATAACCAAAACAATTGAGGTAAAATTGACCTCGGCGGTTGATGATGTCTCAAGGTTAGGGCAAAAAATTTCAGTATATCCTAACCCCGCGACGGATAAATTGACGCTTGGATTTCAATTGGATGAATTCGCCAATGTACAAATGCAAGTGATCAATTTGTTAGGGCAAACCTTACAACTGTACAACTATGGACAGTTGAGTAAAGCTACCGAACAAGTTGATACGCAATCCCTCCCAGCAGGTAGTTACTTTTTGGTATTCGCCATTGATGGAAAAAGAATTGTAAAAAAGATCCAGGTAATGGAAAAATAAGGAATCTTTCCTAAGCAGCGCCTATTTTGAACTGAAGTTGTTCTGGTGTATCCAGAACGACTTCAGTTCAAAAACGCTTATAATTTTGCTTATTCTGCGGCCTCGGGCGCTAATTTCACCACCAAGCCATCCAAAGCTTCTGAGAGATGAAGCTGACAGCCCAAGCGAGAATTGTCTTCGACAAAAAAAGCTTGATCCAAGATGTTCTCTTCATCCTCGCTCATGGGTGATAATTCGTGATCTGAAAGCACGTACACATGACAAGTGGAGCACAAGGCCATTCCTCCGCAAGTCCCTTTTACTGGAAGTTCGTAGGCTTTACATAATTCCATCAAGTTCATGTTCATATCCGTAGGCCCGTCGAGGAGGTTTTCTTCTCCATCGCGACCAATTACGGTGATTTTTACCATGTTATCTTCCATCGCCATTTTTTTCTGATTTTAAAAACGCCGCAAACATACAAATAAGGAATGAGTCATTCCTTAGCGGGGGATAAGTTGTACCGAATCGCCTATCTTGATCATTCCACCTTTGACAATTTTTGCAGTAATGCCGCCATGTCCGCGCATGGCATTGTATCCACCGGAGCCAAGATTTTCCTCCATTTTGGAACAAGGATGACAATCGCCGGTCATCTCCAATACGGCTTCACCAATTTGAAACCTGCGATCTTTGAATGCCAAAAGGTTGATGCCCGATACAACTATGTTGCGGCGGGTAAGGGCTGGGGAGATCGAATGATCTTGTTGAAGTAACTTACTTACTACGCCGAGGTGTTCAGCTTGGATGAGGGTTACTTCGCGTTTGCCGGAGGTTCCACGATAATGATCGCCGCTTAATCCTTTTTCATGGACGGCCAATACCTCTTCAAGTGCTTGTACTGGCGTGTTTTTTTGTGGCCGGATTCCAATCCAATCTACTTGGCCAATTTGAGGCAGGGAATTAAGGAGTGCGGCTATTTCCATGATGTGTTGATTTGTTTTGCAAAAATAATAGACTTTATTAACAGAACGTGATGGTAACAAAAAGACTACCATGGCAAAACGCTAATAAAAGAAGCTTTAAAAACGAACGCAAGGTATGTTTGTTGGTTAAAACTTAAAAAAGCACATTTTTTTTATAGCAAGACGCATCGTTTTTTGGTTTTGATTTGTCTAAGGAATAAGTCAAAGGGCAATAAGCCTAAACGCTCAAGCATCATTTTTTTAGCAGAAATCAACCCATCCATTTTATGAACATGAACGTAATTTTCAAATCATTTAGATTCGCTCTTATCTTGATATTCCTTGTAGGAAACGCCTGTGACAAACTATCGGTTGATGAACTCCAGCCCAAAAAGGAGTCCAAGGTCATTACCATTCGAGCCACAACCTCGATTGCTGCATATGCTAGTTTAGAAAACATTTTGCGCTCTGATAAGCCCAGCACAGTAGAAATTCTATCGCAACCCGAGCGAGGTTCCGTTTCTCTTTTTGCAGGACGGCTGCTGCAATTTCAACCCCACGACAATGCAAAAATCGGCGATGAGCAGTTTAATATCGCCATCGATGCAGCGCAATATGTGGTGAATCTTCAGGTAGTCGCCAATACTAATTGCGAATCGGTAGCAAATTTCGACCAGCTCAGTGTAAAACTAAATACACCTACTGAATTAAACGTGCTGGCGAATGACCCCATCGCTTGTAGCACGAATCAAGTGACCATGGCCATTGAAATTGCCCCCCTTAGCGGCCAGATCGTGATTGATGGTAAAAAAGTCATCTACACGCCAAACCCAGGTTTTCGGGGAGCTGATAAATTTGTTTACAAAGTCACAGATTTGCGCACCAGTGCAGTCGCTTATGCCAGTGCTCTAGTAACCGTGGGGCAAGAGACACCAACACCTTGTAACTTCATGATCACTGACGATTTTCTGGAAACAACAGTCAATGTAGAAGGCTCGATCAATCCCGCTGCCAATGATTTGCTTTGCAAATCTGATACTGGCCAAGTCCGCCTTGCTGTAGCCGTTGCCCCCAAGCACGGAGTCGTTCGATTTGAAAATGCTGGACTGTCACTTTTTTACGCGCCAGAAAAGGATTTTTTAGGTAAAGATTCTTTGATATTGCGTGTCTGCGATCCTTCGGGAGGGTGTAAACAAAGCAAGTTGTACATCAATGTAAAACCATCCAAAAATGGCGGCGGAACGCCAGGCAGCGGCGCTTGCAATTTTATGGTCAACGACGACGGCATTACTACTGCTGTAAATATGGAAGTAGGTATCAACCCTGCTGTCAATGACGACATTTGCGTTTCCGCAGGCAATCGCATCGAAATAAGCATTGCTACCATGCCCCAAAATGGTACAGCACGCATCGAAAACAATGGGCTATCGCTTTTTTATCTACCAAAGACAAACTATATTGGTCTCGACTCAATGACGATCAACGTTTGCAGGGCTCCTAGTGATTGTAAAATAAGCAAAGTAAGCATCACCGTGATTCGCCGATAAATTTATCCACGCCAACAATGGCAGTGGCAATTAGTCAGCTGTCGTTGTTGGTCTATTCTTTTCAGCCGTGCAATTGAAAGAGCTTATTGAGGGATGTCGCCGTTTAGATCCGCAGGCACAGCGGGAGTTGTACGATCAGTATCGCCGCAAGCTATGGGCGACCTGTCTGCGCTATGTACGGGAGCCACTGGACGCTGACGATATCTTTCAAGAAGCTTTTTTGAGAATTTTTCGCCAAATCCATACCCTCAAAGATGAACTTGCCCTAGATGCTTGGGTGAGAAAAATTGTGGTGCGTACAGCAATTAATTCTTACAAAGCCCAACAAAAATATTGGCAACAAGAGTTGGCAGATACCAGCCTCCACCTATCGCGAAACGAGGAAGAAGAACTCATTGATCGGCTTTCCAATGATCAATTGTTGCAATTGATTCAGCAGCTACCGGATGCTTACCGCATGGTGTTCAATCTTTACGAAATCGATGGGTTTAGCCATGCTGAAATCGGCGAACTGTTGGGCATCAGTGAGCCTACTTCCCGTGCTAATTTGTCGAGAAGCAAAGCGTGGTTGCGGAACGAGGCGGTCAAACAGAAAATTTATTTCGAATGAAAAACGACGATTTAGCAGCACGGATTCGCGCTCGCTTTGCCAACGAAGCAAGTGAACCGGATCCTGAACTCTGGACAAAAATCGCGGTGCAGTTGGCCGATGATCGACGCAAGCGCAAACGGCGTATCTTGTGGATCTGGTGGTGGTTCGGTGTGGCCGTTGTTCTTGCAGGGTTATGGTGGCTTTGGCAGCCCCGCAAAGCCATTGCATTAAAAAAAGATCCGATTGCAATCGTTCCTGCGCATCAACCTTCAATAACCCAGCGCCAAAGATCGCTCCAAGTAGATTCCCTGCTCGCCTCAACGCCCTCAACGCCCTTAGCGCCAAAGGCGAATAAGGTAAATCAGGAATCAACAATTGCGCGCCAATCAACTCAATCTTTGGAACAGGAGACAGCATCTTCTGCTAAGCCTTCCCTATATGCGATGACCAAAACTACACGCCTAGCTCAGAACTCCCACCCGATTGCTGTATTGTCGGTTCTTGACTCGGTGGTACATAATCTCTGGGCGCTTCCTTTTTTACCCACCCGAATGGGGCAATTGCTGGATTCCGCGGTGGTCCAGTTACTACCCATTCGGATTGTATTGCTTACTGATTCTGCGGCATCAAAAGTTCGTCCCCGCCGCTCGCTTCCTATTTGGGTATCTCTTGCGCCGACTTGGAATTACGTAGATCTGGAAAGCAATCGGCAAGATGCGGTTCTGCTAGATAAAATCGTCACTGTTGCGCCGCTTGCCACCCAACGCATGGGCTTACGCCTACAAGCTGGCGTAAGCGTACCTTTAGGAGCCCGCCTAGACTTACAATTGGCAGCATTATACCAGTACACACCGCTTCGCATCCAGCTCGAAACCCGACAATGGCTACCTGATTCCATAGAGGTAACCGCGGCATCAGCTACTACTTTTGTGATTGCCCCTCACTTAAAAACAAAACAGCTGCAAATCAATGAATCGCTTCAGCAATTGGGTCTTTCTATGGGTTTAGAGCGAAGTTTTGTACTGGGAAGAAACTGGACAACTGGTCTGCAACTGGGCACTGCCTACTTTCAAACGGTGGCGATGACCGTGCCAAGACAGGCACGACAACAGCTGCAGGGCTTTAGTGGCTTCTTTGTGCAGCGCCAATTTGAAACCCACTGGGCTTTTCGACTCGCTCCTTATTTACAACTTCCAATCTGGCAACACAATGGCGTTGAAAACGGGCTTTTTACCGTTAAATCAGCTCAATGGGGCTTACAAATAGGCTTGATTCGTTTTTGAAGTCCGGAATGATTTGGTATGGGAGCTTAGAAATGAGGAGATAAAAGGTAAAAAAGAAAGGGGAACCGATTTCGATTCCCCTGTTGTAGCGGCGGCAGGACTTGAACCTACGACCTTCGGGTTATGAGCCCGACGAGCTACCAACTGCTCCACACCGCGATGTTATCTTTAAAGTATTCTTTTTATTTTTTACTTAGAACCGATCGCTTTTGACCTGAGTCCCAAAGTGGTTGCAAATTTAAGTCTTTTTTTAATAAAAGCAAGAGTAGGGGGGATTTTAATCTTTATTTTTTCCTGAAATATTTTTAAGCTGCTAATCTTTTGATTTTTTGCTTGACGTTGAAAAAATTATTTATTTCTAAAAAATTGATAAACAGTGTTTTGCTCAATGCGCTGGTTGGGAAAAATAATAATTTGATTTGGTGTTGATCCAATGCACTTTAAAATTCGTTTTAACTTATAATTTTGGGAAAGCCAAATTAACAAAAATGAAAGAAGTATTTATTGTAGCCGCAGTCCGTACGCCTATTGGTAGTTTCGGCGGCATGTTTGCTGGGTTATCCGCTACGCAATTGGGGAGTATAGCCATCAAAGGCGCCTTAGAAAAAGCTGGGGTTGACCCTAGCCAAGTACAAGAAGTGCTCATGGGCAATGTTTGTTCCGCTAATTTAGGTCAAGCTCCTGCTCGCCAAGCGGCGCTTGGTGCCGGAATTGGCTTTGATGTGCCCTGCACCACGATCAACAAGGTCTGTGCCTCGGGTATGAAAGCCATTGCTTTTGGCGCGCAATCCATCATGCTGGGTATAAGTGATTTGGTGATTGCAGGAGGCATGGAAAGCATGTCAAACATTCCTTACTATTCGCCTTCCACCCGTTGGGGGAATAAATACGGCAGTGTCAATTTGGTGGATGGGCTAGAAAAAGATGGCCTCTCTGATGCCTATGACCACCAAGCGATGGGCGTATGCGCGGATGCGACCGCTCAGAAATACAACATCTCGCGAGAAGCGCAAGATGCTTTTACCATTCGGTCCTATGAATTGGCAGCATCAGCTACCCAACAAGGTTGGTTCAAAGATGAAATCGTGCCCGTCAGCATACCCCAGCGCAAAGGTGATCCGCTTTTGGTCAGTGAAGATGAAGAATACAAGCGGGTAGATTTTTCCAAAATCCCTGGCTTACGGGCAGCCTTTACTCCCGATGGAACCGTAACTGCGGCCAATGCGAGTACCATCAACGATGGTGCGGCGGCGCTTATCATGGCTACCGCAGAGAAGGTAGCCGAATTGGGTTTAAAGCCGATTGCAAAAATTCGCGCCTTTGCCGATGCCGAACAAGAACCTAAGTGGTTTACTACTACGCCTACCATCGCCGCGCCGCGGGCGCTTGTGCGTGCAGGCATGGAACTCAAAGACGTCGATTTTTTTGAAGTAAATGAAGCTTTTGCAGTGGTTCCAATGGCTTTTAACCAAGTTCTTGGAGTAGATCCGGCAAAAGTAAATGTTTTTGGCGGAGCAGTAGCCATCGGCCACCCGCTAGGTGCTTCGGGTGCCCGCATTGTCACTACCTTAGTCAATGTACTGCGAAACAAAAATGGAGGTACCGGCTTAGCAGCTATTTGCAACGGCGGCGGCGGCGCTTCAGCAATGATTATAGAAGCAGTATAAAAAATTGATAGACAGGGGCTAATTTTCTTGTTGACCCCTGTCTATTCAAGTATGCGTATCCGCTACAATCATCTCTTCGGAGTTATGGCAAGTTAATATGCCCCAAGTGGTGTCTACTGTGCCAATAGTACAAAGATAGCATTGCATCCAAACGGGTTCTTTGTTGATACTGGGGGTGAATGTACCCTTGATCCCAATTCGTGATTTGTTTCAAGATGGTTACCCAACGCAGGTGAAGACCTGTTAACAGCTGCAATGAAACATCCACCGAGAGCGCACTGTCCGGCAATTTTGCCCATTCTGCTTCTGCATAAGGCTTAATGGTAGGAAAGTCCTCAGTAAGCGCTAGTTTGGTACGGATGTAAGCATTCATATGGCTGTCTACCACGTGGTGAACCACTTGCCTGCGACTCCAGCCCTCGGGGCGATAAGGCGCATCCAGCTTCTCCTCGCTTAAAGCTTCAACTGCTTCCTTGAATAGGGTAGGGAATGCTACAAGGTAATCGATCCAGGTTTGGATCATTTCCGGAGTAATTACGGCCGGCAATTCATGTTTGCCTACCGGAAAACGGAGCGAATCAAGATTTTCCATGATTAAACAGGTTTTGTTGCTTTTCGAAAAAAAATCAAAAGTCGATTAATTAAGTAGGCTTTTCGCCCAAACTTTAAACCTTTTTGATACTATATTTGTAACTTTATTGGTAGTTATCTAAGCTAGTAATTTCGACCAAAAAATTAACTTTACTTAAAAAAATCATACAACATGAGCTTACGTTTAGGGGACATTGCTCCCAACTTTAAAGCTGAAACTTCGGTTGGGGAGATTGATTTTTATGAATACTTAGGCACTGGCTGGGGTATTTTATTTTCTCACCCTGCTGATTATACCCCAGTTTGTACCACGGAGTTGGGCAAAACCGCTCTTTTGCAGGAAGAATTTACCAAACGCAACACCAAAGTTTTGGCCGTTTCGGTTGATTCCTTGGAAAAACACAAAGGATGGATCAATGACATCAACGAGACCCAGCACGTTTCGGTTGAGTTTCCCATCATTGCGGATGAAGAACGGGTAGTGTCGAATTTATACGATATGATCCACCCGAATGCTTCCGAGACGTTTACCGTACGTTCCTTGTTCATCATCGGACCGGATAAAAAGGTGAAATTGATGATTGTTTATCCTGCTTCGGCTGGTCGCAACTTTGTAGAAATAATTAGGGTATTGGATTCCTTACAATTGACTGCAAATTATAGCGTATCCACTCCAGCAGATTGGAAACAAGGCGAGGATGTGATCGTCGTTCCAGCTGTTTCCACCGAGGATGCTTTGGTCAAATTCCCAAAAGGCGTAACCGTTATTAAGCCCTACTTGCGCTATACGCCACAACCTGATTTGGAGTAGAACTTATTGATGCGAAATAAAAGAAAAGCCGAACAATGTTGATTGTTCGGCTTTTTTTTACCCTACAAACTTGTACCCAATTCCGCGAATGGAATGAAAATAAGCGGGATTTTTGGAATCAGGCTCAAAATTGCGCCGGAATTTCAAAATGAAATTATCAATGGTACGGGTGCTAGGATAAACATCGTATCCCCAAACGGATTGTAAAATTTGTTGGCGAGAAACCACTTCATTGCGGCGATCTACCAATAACTTCAGCAACATGGCTTCTTTTTTGGTCAAAATGAACTTGCCCAACTCGCCATCGGCTTCAAAGGTGATGAAATTGATGCGATTGGGGCCAAAATCAAAGATCTCTGGGGTGTTTTCTGGTGATTTGCTGGTGCGTTTGATCAGGTTGTTGACCCGAAGCAAAAGTTCCTCCAAGATGAAAGGTTTCGTCAAATAGTCATCAGCTCCTTTTTTCAAACCATTGATGCGATCAGTAGCGGTATCTTTGGCCGTCAGGAAAATAACGGGTATATCAATATCAGTCAAGCGGATTTGCTCTAAAATCTGAAAACCATCAATTTCAGGAAGCATCACATCCAGAATGATGAGGTCAAAGTGCTGCTCGCGGAAATGTTTCATGGCGTCTTTGCCATTGTTGGCGCCAACAACCTCAAATTGCTCCATCTCTAAATTGAGCTTGACGACCTCGCGGATGTTTTCTTCGTCCTCTACCAATAATATACGCATCATAAGCTAAGTATTAACATGTTCGATTGAGACAGATTTAGAGGCGTCATTGTTTAAGTCATCGGTAAATCAATGACGAATACCGTTCCTCGGGGTGGGTTATCGCGTATCTGAATGTGCCCATGATGGGCTTTTACAATCTGATCTACAATATACAAACCCAATCCAGTACCTTTGGTGGTGCGGGTATCTTCGCTGCCAACCCGGTAAAACTTATCAAAGACCCGTTTTTTCTCTTTCTCTGCAATTCCAATGCCTTGATCCGCTACCTCTAACTGGATGGTTTGGTTGTTTTTTTGTACCAACCTAGCTTTGATTAGCGGGTTTACTCCTGAGTATTTGACCGCATTTTCCAGTAAGTTAAGCGCAACGGAAGTCATGCCCATCTTATCTCCAATGAAATAGGGGAGGTCATGTGCCAACTCTAATTCAAACTGAGCATTGGGGTACTTGTCGCGTAATTTTTCAACTAGATCTTCCACTAATTCCGCTAAATCCAAGGGCTCGTTGTGCGGTGTATAAGCCGTCTCTAATTTAGCCGACAACAGCAAATCGTTGACCAGTACGTTAAGTCGTTCCGTTTCTTTGAGGGCATTGTTCGTCAAGCGCTCCGAAAGTTCTTTGGTCAACATGCGGCGCAAAAAAGTTTCTAGAACCAACTGAATCGAGGCAATGGGAGACTTCAATTCATGGGTGATGGACAGCAAAAAATTACGCCGTTGCTGAGCAGCCATC
>JBBRGN010000169.1:0-10794 GCA_038240665.1 Chitinophagales bacterium | reverse complement strand
CCTCGGAAAAATCACCGCATCCTCGGCGCCAATGATGGCACGGGGACGAATAGCGATGGTTTCAATAGCTTGCCCATTGCGGGCGAGGGTGATCCGTTCTGCTTCCAGTTTGGTCAGTGCATACAAGTTGGCCATTTTCTTAGGCAGGGGATCGCTTTCCCTCACATTGTATCGATCCTTGTAATTTTGATAAACGCTGGGCGTAGAAATAAGCACTAGTCGCTTAACACCATTGGCTTGAGCGGCATCCAATAAATTACGAGTAGCCTGGACATTGGCAGCATAATATTCTTCATGTCTACCCCAAGGAGAGGACATCGCCGCTGCGTGGACAATGGCATCTTTTCCCTCCGTCAAGGCATTACAATCGTCCGGATTGAGTAGATCTCCAGTTTGGAAAGCACAACCCAATGCATTGAATTCCTCCATTCTATCCGAACGGCGTCCCATTCCCAGGAATTGAGCATCCGGAAAAGCTTGGGTAAAGTGCTTGAGCATTCTTCCTCCCAAGAATCCCGACGCTCCGGTGATCAAGATTTTTTGATTAGTTATTTTTTCCATCGTAAGCAATGTCAAAAGTGGAAGTTTCCAATAATCCCTTTTTGCGTTTCCAGCCCAAATATAGCAATTCGAAGATACTCCAAGCTTGGAAAAGAAAAGGAAGCGGGTCTTTGAAGTCAAAAATTACGTCTTGTGCCTCCCAAAATTCTTTAGAAAACAAAACCCCTGGAGCAGTTAACACCCAAGGCAGTTTCAAAGCAAAGGGTTGAGCAGGAAGGGCAATAATCGCGTTTTTTTGCTCAAAAAAACAAAGCGGCAAATCCGCCCCCAGTAAATGCACGCCGCTGGTGCCCCGGGGATTGCACTCCAACACAAAAACTTGATCCTCCTTAATAATGACGTCAAAACTAAGTTGTCCGGTAAATTGCAATTTTTTGCCCAATCCTTCCACCGCCTCATAAGAAGATTGGTGAAAAATGGGTTCAAAAAAAATCCCAGCCCCCGGCCCTATTCGATGTTTTGGGACATAGCAGGCATAGCCCTTCATTACGCCAGCATCCCAAATTGAATATATGCAAATTTCTTTGCCAATGATGCGTTCTTGGGCAATCCAATCTGCGGGATTAGCTTGCGGTGCGGCGCACAACTCCTTGTTTTTACCGATTAAAACCTGATGACCGAACCGTGAATAAACTGGTTTAAAGACATATTTTTCGCAATGATCCCAATCCTTAAAATC
Source organism: Chitinophagales bacterium (assembly GCA_038240665.1). Classification (GTDB taxonomy): domain Bacteria; phylum Bacteroidota; class Bacteroidia; order Chitinophagales; family Saprospiraceae; genus Haliscomenobacter. Next base: position 9,554 of record JBBRGN010000169.1, on the reverse strand, counting down.
GGTACAAGTGAGGGTTTTGGGTATCGAAAAAAAACCAGTAGCAAGCTCCAAAAAACGGTGTTTGTGGTGCAACTGAACCAGCAATTCAAATCGATCCGTCCAGACTTTGGCAGGGAGCTGATCCCGACATTGGCTAACATAAAAAACCTCTTCGCAGGTAGGCAGGCAATCGGTGATGTTTTCTTTTTTGATTAATGCGATCAACGCTTCAACATAAGCCTCGAAGGCCTGCGCAGGCGGAGGCAACAACACAAAACGCTCTACATATCGGCTCCAACGCGACGCCGGGTAGTGTAGCGAATCCGCTAATACTACCCGATGACCCGCTTTGGCAAATTGTCGGCTGAGTTCGAGTGAAATGGGTGCTCGAGCGCCCAGAATCAAAATCTTATGTGCCTTCATGGTTGGGATTGGTTTGGCAATAAATGACCGCTACCAGCTAGTTACCTAGCGCATCTGCAAGATTTTGATTTCTACCCGTTGGTTTTGTTTGCGTCCTTCTGGCGTATCATTGGAGACAATGGGTTTACGTTTTCCATAGCCTTTGAAGAATACGCGATTGGGGTCGATGCCTTTGGCGGTCAAGTAATCTGCAACTGATTTGGCGCGCGCGGTAGATAGTTTATCGCAAAAAGCATCGGGAGGAATGTTGTTGGTGTGCCCGCCTACTTCAATCACAATACCGCCATTTTCCTGTAAGAAATTGTACATCTCGTTGAGTACCGGCAAAGACTTATCGTTCATTTTGGTACTATCGGCATCAAACTGCAATTGCTCAACGCCAATAGTTTGTCCATTGGAAAGCGCGCTGGCCGTCAGCGCTGGCAAGATGCGTTTGTCCGTTTTTATATTAACGGTAGTTGCACAGCCATTGGCATCGGTAACGGTAGCGTTGTGATTGCCTAGGGTAAGTTGTTTGGCCAAAGCCGCAGCTTCGGCATTGTCCCAAGCGTAGACATATGGCGCTACTCCACCTTTGACTTTAAGCGTAGCCCGACCATCTTTTGAGCGTTCGGTCGTAGCGCCGAGGTTACCTTGAACTTCTACCGTTAAAGTTTCTGGTTGCTTGACGCTGATGTTTGCGGTAAATTGGTTTTTCGCCACATCGGTTATTGTCAACTGATAATCGCCGGCCTTCACCGCAGTGGGTTGGTCCCCCTGAATTTGGGCACTGTTCCACTGGTAAGTAAATGGTGCTTTGCCGCCACTCACCGTCACTTTTAAAGCGCTTGAGCCATCAGTGCACTTTATTTTACCAGTTTCCTGAATCGTTACTGCCAAGGGAAGGATGTTTTCGGTGATTTCTATGGTCGCAGTTCCTTTACAACCATTGGCATCGGTGACTGTCAAGGTATGTTTTGCGGGGGCTAATTTTGCTGCACTTGCCGTGGTTTCGCCATTGTCCCAAGCGTAGACATATGCACCTATCCCGCCCTTGGCCAGGCCATTGGCTTTACCATCCGAATTGCCCGTAGAAGCAGGGGCAACAGCTTGGATGCTCACTGTAATTGCTTCCGGTTGTTTGCTGGAAAAAATAGTGGACACTTTGGTTCCGATCGCATCAGTAACCGTAAGTTGGTAATCGCCAGCTCTCACCGCGTTGGGTTGATCACCTTGCAGTGCAGGATTGCTCCACTGGTATTGGAACGGCGCTTTGCCCCCGGAGATATTGGCTTGTAGGCCGCCATCACCGCCCGCACATTTGATTTTATTGGTTTCTTGGATGACTGCTGCCAGCGGAAGAATGTTTTCCGTGATTTCAAACGAGCCAGTTCCTAGACAAGCATTGGCATCGGTAACCGTCAAGGTATGTTTCCCCGGCGCTAGTTTGCTGGCAGTAGCAGTTGCTTCTGCGTTGTCCCAAGCATAACTATAAGAGCCTGTTCCACCTTTCGGTTGTGCCAAAGCTTTACCATCCGATTTACCGGTCGATGCCGAGGCCTGGACCAAAACCGTAGCTACAACTGCATCCGGTTGTTTGATGCTGATGTTGGCAGTAAATTTGTTGTTCACCGCATCGGTAATCGTGAGTTGATATTCGCCTGCTTTTACGGTTCTAGGTTGGTCGCCTTGCAAGGTGGACTGACTCCATAGGTACAGAAAAGGGCCTTTACCCCCACTTACACTTACAAAAAGACTTCCATCGCCGCCAGCGCATTTGATTTTGTAGGTTTCTTGAATGGTAGCTGTCAGAGGCAAGATGTTTTCATTCACTTCCACTGTTCCAGTTCCCTGACAAGCATTGGCATCGGTAACGGTCAAAGTATGTTTCCCTGGCGCTAATTTACTCGCTGTAACGGTATTTTCGCCATTGTCCCAAACATAGACATAGGCTCCAGTTCCTCCTTTGGCTTGCCCATTGGCTTTGCCATCAGATTTTCCAGTTGAAGCTGGAGTTTGTAGTGATACCGTAACGGCAATAGCTTCTGGCTGTTTGAGACTGGTTGTGGCAGTAAATTTATTTCCAACTACATCAGTGATGGTCAATTGATAATCGCCTGCTTTGACCGCAGTGGGTTTATCGCCTAGCAAAGACGGATTGCTCCATTGATACTGAAAAGGTGCTTTGCCACCGCTTATGTTTACTTGTAGACTACCATCGCTGCCGGCGCATTTGATTTTATTGATTTCGAGAATCGTGGCCGCCAAAGGCAGGATATTTTCGGTAATCTCGACGCTTCCTATTCCCTGACAACCATTGGCGTCGGTAACCGTTAAAGCATGTTTCCCTGGCGCCAATTGGCTTGCGCTGGCTGAGGTTTCGCCACTGTCCCAAGCATAAATGTATGCACCAGTTCCACCTTTTGCTTGGCCATTGGCTTTGCCGTCAGATTTGCCAGTAGAAGCTGGATTTTGAGTCAATGCAGTAACGGTGACCGGATCCGGTTGTTTGATGCTGATGCTGGTCGTGTATTTTGTTTTAACTGCGTCGATAACGGTTATTTGGTAATCGCCAAAAGTTAAAGAATTGAAGGTCGCAGTTTCATTTCCCGCCGTTTCAGTATTTGCGCCATTTAATTGTAGTTGATAAGGCGTTTTTCCGCCCGTTATGCTTACTTGCAAACTACCTTGAGTCCCGCCTGCGCATTTGATTTTAGTGATTTCCTGTACCGTTACAGCTAGGGGTAAAATATTTTCAAAAATTTCAATTTCAGCCTGAGTAGTACAACGGTTGGCGTCGGTGATGGTGGCGGTATGTTTGCCGGGGCTTAATTTAAGCGAGCTTAGCCCGGTTTCGCCGGTATCCCAAACGTAGATAAAAGGCCCCGTTCCTCCCTTGATTTGTAAACTGGCTTTGCCGTCGGACTTACCCGTTGAAGCCGGACTTTGTGCCAGAATGGTGGCGATAAAAGCTTCGGGTTGTTTTATTTTTATAGCCGTAGCAAACTTTCCGCCTACTGCATCAGTGATGGTCAGTTGGTAATCGCCAGCAGATACGCTGGTCAATTGATCACCCTTTAAGTTGGGGCTGCTCCATTGAAACTGGTACGGACTTTTTCCTCCACTAACTTCCACTCTGAGGCTACCTTGACCACCATTACAAGCAATGTTGCCAATTTCTTGAATAGAGGCGGAAAGCGGTAGTAAGTTCTCGGAAATAGTTGCTTCTGCCTGCGCTGTACAGCCATTGGCATCGGTGATGGTGGCTAGGTGTTTTCCTGGACTTAGCTTAGTGGCATTGGCTAAGGTTTCGCCAGAATCCCATTGGTAGGTATAATTCCCTACGCCGCCTTTGCCTTGTAGGGTAGCTCGGCCATCGGCATTCCCTGTACTCGCTGCTTTTTGGACTTGAATAGTCGCTGACATGGCTTCCGGTTGTTTGACAAAAAACGCAGCAGTCGTTTTACCTCCGGTGCCATCGGTTACGGTAAGCTGATAATTACCGCTTGGTACATTGCTGGGGGTTTCGCCAACCAAGGCGCCAATATTCCATTGGTATTGATAAGGGCTTTTACCACCGCTTACTTTGACCCTAAGACCAGCATTACTGCCCGCACACTTAATGGAGCTGGCCTCTTCGATGATGGCTGCAAGAGGCAACAAATTTTCGGTAATTGCTACGCTGGCGGTTACTGCGCAACCACTGGCGTCGGTAACCGTTACCATATGCTGGCCGGTGTTCAAACGCACTGGTGATGACGAGGTTTCTTGATTGTCCCAAACGAAGGCGTATTTTCCAGCGCCTCCCTTTACCGTAGCCATTGCTTTACCATCGGATTTCCCAGGACTACTGGAAGCTTGAACGAGAATCGATACCGTAATGGGTTCGGGTTGTTTGAGTTCATAGCCTGCTGAAAAGGCCGTTCCCAGCGCATCGGTCACCGTTAATTGATATTTTCCAGCGGCGGTAGAGGCGGTCTGCTCGCCTACTAATGCAGGATTGCTCCATTGGTAGCGGTAGGGCATTTTTCCGCCGCTTACAACTGCCTTTAAAGCTACCGCCCCGCCAGCACAGGAAATGGGCGTTACTGATTCAATGGCAGCTAATAGACTGGTGGTTTTTTGAGTGATGTTTACCGTGGCAATGGTATTGCATCCTTTTTGACTGGTTACCGTGACATTATAGTCACCTTCAACCAACTTATTGGCCACTGCGGTGGTTGCTCCGTTGCTCCACTTGTAAGTATAATTTGCCCCTTCATCCGTTTTCACTTCCGCAATGCCATCGCTTTTACCGGCACCACTTTCCGCCGCTTTTTGTTGAGCCGTAATTTTAGGTCGAGGATCAGCCACTACTACTTTGGCTACTTTAGTCTTTCCACCGGCTTCAGTTACGGTGATGACATAAGTGCCTGTGGCGACATTTTTAGGCGTTTCACCTTGTAAAGATGCGACTGACCATTGAAAGGTATAAGGAGCCTTACCGCCGACTATTTTTACTTTGAGGTTCGCGTCTTGTCCGTTTCCAGTACATGACAGCTCTTTTTCCACCACGGCATTCACTGTAAGGTTGGAAGTTTTTTCAAAAACATAAAGACCCTTATCTTCCGTGCCTACCCAAATTGTACCATCTGGATCGGCAGTGATGCACTTGCCAAATTCGCTGGTGTAATATTCTGGGCCACTATAGGTCTGTACTGTTTCTTCAAAAAGGTCGTATTTGGCGACTACGCCAGAAAGGATCCAAAACTTACCATCGGGATCGATGTCAAAATCTACGGCTTCGCCTTCTACGGCTTTTTCGTTGATGGCATAAGTCTTCCATTTGGAGCCTTCCAGGGTAAGCATGCCATCGTCGGCCAGCACGTACACGCTCCCTCCTTGCTCCCGTACGCGACGAACATCGTAAAAATCCAGTTCAGCTTTCCATTTGCCAGGCGTACCAGTCATCAAACCGGAAGGGGTACATATCCAGTATTTACCGGTTTTGTCTATAAAAATATCGGTGATGTCGTTGGATTTTAGCTTGGAATTGGCAGTCGACATTTTATCGAATACAGCCAATTGAGGTTCAGTTTTGAAACCAAAAAGGCCCGATCCGCTGGTACCAATCCAGAGGATGTCATTTTTGGCATCATAAAAAGCCGCGGAAACATCAATTTCGGTTTTGAGTAAAGCATTTATGGCTTCCGTAGACCATCGTTTATCGGCATTTCCTCCCCGAAAACCAAAGGCTGATTGTTCGCCGATGCTTAAAGGAAGCGGATCTGCATAATTGCTGGCTTTGACTTGAAGGATTTTTTTTGGCGTAGCCACCCACTTATTGTTTTCAGCATCAACGAAGATGTTAAAGACTGGTTCGTAATCAGTAAAAATACAGCGGGTTACCAAACGATCGCCTTTTTGGGCGGAGAGATCTAAGCTATTCAATAAGGCAAAAGCTGCCACAAGGATAGAGAAGGTAATATTTACTTTCATGCGTTTTCTCAATTGTGAATACCTGGATGCACCAAGTACAAGATTGCGATTGTTAACGTCGATTTGGGGCGTACTGGTATCTGCAAAACAGGGCAAATTTAGAACGAAAAAGCTTAAGGAAGATAATCAGCCAGAATTTGCTTTCCGTTTTTTTTCTTATCTTTGCGCCCGTAAACGAGGTTTTAATTCATTCCAATAAAGTGAAACCCGGCCAGGTTTCCAAATTTAACTTATGCTTTCAGTAAACGATATTTCGCTTCAATATGGCAAACGGGTGCTTTTTAGCGAGGTCAATGTAAAATTCACCCGTGGCAATTGTTATGGTGTGATTGGCGCCAACGGTGCTGGCAAATCCACTTTTTTAAAAATATTGTCGGGAGAAATCAACCCCAACCGGGGTTCGATCAGCATTGAGAACAACAACCGCTTGGCGGTTCTCAAGCAGAATCACTTTGAATACGAGGAAGAAGAAGTGTTGCAAACTGTGCTCATGGGTCACCCTGAAATGTTTGCCATCGCCGAGGAGAAAAACGCCATTTATATGAATCCCGATGCTACCGACGACGATGGCATGCGCGCTGCGGATTTGGAAAATAAATACGGGGAAATGGGCGGCTGGACGGCGGAAAGCGACGCTGCTGAACTGCTGAGCCTTTTGGGCATTAAAGAAGATTTACACTACCGCAAAGTCAAAGAACTAGCGGGTACTGAAAAAGTGAAGGTGTTGCTGGCTCAAGCGCTTTTTGGTAATCCCGATATCTTGCTACTGGATGAACCTACCAACGACTTGGACGCGGAGACCATCACCTGGTTGGCGGATTTTTTGGCGGATTTTAAAAATACGGTTATCGTAGTTTCCCACGACCGGTATTTTTTGGACATGGTTTGTACGCATATTGTGGACATTGATTTCCAAAAAATCAGCATTTATACGGGCAATTACACTTTTTGGTACGAATCTAGTCAATTGATGGCGCAACAGATCGCCAACAAAAACAAAAAGACGGAGCAAAAACGCCAGGAAATGATGGAATTTATCCAGCGATTCAGCGCCAACGCTTCAAAATCTCGGCAGGCAACTTCCCGAAAAAAAGCGCTTGATAAACTCAATTTGGAAGAGATCAGACCTTCTAGTCGTAAATATCCTTACATTTTTTTCCAACCCGAACGCGAACCTGGCGATCAATTGCTGAATGTGAGCAATCTCTCCGCAAACGCAACCGATGGCACACCACTTTTTTCGAAGCTGAGCTTTACGGTTAATTCTGGAGAAAAAATTGCTTTGCTGAGCCGTGACGCAACTGCATTGGCCACTTTTTATCAAATATTATCGGGCAAGATCAAAGCCAACAGCGGTAGCTACGAATTTGGGCAGACCATAACCATGGGTTATTTGCCGAATGAAAATCACGAATATTTTAGCGGTAATCAAAATTTGGATTTAATCAACTGGTTGCGTGAATATTCCGATAACAAAGATGAGCAGTTTATCCGTGGATTTTTAGGTCGAATGCTGTTTTCTGGTGAAGAAGTGTACAAGCTTTCCAGTGTGTTGTCGGGAGGAGAAAAAGTACGCTGTATGCTTTCAAAAGTGATGTTGGCGCACCCCAATTTTCTATTAATGGATGAACCGACCAACCACTTAGATTTGGAATCCATTACGGCGCTGAACAATTCGATGCAGTCTTTCAAGGGCAATCTGATTTTTAGTTCGCATGACCATCAGTTAACAGATACGGTGGCCAATCGCATCATTGAAATTACGCCTTATGGCATGATTGACAGCATGTTGACCTTCAATGAATACTTGAGTTCTGAGCGGATCAAGGAGCAAAGGACTAAACTGTATGGCAAAGAGGTTGCGATATAATCGCCTGCAGCAACAATAAATAGCAAAGGGAGTTGGAAAATTATTTTCCAACTCCCTTTTTCTTGAAGCGTTCTATGCCTTAAAAAAAACCTTTCTTTCAAAAATAGGGACTTAAAGCTGGCTGTTTTTTCAGGATATCCAATCTCCCCAGGCTCAATGGCTTAGTAACAAACTCCATTACTAGCGGATGTTTACGGGCTCTTTTCTGATCTTCAGGATCAACGGTTGACGACAAAACGATGATTTTTAACTCTGGAATAACTTCTTTAAAATCTTGCAAAAAACAATCCAAAAACTCCCAACCATTCATTTCGGGCATATTCAGATCAAGAAAAACCAGCTCGGGGAATTTACGATCCCCTTCCGCTCGTGTCATTTGTTCTTCAAAATATTCAATGGCAATTTTTCCATTTTCAGCAGAAACCACATCGTCGCAAAAATTATTTTTCCTGAGCATTAGTTTGTTCAGCATCAAGGTCATGGTGTCATCATCAATACACATTACAGTGGGGATCATACCATTTAATCTTTAAAAGTGATAGTAAATTTGGCACCTTGGTTTTCTTGACTTTTTACGGCAATTGATCCTCCCAATGAAGTAATCTGCGTGTGTACAAGGTACAATCCGATACCACGGCTATCTTTATGGCTGTGAAATTTTTGATACAACCCAAAAATTCGATCGCCAACCTTTTGTAAATCAAAACCAAGGCCTTGGTCTTCAAAGACAAGCTTGGTTTTACCTTTAGCTACCTTGGAATAAATTCGGATTTGAGGACATTCCCCTGGCTTGGCATATTTGATAGAATTGGTGATCAAATTCAAGAAAATACTCTCCAAATACCCGCTATTAAAATTCACCGCAGCAGCAGCTGAAAAATTGGTATCAATTTTAGTGCCAGATCTTTCAATCAACAACCCAATAGATTGCGCAATCCTTTCAAAAATAGCTTGAAACGATACGCAACTGGTCTGTAAATGGGTTTGCTCCTTAATGATGAGGATTGAAATCAGGTCATTGAGCACCTCATTGAGGTTATAGGTAGAAGTTTTCAATATTTCAAGAAGTGCTAAAACTTCTTCATCATGGATACTAGACAAGTCTAAAAGATCAAATACACCGACCATGTTGGTCAACGGAGAACGTAAATTGTGAGATGTGATGTAGGAAAACTGTTTGAGTTCCACATTGGATTTTTTTAACTGCTCAATGAGCAGTAAGCGTTCTTCTTGGATCGCTTTTCTTTCAGTTATATCCTTGGCCACAGCATAGGTTAGCCCTTCCTCAATAATGGGAGTCCCCGACCACTCAAACCACATGCTTTCGCCTGATTTGGTGACCATTCTATTTTCAAAAAGATGCGTTGATTGACCTTCGTAAATTTTACTAATCTCTTTTTTTGTTTTTTCAAAGTCATCTGGGTGGACGAAATCAAGTATCTTTCGATTCAGCAGTTCTTTTTCTGAATAACCGGTTTTTTCGATGAGAAAAGAATTGACCTTTTTGAGCCTTCCATCAGCACCTGAAATAGCTAAAAAGACTGGAGATAGCTCAAAAAAACGATTTAGCTCATTGTCTGATTTGTATTTTTGAATATAGGATCCAAATTGTTTGCTGATGTTTTCAAAAAGGTTTGATTTCAATTTATCTTCATCAAATGGTTTGTCCGAAAAGAAAGTAAAAAGGGCAACAATTTCATCATTAAAGAAAATGGGCATACCAACGCAAGCAGAAATCCCAGCAATCTCCGCGTAGTCTTTTCGTAAGAGCGGTGAATTGGGGATATCTGTCCAGTAAATCAATTCTTTTTGAGCCATGGTATTT
>JBBRGN010000168.1:0-10888 GCA_038240665.1 Chitinophagales bacterium | reverse complement strand
CTATCCAATCGCGCGTCCGCAAACCGCTTTCGTTGGCAACCGGCACCACAACTTCTTCGCGGGCGTTCTCCAAGGTGGGGCGGCTGTTGACCTTGATGCGCACTTGTTTTCCTGCCGTTCCTTCAAAAAGGCTATAAGGGTTAACTGGCGCTTTTAGGGCTACGCCATTTACTTCCAGCAAATAGTCTCCATTTTTGACATCAATTCCAGGACCGGACAGCGGCGATTTGAGTTCCGGATTCCAGTTTTCGCCGGTATAGATTTTTTTGATGCGGTAAAAACCGTCGACTTCTTCCAGATCCGCGCCCAATAAGCCAATAGGGATGTTTTTGATCTCGGGAAAATCGCCGCCACGGGTAAAGGAGTGCCCAATGGCCACCTCGCCGCCAAGGATATCCACCACATAATTCAGATCGGTGCGATGGCGCACATGGTCGATCCAAGGAGCATACCATTTGTAAACATCATTCCAAGGGGCGCCGTGTACATTTTTCACATAAAGGAAATCGCGTTGAAAGCGCCAGCCTTCTTTGAAAATCTGTTTCCACTCCGCTAGCGGTTCGATTTTGATTTTCAAGTCCAACTTGAGTTTGCCGTCGCCGGATTTCACCGCACCGCCATCGGTTTTCACGATTCCCCAATTGTCGCCGCTGCGGTACAGGAGTTGTTTGCGATCACTCGACACCGAAACCGAAAGCACCGGCGTCAAAAATTCGATGGATTTGCGGTCTTTAAAGCTGTAACGGTGGAGGGTAAATCCCGGTTGGTTCGGGATGTTTTCCCAATAAAAAACGTGATCCTTGGGGCCTTCCACTAGGCCTTGATAATCGCGCAAGGGGACATCAAGGGCGATGATGCGTTGGTCAATTTTATCAAAATCGATCAGCACTTGCATTTTTGCCGAGTCCTTTTTTTCCTTAGTAGCATCTTTTTTGGACTCTTCCTCATCACTACGCGGTTCGAGTGGAGAAGGGTCGGTTTTGTTCAAAACCACGGCATACAAACCCCGCGTAGTCGGATGATCATAAGCGCTCATATCGAGCCAGCCAGTGTTCATGCCATAATCGGTGCTGGCCAAAAAGTAGAGGTATTTTCCACTTTCGTCCCAAACCGGCGAAATGGCATCAGCCATGCCATCGGTCAATTGGGTGGATTTCCCTTCTTTGACATTGTAAACAAAAATGGCTTTGAAATGGCTTTCCAATAAACGGGCATAGGTAATCCAGCGGCTATCGGGTGACCAAATGGGGTTGAGCGAGCGATTGGGGTGCGCGTAGCGTTCGGTATCCACTTTTTTGAGGGCCCCAGTGGCAACTGTAGCCATCCAAAGGTTGTAATCGGTATCGGTGAAAGCGATGTTTTTGCCATCGGGCGACCAAGTAGGCTTGAAAAAAAAAGTAGGCGCAGCGATGGCGATGCTTTTTTTATTCAACCCATTTTGATCAGCTATCACCAATTGGTATTCGCCGCTTTCGTCGCTGAACCAGGCGATTTGCTGTCCATCAGGCGACCAGGTGGGGTAGCGATCGGCGGCACCCGAAGAATTGGTTAAGTTGCGCCAATCGCCATTTTCTTTTGGTACGGTAAAAATCTCGCCGCGGTGTTCAAACAAGGCCCTTTTTCCAGTAGGAGAAAGAGAAGGGTTGGTCAATTGAGCTGCCCGCACATCTTCCCAGCGGGGACGCGCCCAGTTGAAATCGCCACGTACATTGATCACGAGTTGTTTGGCCTTCCCGTTTTTCGGATCCAAAAGATGCAAAAACCCACCTTGTTCATAAACGATGCGGTCTTTGCAGGCGTCGAGACTTTTTACATCAAAATCGGCATGACGGGTCACTTGTGTCAATTGATCATTTTTGGGATCAAAAGACCAGATGTTGCTGGCAAAATCGCGTTCCGATAAGAAATAAACTTTTTCATCGTACCAGATGGGATCCATGTGGCGCTCTCGATCGGTTTGCGGCGTTTTTTTGATGGAAAAATCTTTCAAGTTGACAATCCAGATGGGCATGGCCTGACCGCCGCGGTAGTTGCGGAATTCGCTGTCCCACTGCACGATAGCTTGGTAAGCCAGATATTTGCCATCCGCGGAGATTTCGCCGTAGGCAGCTTGAGGGATGGGCAACGCTTTGGGTAGCCCACCATCCATCCCAATGGTATAGAATTTGTAAGCTTTGGTGGGCACGCCTTCGCTGGAAGACTGAAAAACAATGGCTTTGCCATCGGGCGTCCAGCCTTGCACCAAATCCTGACCAGGATGCCAGGTCAAACGTTTGGGTTCGCCACCTTCCGTAGGGATCACAAACACATCGGTGTTGCCGTCGTACTGACCGGTGAACGCCAACATTTTTCCGTCTGGTGAAAAATGGGGGAAGCTTTCCGTGCCTTCGGAACTGGTAAGGCGTTTGGCGTCTCCGCCTTCGCGCTCCACGATCCAGATGTCATCGGCGTATACAAAGGCGATGAATTGGTCGCTGACGGTAGGCTGGCGCAACAGGCGCGTACCTTGGGCGCTCAGCGCGAAGCAAAAAAGTAGCATGGTAAGGGCAACAAAAGTCGATCTCATTGAAGTGTTTTTATTGATCAGGGAAAACCTGGAATGTAAATAGGCAATCAATAAAATTAGTGAAAATGTTGAAAGGCTATAAGTTCCCGATCATCAATTTGAAACCTTCGGCTTTTTTAGCTTCGACGGGTGCAATTCGACCCTGTTTTTGGGCCATTAATAGTTGCAAAGCAGAATTGAAGCACCAATTTCAACCGATTCCTCGCTGAAATCGTAAATTTTTCCAGTCGCTGAATCAATTAGCCCAAAAACTCGCGGCAAAAAAGATGGCAAAAACTGATAAATACCTTAGTTTTACCACCGTCTCAACCTCATTTTTGAATCATCCTAAAGCAACTGCCAACCATGTTGAACGCATTAGATCCTCAAACCAGCCAACGCATCCAAACTTGGCTTTCAGGTAACTATGATGCTGAATCAAAAAAAACCATCCAAGCATTAATAGACACCAACAATGAAACCGAACTAAACGATGCCTTTTACAAGGATCTAGAGTTTGGTACCGGCGGATTGCGCGGAGTGATTGGTGTAGGCTCCAACAAAATCAATCGCTATACCATTGGCGCAGCCACCCAGGGGTTGGCCAATTACCTCAACCTCAATTTCCCCAATCAAGAGATCAGTGCAGCCATCGCGCACGATAGCCGCAATATGTCGCCGGAAATGGCACAGATTACTGCGGATGTTTTTTCGGCCAATGGCATCAAAGTTTTTTTATTCAACGCGTTGCGACCTACGCCGGAGCTGTCTTTTGCTATCCGTCATTTGGGTTGTAAAAGCGGGGTGGTAATCACTGCATCCCACAACCCGCGGGAATACAATGGCTACAAAGCCTATTGGAATGACGGATCGCAGGTGGTAGCCCCGCACGACGTCAACATAGTGGCGGAAGTCAACAAAATTCAATCCATCGACGAGATCAAGTTTCAGGGCAACCCGGCCTTGATTACCCTGATTGGCGAGGAAGTCGATGCTGCTTTTTTACAGACCATCAAAGCCAACAGCATTAATCCGGCGGTGATTCAACGCCAGCATGATTTAAAAATAGTTTATACCCCTATTCACGGGACAGGCATCACTTTGGTGCCCAAAGCATTGGAAATCGTTGGATTTACCAACGTACACATTGTAGAAGAACAGGCAACGCCCGATGGTAATTTCCCTACCGTTGTGTATCCCAACCCAGAAGAACAAGAAGCCATGACCCTGGCCATGAATTTGGCCAAATCCTTGGATGCCGATTTGGTGATCGCTACCGACCCCGATGCCGACCGCGTAGGCGCAGCAGTGAAAAACAAAGCCGGCGAATGGCAATTGCTCAATGGCAACCAGATGGCCAGTTTGATCATTTACTACCTGCTGCAAGCTTGGAAAAATGCTGGGAAGTTGGACGGACATCAATTTGTTGCCAAAACCATCGTTACCACCAACATCATCGATGCCATGTGTGCGGCCTATGAAGTGCCTTGCTACAATACCTTGACGGGATTTAAATTCATCGCTCAGGTAATCCGCGAATTGGAAGGCAAGGCGAAATTTATTGCCGGTGGTGAAGAAAGTTATGGCTACTTGGTAGGCGATGCTGTACGCGATAAGGACGCTGTGGCATCTTGCGCCATCATCGCAGAGTTGACGGCCTACGCCAAAGACAAGGGATTGACTTTGTTCGACTTTTTGACCGAGATGTACCAACAATATGGCTTTTACTACGAAGGGCTGATCTCCTTGACCCGCAAGGGCAAATCAGGTGCCGAGGAAATCCAGAAAATGATGTCGGATATGCGTGGCAATCTGCCCGCTTCCGTTGCTGGTTCAGCGCCGGTTGAAGTGCTGGATTATTCCAACCTTACGCATACAGATTTGCGTACGGGCACGTTTACCGCGATCCCCGAAGGTTTGGGGATTGAACCATCCAATGTCAACAAGTTGATTTTGGCGGATGGCACGAAGGTTTCTGCGCGACCAAGTGGTACGGAACCCAAGATTAAGTTTTATGTTTCGGTAAATACGCCATTGTCGCGCCCCGAGGATTTCGATGCCACCTTGATCCACTTGAAGCAAAAAGTAAAAGACATCCAACAAGATTTGGGTCTGCAATAAAAAAATGCCAACGCCGCCCACTGAAAAGTAGGCGGCGTTGGTTTTTAACCAAAAATACCATTTATGAAAAAGCTACTTGTTATCGCTTTGGTTTTGTTTTGCCTTACTCCAGGCAAAACCTGGTGGGATCCAGGGCATATGCTCACCGCCATGATCGCCTATCAACAACTCGATGACGCCACCCGAGCTCGTTTGGATGACCTGACTAAGGTACTGCAACGCGATTACCCACAGGTCAACCATTTCATCGTAACCGGCCCTTGGCCGGATGACCTCAAATCCGACGGCGTTCATGCTTACGACACTTGGCATTACACCAACATCCCCTACAAAACCCAAGATATAGCCATCCCGGTGAATCCGGAACAGAACGTAGTTTGGGCCATCAACCAGTGTACCTCTATATTGAGCGCAACCCAAAGTAAGGCGGTTGACAAAGCGCGTTTTTTAGCTTTTTTGGTACATTTTGTCAGCGATTTACACCAGCCTTTGCACAGCACTTCTTGGTACAACAACGATCTACCTGGCGGCAACCAGGGGGGGAATCTTTTTGCCCTTACTGGCAATTGGCGAAATTTGCACGCCCTTTGGGACGACGGCTGTGGCTACTTGAGCAGTTACAACGACATTCGCCCATTTGGCAAATCCAAAGAGCCGCTGACCCCAGTGCAGATTGAGCGTATTCAAGGTTTGGCCAAAGAATTGGTCCAAAAATACCCAGCCTCCAGTTTTACGGCAGTGGACAACCTGGATCCTGATTTCTGGGCGCTGGAAAGCAGTAAACTTGCCGTGACCTATGGCTACAAAGGCTTAAAAGGCAAAGATGACAATGGAAAAAACCTTTACATACAACCCAATGAAGAACCTACGCCTTTCTACCTTGAACAAGGACAAGAGGTGGTACGCAAACAGCTGGCACTGAGCGGGTATCGATTGGCGAGGTTGATAAAGCAGGTGTTGAAGTAGGGCATCAACTGCCCTTCTAATAAACCCAACCCCAACCGATCCATAAGGAATGAGTTAATAATAAGTTGATTCATTCCTTATGTACCATCATCCCAACAAGTACCGCCAAGCAGGTCGAACCATGATTTTTTTACCCTCCAATTCCACATCTTCCGAATGATCTCGGGTCAGGATGTAACCTGCTGGCAAATCAAGAAACTTTAGGGCAGCAATCATCCCGTTAAGCTCGCGTTCGCGGGTACGAAATTGCTCCATATTTAAACAGACATTTATAGCTTCCCCGTTTTCCCAATAGAAATCCAGCTCCTGTTTGTCCATCCAGTAATGCGGCGTAAAACCTTGTCGACGCAGATGTAAAAAGACGGCATTCTCTAAAATTCGCCCCGTATCTTCCCCCATATTCAAAGCATATTTAAAGGCTGGATCGATGCCATAAAACTTAGTTGGGTTTACTGTCCGCACCCGAACGGAACGGTGCCAAATATTGGTTTTAAACAAAACAAAAGCTTCTTCAAGATAGGAAAAATAATCAAATACCGTACCTTTTGATACTTCGTAACCCTGGGATTTGAGGTCATTGAAGATTTTAGTTATGCTACTGGCCTGCGCGATATTCGATAGCGTATATTTGAGTAAATATTTCAGAAAGGAAGTATTTTTGATGGAAAAACGCTCCGTTAAATCCCGATAAAGCATCAAATCAAGATACTCTTCAATGGTGCGTCTATGCAAGGTTTCGGGTAAGAATACAAGTTCAGGAAACCCGCCTTGAACCAACCAGCGGTCGAACCAATGTAAAATAGTCGATTGCCCTTTTGATGTTTCTGGACGTACCTCAATCTGGTTGAACGTCAAAAATTCCCTGAAACTCAAAGGAAATACTTCATAGACCAGGGTACGCCCACGCAGTGTGGTCGCCAGTTCAAAACTCAAAAGTTTGGATGACGAGCCAGTTAAATAAATGCGGCAATTTTCTGTATCGGAAATCCGGCGTATAAATTTCTCCCAATTGGGCACTTCTTGAATTTCATCAAAAAATAACCATACTTTTTCATCGCGGTTATTGGGGTACATTTCGAAATACGCCTCCAGCATGACGTCCATATCTTCCAACTGAAGCGGAAAATACGGTCATCTTCAAAGTTGAGGTAGACCAGAAGATCCCATCGTATGCTTTTGCGCAATTCATTGATGATGTTGTATAAAATATGGGTTTTTCCTACCCGTCGGGGGCCAATTAGGGAGATAATTTTGGGTACATCTAATGACACTACCACCTCCCTAGGGATACTATTCAAGGTAGGTTTTTCAATAAAATCAGCTATTATTTTTTGAAAGACAGCTTTCTTGGTCATTTTATTGCTTTTATACCCTGATAAATATAAGCAAATTTATTTTTTTAAAAAAGTATTAAAATAATTAAATTTATACCTTCTTAAAGGTATAAATAAACTTAATCCATTATTGATCTGTCTGCTGAATCTATTATTTAACTTTGAGGTCTAATGGGCACCCTGTTTGTAGTATTCGTCATCTCGAACCTTGAAACCAATTGTGGTGCCAAATCACCTAAACCTCCTAACCTAAAAAGATGATCAAAACAACCGAGCGCGTTGCTGAATTTGCCTGGTTCTGTGACCTCTGTGGCGGCGATACCGAATACCTGGGGGTTGTAGATCAAGCAAGGAGAAGCAATTTTCAGCATTGCAAAGACATTCTTTTGACCGCCGAAGCAGCAGGATTCAGCAATATTCTATTGCCCAACTCGTACGTAGTTGGGCAGGATCCCATTGCTTTTGCCGCAGCTATCTCTCAACATGCCCAACGGATCAACCTGCTGGTAGCCCTTCGTACGGGTGAATTGCACCCTCCCATGTTGGCGCGCGCTTTGGCTACACTGGATCATCTACTAGAAGGCCGCATGACGGTCAACATCATCAATTCGGATTTACCGGGGTTAAAAGAGGATCCTCAATTGCGCTACGATCGTTGTGCTGAAACCATTCAGGTATTGCGTCAATCCTGGACGGAGGAGCGCATCCAAATACAAGGTAAGGTGTACCATTTTGACCTGATTTCCGCGCCTTCTAAGCCTTATCAACAAAACGGCGGACCTTTATTGTACTTCGGCGGATTATCCGATGGGGCCAAAGAGGTGTGCGCCGAGCACTGCGATGTGTACTTGATTTGGCCGGATACCGAATCCAACCTGGCTTTCCACCTTGAAGACATGCAACAAAGGGCTGCACGGTATGGCCGTACCATCGATTTTGGCTTGCGCATCCACGTGATTGTGCGCGAGACGGAGGAAGAAGCGCGGAATTACACCCATCGTTTGATGTCAAAACTAGAGGATGCAGAAGGTCAAAAACTCAAAAATCGCACCCAAGATGGGCAATCATACGGCGTGGCCATGCAGGAGTCCTTGCGTGCTGGCGCAGACGAAGAGGGCTATGCTGAACCCAACCTTTGGACAGGCATCAATCGTGCGCGCTCAGGATGCGGGGCGGCCTTGGTGGGTACGCCGGAACAAATCATTGCCAAAATTCAGCGCTACATGGACATGGGTTTCCGGGCTTTTGTATTTTCAGGTTACCCTTTGATCGAAGAATGCAAAAAATTTGGCGCGTTGGTACTTCCGCATTTGCCCAATGTCAAGCTTTCCGAGCATTATGGTCGCACGCCCAAAGCAACACCTGTAACCCCTTTAACCACTGCACCCATTATAGCTGGCCAATAAGTAACCTACATTTTCCGTCGCAGTCATAGACTCCGCCAAGTAAATCCTGAACGCCTTCGGGGATTATCTGGTAGAAACCAAATTCAAAATCATGCTCAATTCCCTTTCTACCCTCGATCTCATCATTTTCATCGGCTTGGTAGCATTGATGCCACTAACTGGCATTTTATTCAGTAAAAAAGAAGACAGCGAAGAATATTTTTTAGCTGGAAAAAGCTTGCGATGGTGGCAAGTAGCTGGTTCAATTTTTGGTACCAACATCAATTCTTTTCACCTGATCGGGATGATGGGTATTGGCTTTTCGGTGGGATTTGCGCAAGCGCATTATGAAATACTCGCCTTTGCTGGCGTCATTTTGCTTTGTTATGTTTTCGTTCCTATGTTTCGCAAACTGGGAGTGTACACTTTGTCGCAATACATCGAATACCGTTACAATGCCACTGCACGGGGCTTGTACACCATTTTGATGATCACCCTGATTACCGTACAATTGGTTGGCGGGTTTTACATCGGCAGCCAGACGCTCGTATTCATGTTGCAAGGCACCCAATTGGAGATCAATTACTGGCAAGGGATCGTTATGATGTGTTTGGTTACCTGTAGTTACACCATTTTTGGCGGACTCAATTCAATTGTAGCTACCGACAACTTACAATCGGTCATGATGTTGCTCGCCGGGATTACCGTTGCGGTATTCACTTTTGCCCAACCTGAAATTGGCGGATTCAGCGGCATGCTCCATTTGGACGCCCAACAAGTGCCAGCTTTGCAAAAAATGCACCTTTACTTGCCAAGCAACCACCCTAGTCTGCCTTGGACAGGTGTGTTTACCGGTTTGATTATTTTGCACTTGTTTTATTATTGCAACAACCAATACCTTGTACAGCGCACGCTAGCAGCAGTTTCCGATGAAGAAGCCAAAAAGGGAATTCTCGCGGCGGCTTTCCTCAAGTTGTGTATTCCTTTCATCTCGATTACCACCGGCATTGCGGCGGCCTATTTGATGAAAATGCGGATGCCCGATTTGGAAATAGCCAATGATACTGCTTTTTTGCAACTCATCCGTATGGTCATACCCGTGGGCAGGGGCGTGATCGGATTCATTTTAGCAGGATTGACCATCGCTACATTTAGTTCAATTGATTCCATGCTCAATGGCGCTACCACCCTGACTACGGTTGATCTGTACCAAAAATACCTCAATCCCAAAGCTACTGAAAAACAAATCATCAACGTTGCCCGCTTGACCATCGTCATTTTGGTGATCATCACTGCTTTGTTGGCCATCCAGATTTTTGCCAGCCCCGATCCTAAAAGCAATTTCTTCCTCAAAGTTTCGGCATGGGGAGGGTATTTTACCCAGGGTATTGTGGTTTCCTTTTTGTTGGGCATTTGGTGGCCGCGTGCCTCCATCCGAGGTGCGATAGCAACCTTGATTACCGCTCCCATTTTTGCTTTTGGCATCGAGGCTTGTTACAACGCGCATTGGGGCAGCGATCCAGCCATACAGGCCTGGTGGGGTATAAAGCTCAATTTCATGCACCGCGTTTTTCTTACCGCAGTTTTTTCTACCATCGTACATTTTACGGTGAGCTTGGCTTTACCTGATCAAAAAGCCGTGAATCGAGAAACCCTTGCTCCCGCTCTGCCTTGGAAGTTTATTTTGATCTTCTTTGCGGTGCAATTAGGCTTTCTTTTTCTAGTCTACGAGGAGGCAATCAGCGCGCAATTGTCGGCTTTCTTGGCAGCATCCGCGACTATTGGCGTGTGGCTATGGGGAATCAGGGTATTAAAACCAGACACAGTTTTACTAAAAGACAGTCGATTTTATGCCGCGCTCGTCAATGCGATTGTGGTTTTTTTGTTGTTTTATTTTCCTTGAGTAATTGATCAATCATCGGTCTTTTTTTTAACATGGCCTGCAAAAAAGGAGCGGCATTACCGAAATTGCTTAGTTGCAAACGATATATAAAAACATCTTAAAAATTAGAAAACAACAAGTACAAAAACCGAGCAGCACGCTCCCGGCCACTAGAGCAAACGCATGAAATTTAAATCTGCCTAGACTTTTTAAAAATATATTTAAAATTTTGTATTTCAGATAATTGCAATTTTATTCTTCGTGGATTAGAACCCCAGACGGCAATGTCATTGACCTAAGCATAGGAGATACTCCAAAGGACGAATTTTTAGCTGAAACGTAAGCCCCGCTAGGGGCAAAATAGGGGTAGAAACGAATTTTTAGCAAAAGCTAAGCCCCAGACAAGCAAAATAGGGGTAGAAGCTTCCACATCACGTCCCTACAAGACTAAAACACCATTGAACCTGCTTGTCCTAATCATATTTTGCCCCTACAGGGCCCTCTAACGTCACTGTTCAATATTCAGGTTGACTCTTGTCAATTTCCTTAAGTCAAAAAATTGCCCTTTTAGGGGGGCGAGGGTTGTTGAATTTTGTACCATTTGGGGACAAGTACTCCAATTTTCAGGCGTTTGCCCCACCGGCCACAATGCTGG
>JBBRGN010000167.1:0-10924 GCA_038240665.1 Chitinophagales bacterium | reverse complement strand
GGAACAAAGCCCCAATATCTCGAATCTTGGGAGTTGTGGCGGTTGTCCCCCATCATCCAATAGTAGTTCTGCTTAAAAGTATATTGGGAAGCTTCCTTGCCATTGATGTAAATCTTATCGCCTTGTTCCAATAGTTTATTTTTTTCATAAACTTGAATCACCCTACGGTAAAGCGCAATGTTGGCAGGGCTAATCTTAATGGTAGCACCCTGTTTTGGAATATAAATTGGGCCATAGTTGTCCAAGGTCCAATCCGGAAAATGAATCCGATCGTAAGGGTAGTAATTTCCGGAACCAGGGCCACCTTTTGGCATTGGGATGTGCTCCACTTTGATGCCTTTGTCGAGCGCTAGTACCTTGGCTTTTTGATCCCCATTCAATACAATAAAACTGGTATCGCCGATAGCTGCTGCGGGGTTATAATCTTCCGATGATATTCCCCACTTGGCAAAATTGGCGGTATTGAAAGCAATGGCTGAGCTCTTAATCAAACGATAGACAAATTGGATGTTTTTTGGATTTGCAGCAGCCTTTCCTTTAATGTAAACTTGACGCTCCTTGATTTCTAAATTGTCGCCGGGTAAGCCAATACAACGCTTGATGTAATGATCCATTTTATCCATCGGCCGTGTCGTCATTTGCGTCAAACCAGATTGAATAGCGCCAGAAAAAGCAGAAGGAATGCTCCCTCGTCGATAATCGTAGACACTCCAAGTCCGCTCCGGGAAAATATACACGCTATCCCCTTCCGGGTAGTTGAATACCACTGGCGAGTTGTGATCGATCTTGGTTAGAGCCGGCAAGCGCTTGTAAGCCAAGCTTGGGTTGCGCAAATAAGAGTCCCGATTGATGTAGGGAATGCGGTTGTGAAGCAAGGGTATCATCGCCACCGTTTGTGGCAAACGCAGGCCATAAGCTGGTTTGCTTACAAACAAGAAATCGCCGACCATCAATGAACCTTCCATCGAAGAGGTAGGAATCACGTATGCTTCAATCAAAAACATCCGGATAAACGCCGCGGCAAAAACGGCAAAAATAATGGCTTCCGCCCATTCTCTGATCGCTGATTTCCGATAAGGACTGGCTTCTTCCAATTTTTTAACTGCACGGGTATTTTTAGCCTCCCGCGCTTTTTGCAATTCTTCCCGATAAGTTTTTTCTTTTGGAATGGCCGGGCCATCATATACCTCTTTGGCCGTACGGGCGAGGTACAAAAAGAAAAAAGGCGTGAACAAAACGGCCAGCACGCTTTCCCAAAAAGTATAGCGCTTAAAAGAACGTACCATATCAATGGCCATTCCGGCATAAATAAATATGTTGACAATAGGAAATAGCAAGAAAAGGGCGTGGGTGGGTTTGCGGCCAATCAGTCGGCACCAAACCACAAAATTAAGTCCAGGAATGAGCCCATTGATTTTGGATTCCCCACATTTTTCAAATAAGAAATACAAACTAACGCTGAGTAATAGGTAGCTGAGAAGAAAAAAAATTGTAACGCTCATTGTTTATTTTTTAGAAAAGCAAAAAACGACAAGGATCGTAAGGAAGGATCCATTTGTTTTACCTTCTTATGAGTTGCGATTTTAGGCTAAAAATTTCAATGCAAAAAAAATTGTTCGAAAAACACACAAAGATAACCGAAAATGGGGGTTTTGAACTTAGAAGGAGTTTTTTTTGCAGCGATGCCTTGGGTAGGAAAGTTTACTTTACCTCGCCTTCTACAAACAAACGCTCGGCCTTTGGTTGATTGTCGAAGTAAACTTTGATCAGGCGGGAAAACCGTCCTTGTGTCCGAGCAGTAAATACGACTTTTATTTCCGACATAGCGCCGGGTTGGATGGCTTCTTCGGAATAATCAGGTATCGTACACCCACAAGATGGGCGTACATTTTGGATCACAATCGCCGCACCAGAGCAATTGCGAAATTTGAACACACAAGATTTTTCGTCGCCTTTCTCTAGCGGACCAAAATCATAAGTGGTATCCCCCACCCATTGGATACAGCCAGTATAAGCAAAAATAACCAACGCGAATAGTACATTCATGTGCTTAGGAATGAGTCAATAATAAGGTATTAAATTTGACTAGATTATTTTGTTGCCAGACAACTATCTTTTGAGGCGAATAGCCTAGCTAAGTACACAGTTGAAAATAATGATGGTCATTGATGCGCTTATTTTTTTGTCAGGCGAGGCAAAAAACGTAGCCATAGCAGAGCTACGGCGAGGCTTTTTAACGAAGCATGACGAAAAAAGAGGCCATCAATTACCATTGATTATGTTTGACTGCCTACTTTTAAAACGAAAAAGATAGGCAGTATGGTAGCAAAAGAAACAGACAAAATTGGTATCTTATTGTTGAATCATTCCTTAGGAGTTCTTTACAATGGCATTTCACCTGTTTCAAGTACATCCCAGGTATGATCAGCGAGCAATTTAACGGTAGCTACAAAATCAAATGCGCTAGAAGGCCCCCATTCTCGCGGACCAATCAACGATAGAAAGTACTTCCCATTAGAACGTTGGTAAAGGTGGTAAATTTTGCCGATGAGGGGTTCAAAGTTCATATCGGCGCGGTAAATTTTTTCCGATACTTCCATCCTCGATTTGATGGCCTGAGCTTGTTGAGCCAGCAGAGTAATTTGCGCGCGTATTTGATCCAACTGCATGTCGGTTTGCTCATACATGGCCGATACAGCGCGCCCTTTAAGCTTTCCAGTATCTTCCGGACGAATTTCCACGCCACCTCGCGTATGCGCATAAGGCAATAAATGAGGATTTTCGGCTACATCCTCCGGGTCGATGGGGTTAAAAAAGTTGTTTTCCGGCTGATTCGACATGGTGCGTATTATTTTGATTGGTGTAACGCAATTTTTTGGCGCATGGTTGTAGATTGGCTCTGTTTATACTACAAAAAAATGCTCTTGGAATAATCTATCCCAAGAGCAAAGACCCGAATTGGTATCCGAGAAGAAATCTTTTATTATAAGTTCTTGTTAGTTCCGACTACCTCAAGGCTGATTAGTTCAGCTTAAAGCTGGTAGTACCCGCCAAGTAACCTTTATTGTATACTTCAACCTTGTAAGTACCCGGAGCAAACGGCTGACCAGGGTTCCAACTGGCACAAACCTGTGCTTCGTTGCGGCTGTAGCTGGTTTCTTTAGCTTTGGTAAAGCGAATACCATCGCCATTGTCGTTGGTGAAAACGCCAGAACCTAAGTTTTCAACTGCCAACGTTTCGCCAGTTGGGTTGATGATGCGGATGTGAAAAACCTCTTTACCTGCTTCAGCTACTTCGTTTGCTGTAGTTTTAAAACAGATATCGATTTGGTCTACACTTTTAGCAGATTTCTTCTTGCTAGGTTTACCGGATTCTTTGATGGCCACGCTGGTAGCTTCAACATCTTTTACTTTGATTACCGATGCAGCATTTACTTTTTTAGCCAATACCTCTTTGGTTTTAGCCAACTCGTCTCTCTCTGCTTCTGTAGTGGCCTTAGCAGCAGCAAGTTCTTCCTTGCTCTTGCGCTCGGTTTGCAATTCGCCGGAAAGCTGCTCTTTTTCGCCGCTGATTCGAGTTACATCTCCTTGAAGTTGTTCTTTTTCAGCAGTCAGTTGATTGATTTGAGTCAAATAACCCTTAATTTGCGTTTGCAATTTGCCCATTTCCGCACGAGCATTGGACAGATCACCTTTGTTTTTCAACAAACCATCAATTTTGGTTTTAGACGCTGATAGTTCTTGCTTTTGGCTATCAATCAAGGCATTCAATTCTTCATTGCTGCCCCGCATTTCTTCCAATTCTGAAAGTGCAGAGTAGTATTGCTTCTCTAGTTCTGCTTTGAGTTTTTCAGATTCATCGAGGTTAGCGGAAAGCTGTTGCTTCTCAGAATTTTTTTTGCTCATGTTAAAGAACAAAAATCCGCTAAGGATTAGTAACGCAATAATAGCTGCAATGGCGACCCCTAAAAGCGTTTTTTGGGAATTTGGTCCAGAGCTGGTTGTTGTCATCGTTAGTTGATTTTATGAGGAAAATATAAAGTGATTGCAAAACGAGGCGAAGTTTGCTATTATTGCTTGATGCTACCGCAAATTTAACATATTCGAATTTTTATTCATTAATTTAGATAAAAATATAGAGCCCATGCTTGAACAGGTTGATATTGCAAATGTCCTTTTTCTTGACGTTGAGACCGTAAGCGAAAAACGCCATTTTTCGGAGCTCTCAGAAACCTTCCAAGACCTTTGGCGGCACAAAGCTGCTTCGATGCGCAGTAATGATCCCGCAGTAGATCCTGATGAGGAAATGGCGCAGATTTATAAGGATCGCGCGGCTATTTATGCTGAATTTGGTAAAATCATGTGTATCTCGGTAGGTATCGTGCGACGCGACAAAGAAGATAAAAAACTCCGGGTCCGTTTAAAATCATTTGCTGGTGATGATGAAGCCACGATTCTGCGCGATTTTTCTGAATTACTGGAACAATACTACGGCGACCCCAATCGATCCTACCTTTGCGGGCACAACATCAAGGAGTTTGATGTACCTTATATTTGCCGGCGCTTGGTGGTGCACCAGCTTGCATTTCCAAGAATGTTGGATTTGGAAGCCAAAAAACCTTGGGAGACCAAACACCTGGTGGACACCATGGAGTTGTGGAAATTTGGTGATCGAAAAAGTTATACTTCTTTAAAGGTATTGGCGGCGTTACTGGATTTCCCTTCTCCAAAAGAAGATATTGATGGGAGTCAAGTAGGGCGGGTTTATTGGGAAGAGCAGGATGTGGACCGTATTTCTTACTATTGCGAAAAAGATGTATTGGCTACAGTGCAGCTGTTTCTAAGGTTTCGGCGCATTCCGATTTTAGAAGCGGATCAAGTTAGTCACCTACGGCAGGAGTAAATACTTGATCGGGAATTTAATCCCTATCAAGTGCTCCCAAGCGCTAAACTAAGGCTACGCCATTACATTCTTCCAACAACCAATAGCGGTTCATCACATTATCAGTATTTTCGATTTTTTGACGCAGCGCGACTAATTTTTCTTCCAATACTGGCTTGGCAAATGTAGAGGCTTGGTGTTTATAGGTGACCAATTTTTTAACAAACCGCAAAAAGTTGGTATATCCTCGGCGCTCTTCTGTCGTAATCCTTCGATTTCGGATGATGTAAATCCGCAATGTTTCGATTAAGGACAGGAGCGCTTCCGTATCCCGCATGGCAAAATAAGTACGCAACAGCAAAAAGTTAGCGCTCAAATGGTATTTGACATCGGTGTATTTTACCGTCAACAAAGGAGTAAGGGCGTCGCGGTATTTCTTTTTGTTGTAGTAAAGGTTGGCCAAATTGTAGTTGTAGGCATTTTCTTTCCGATCAGGCAACAAAAAATCGCGGTAGTCTTGTAAAAATTTTTCAGTCCACTCAAATTCCTTTAAACTACAACCCAGGGTGGCGATATTTTTATAACTCCACTCGGAAATGATGCCGTGGGTCAGTACCAAGCCCAAAGGCAACGCTTGTTGGTACAGCTCGAACAGTTCCTTCTGGTAAACGCTGTGCCCAGCATTGATTTGACGGATACAATAATTGGAAGCAAAACTAAACAAGTCTTCCCGTTCAGGAGGAGAAAGCTTATTGGATTGGTAGGCAAAAATATCCTTAAGGCGTTGGTAATAACTGGGATCGTTTTCGTTTTTTAAACTCAATAAAATATTGTGGTACAGCTCAATAGATATTTTCTGATCCTTTTGATTAGCAAGGTATTCTTGATCTACGTAGCGTATCACTGAATCCAACAAACCAAGATCATAAGAAGTGTTCATCAGCATGGAGTTGCCAATGAGGTGGCAACCATTGCGCATTTTTTCCGACATAAAGTATTGATCCAAGTGGTGGTACATTTGCTGGAGCGTATTGGATTTAGCCCGATCTACGTACTGACCACCGTAATACCCCAAAAGATAATTGAGCCGGTATTGCGCATAATGGTAATTCCCATCCCGGTAAGGATAAACGCTGAGTTGTTTTTCCAACTGTTTGGCTCGATTGGTCAGCAAATCAAATTGATTGCGCTCATAAGCAGCTTCAAGCGTAAAAACTTCTTCCAATAGTGGTTGACTTTCAAAATGTACCTGCGCCAAAAAACGATGAAAGAGTTTTTTTAAGTTAGACATGATATTGTGGAGCTGCTGCTCATCATACAATCCACTGGGATACAATAATTTATATGTCTTTTCTTTATTGATCCCGGCCTTACCTTTTTCAAGATGATCCAGGATAATATCGAGTAGCTGACAGGTCTTTTTGTGCTGATTAAAAAAAGGCGAAAGCACAAAAGCCCGAAACCGTTCCCGATCTTTAGCTGGTAAATCTTGTAAATACTTAACAAGTTTGCTGTCCAACATAAGTAAAAATATTAAAAACACTCACGTAAAAATAAAATAAAACACTGAATATCAATACTTATATACTATTTTTTTGATTTTTTATTTTCCAGTAACTTTTAAAATTGTACTATTTTTCAGCGCTACAGCTTTGTAGATTTGTATTGTAAGGAGCAAGAAAGCATTTCTTGATTGATCTTTATGGCGCCTCACGCTAGGCCAATTATAATTCCATTTTACGACGACGACTTAATTTTTTTTGACGACCACTACTGACAGATTTGATCCCACATTTTTTAATGGGCACATGATTGCCCAAACTACGCTGGTTTAAAGTTATAATCTCATGATGATAAAGGGTATTCCGGGCAACCGTGATATCCTTTTTTCGTTTACGTAAAAACACCCCATGAAGTTGCATTATCCTCTTTGGCATCCAACTATTTTGACATAAAAATCCCGAAGCGATTGAATTCACTTCGGGATTTTTTTTAGGATCATGACGTATAGATCCAATGAATATAGGATTACTTTCTCCAGTTGAATTTGTTGACCTTAGCCGCAATGCCATAGCCCAAACTCACTGAGCTGGTATAGTCCATCCGGAAATGTACGCCGATAGGAATACGAGAGTAGCCGTTTTCTTCCGCCATTTCGCGGAAATTTTTAAAAGTACGCGGCTTACCAATAAATTCCGTACGACCTTCATGACAACGGTCGGTCATGGCATAGTTGGTACCATAAACCGCTTCTAAAACGCCCGCAGCAGCCGCGCCAAAAGCACCATGGCCTGAAGGATAGGCTGGGAATGGAGGGGTAAAATAACGACCAGAACCATCCGGGCACATCACTGAATTCCAGTTTTCCCCACCTGGGATCACTTGGCGAATATAATCAACTGGGCGCTGGTAGTTAAAGCGGTATTTTTCATGCCAAGCTCTTACTCCAGCATCATTAAGAGCCAAGCCTAAACGAGCATAAGTTTCCGCTGCTACTGCTAAGGTTGGTTTCTCTTTTTCAATTACTTGGTTGGCCACCGCGATCCATCGACCAGCAGGAGAGAAAGTAAGCGCCGCGCAATCGTCACTCCAGAAATCAGCAATCCACTTTTCTTCTGACTGCTGGCCACCAGCTTTGATTTGATTTACTGAACGGAAAGTTTCTAAGGCTTGCTTGTAGATTTCAGAATTGGGGTCTTTGCTATAGGTCAGGGGTACAGGAGTAACATCCGTTTCATCCGCCATAAAAGAACGTACTTTTCCCCAATAAGGCAACAAAGCCTTTGAAAAATCTGGGAAAGTAGGCTGCCATTTGCCATCGCCCGTTGGTGGCACGTAGTTGGGATCAGTAGTCCGCAACCAAGCTTCATGACCCAACTGATCCGTTTTTCCCCAAGCATGGATAACAGTAGCTACTTGACGGCCATATTCTACTGAACGCACATAGACATCATTCGGGATTTCCTTGCGAAATTGATCGTTCCATTTTTGCTCTAAAGCATACAATTGAAACAACTGAGCAGCAGGAGCCGTGGGAAAGAACAAAGTATACCCTTTGGCATTGGCAGCATTGTAAACGGTAGGCCAATGGTACGTTTCGCCTTGTACAATTTCAGGAACATCTAAACCTGGAAAATATCCATCAAAAGAACCATACTTGTCTTCCATACCAGGGATCAAAGCTTCGTAGCCGATCAATCCCAAGTAAGCAGTGGTTCTTGCGGAAATGGGCGGGCGATAACCTGCGGTAAATCGCTCCAATTGAAGGAATATTTCGTTGTATTCGCGCGCGATAACCGAACTAGCCTTAGTGGGATCGCCATTGAGGGTTACGGTGGTATCGCCGGTAGTCGTTGAATCTTTTACACAAGATGACGCTGCTAAAAGAAGTAGGACAAAAAATGCCCCAAATTTTGTAAAGTGTACCCAGTTTTTCATCG
Organism: Chitinophagales bacterium; assembly: GCA_038240665.1. Lineage (GTDB taxonomy): Bacteria > Bacteroidota > Bacteroidia > Chitinophagales > Saprospiraceae > Haliscomenobacter. The sequence goes on along the minus strand of JBBRGN010000167.1, from coordinate 2,602 downwards.
GATCATAAAGAGTTAGTAGTTAAAAAAAATTATTTTTTGCATGGGAAATGTTTCGCTTCATCAAAAGCTTTGCTCCATTTTTCAAAAGATTGAGGAGATTTTTTTTCTACCTCCCCTAGGAAAGTAAGCACCTCAGAGTCGTTCTCCTCCATCTTTTGATGGATTTGTTGCAAATTTGCAACTATAACTTCGTCAATTTGTCCAGCCTGTTTCACTTTAGCCTTTGTTAAAGTATCTAATTGGGGATAAACTTTAAACATGGCGATCAAAGCCGTATTACGAAGTTTGATCATGTTCTCGCGATCCGTTTTGGGCATTTCCTTTGGCAGTACAGTTGACAACCTTTTGGAAATACCATCCCAAAGAGAATCCGTTTTCAATTTCAACACCTCTTGGTTACAGGCTATTTCTTTTGAAATACGCAACAGCTTCTCACCATTTGTTTGGTATTGCAGGTCCTCAACGGGCGCGCAACCCACTAATAGCAATACAGAAAAAAGAACGACGCTAAATGATCGATTCATTTTTTGCATAATTTTCCAACCTATATATGGAATCATTTCCAAAACAGATTGGGGCAAGGGGATACCTTGATCGTAGTTAAAAAAATGGTGGTGGAATGTAGATAGCGAGATAAAAAAACCTAGGATACAAAGATATTACAAATACAAAAAGACCTAAAGTAAATAGGTGAAAAATCTTTAATCATCTAAAAAGTGTAGCCTCCCGGACATTTTCGCTGTCAAAGATAGTAACTAAGATTACAAAAAGTCAAATCTTATTTTCTTTTTTGGCCTTTTTTTTACAACCTATTGGTAATCAGAATTGCCCCTTGTTCTTTTAAGGTGAGATTTAGCCAATAAGTCATCAGCGTATGGGAGGTATACCTTAATTAAGTCATTCTTTTAATTTATTCCACTCTGAGGGAAAGCAATTGAATAGTCGGGATAGTGCAGAATTTACTTTTGCTGAAAAATAGTCAATCAATAATTTAGAAATGATTCCTATGACAAAGAGCTATTATAAATTCTTTTCAAATTGTTGTAAAAAATTTGAAAAAATCGATTAAAAACCAGAATATACCTATTTTTTTAATTTTAATTCACAGAATTTCAAGTATTTAATTAAAAATAAAGGAAGAAAAAAAAACAGTAATTGTAGAAAATGTACTTACTAAGGAGGGAAACAAGGATGATATTTGTATCATCGAAAGGGAAAGATATTCAAGTATCAATACCGGACAAACAAAAAATATAATTTCATGACAAGATATTGATCTTTATCAAAAGATTTTTTAAGGACGTCAAACGAGATGTCCTTGGTATGTAGATAGCCTCTCAAAGCTCTTTTTGAAAGCTGGTTGGGTCTCCCGACCAGCTTTTTTTTATGCTCTTTAAATAATAGTGTAAATTATAGTTATTTCCAATGATTTTCAAGCATATCAAAAAAAAGATTCCAATCTTCTCCCCTACTCGTATCTTCCACTGCTTGAGCACTTATTTTAAGTTCGACTAAATCAACATCCACGGTCAGGAATATTCACCAAATAACTTACTTATTTGAGATTTTCATTTTAGCTCCCCCAATACATATATTTTATTGTACGATATCTCCTGTCAAAGGTTATAGTTTTTATTCGAAAAGTATCACCCCAATAGCGAATGATAAAAACTATAAGATTACTTTTTAAATTTTTAACTTAAAAATAAATCAATTTTTAAATTTAATCGCTTAGATACCAGTTTATTGATAATTTTTTAACTAAAATATAAAACCAGTATTTCAAGAAAATGTACTTATTTAATGCGGCAACTCCGACTACCTTTGTAAGGTCAAAAAAAAGCAAACAAAGACGACATTATTATACGACTGACTGCTGACACCCTTATTGTAATCCCATAACAAAAAGCAGATCTTAATCTCAAGATTTTTTAAGGATGTCAAACGAGATATCCTTGGTATGTAGATAGCCTCTCAAAGCTCTTTTGAAAAGCCGGTTGGGTCTCCCGACCGGCTTTTTTTATTTGTAACCCAATCTTGTAACAATCGCCATTAGATTACAATTTTAAGTATACGTTGGGGTTTTTCAAAGGTTTCCTTTTGCGTAAAAAAAGATTCCCAATCAGCAAGAACCCTCCTACTTTAAGCTGTTACCAATTATCCCCCCAACTTGCTATTTTTTTGTAATTCCCTTTGCCGACGTATAGCCTACCCTTTTTGTTAAAAAGCCCAGCCACTGCCACAAATGGCTGCACCAAAGATGTCAACTCCTGCTTAACCCATTCTTAAGATTTGGAAATTTCTTAGTTTTTTAAACTAAACTCCTCAAAAAAGGAAATCATTCCACAGATTGTAGGGCGTTAGTTGTACCTAGAGCGTGCTGAAATTATGAAAAAAGCGTCATTTCTACATTGTAAAACAATGAAAAAGAGACAATTAGGAAGATCATTACAAGGAATCAAAATCCAGTAATTCAGCAAATTGTACTTACTGTGAGGAAAAAAAAGATTGAAATTTGTATTGTCGGTAGGAAGAAGGTAAACAACAAACTGGAAGTAACCGATAGACAGTATAATTCCATGACAAAATATTGATCTTTATC
>JBBRGN010000166.1:0-10950 GCA_038240665.1 Chitinophagales bacterium | reverse complement strand
AATGCTTTGATCAATGCCAATAAAGACTACGAAAAATTGTCGGAAAGGCTTTTACAAAAAACTGCTTTGGCTGCGCCCGCCAATTGGATTGACCGTCTAACGGCTAATCCTACTGCACAATTGAAAGCATTGAGCAAGGATGAAGGTTATTATTTTTGGAAGCAAATCAAGCAATTTTTCCAACAAAATACCCAGCCGGAATACCTGCGCTTACAAGAAGTATTGCTTCAAGAAGAGGCTCTTTTTGAAAGAGCGCAAGCAGAAGTTTTTCCCGATCAATGGTTTTCGCCAAATGCGGATGGACAGTTGCGCTTGGCTTTTGGAAAAGTCAACAAAGCAGCGGATGGTTTTTTTTGGCAGAATGCTTTTGGTGCAATGGAAGGCTTTGCAGGAAGTCCAATTTTTGATAAAAATGGCGGCTTATTGGGAATTGGTTGGCCAAAAAAAGATAACATCCGCAGCCAGGTGTATGATTTCTCTCCTGCTCTTGAATTCACTCCCGCTTGGAGCAAACGAGGTATTTTCTCCCTTTTGAATCCACACAAGGAAGCCAAATATTTGCTCGAAGAAATGAATAAATAAGCAAGGCGACCCTACGTCTAGGTAGGATCGCCTCGCCACTTAAAGTCAGGTTCTTTCAACCCAATTATTTCTTTTCAATTTCTTCGTACTCTACATCGGTAACATCATCAGAACCAGCAGTATTAGAACCGCCGCCAGTGCCTGCGCTAAAGTCTTCGCCTGGTGCACCGCCGCCTGCTTGCTGGGTAGCCTGGTACATTTCCTGACTAGCAGCTTGCCATGCAGCATCCAACTTCGCTACTGCAGCATCGATGGCATCTACATCTTGGGCTTGGTGAGCAGCTTTTAGCTCCATCCATGCACCTTCGATGGTGGTTTTATTGCCTGCTGATAGCTTGTCGCCGTATTCCTTCAACTGTTTTTCCGTACTGAAAATCATGTTGTCGGCAGTGTTGAGTTTTTCAGCACGTTCGCGGGCGATGCGATCGGAATCTGCGTTGGCCGCAGCTTCAGCGCGCATTTTTTCGATTTCTTCTGGCGTCAAGCCAGTAGAAGCTTCAATGCGTACGCTTTGTTCTTTACCAGTACCTTTGTCTTTAGAAGTAACCGTCAGGATGCCGTTGGCATCGATGTCAAAAGCAACTTCAATTTGAGGTGTACCGCGCTGAGCTGGTGGAATACCATCCAAGATAAAGCGGCCAACGGTGCGGTTATCGCGCGCCATTTTGCGTTCGCCTTGTAGTACATGGATCTCTACAGAAGGTTGATTATCCGCTGCAGTAGAATATACTTTAGATTTCTTGGTTGGAATAGTTGTATTGGCTTCGATGATGACGTCGTACAAGTTGCCCATGGTTTCGATACCCAGTGACAAAGGCGTTACGTCAAGCAAAAGTACGTCTTTTACATCCCCGCTCAATACACCACCTTGAATAGCAGCACCTACAGCAACCACTTCATCCGGGTTAACCCCCTTGTTTGGTTTTTTGCCGAAAAATTCTTCAACTGCTTGTTGGATGCGTGGAATACGGGTTGAACCACCAACCAAAATTACTTCGTCGAGGTCTTTGTTGGTCAGGCCAGCATCTTTCATTGCTTGGCGGCAAGGCTCCAAAGTACGCTGTACCAATCCGTCGATCATCTGCTCAAAACGCGAGCGCGGCAACTTCATGTTCAAGTGCTTAGGAACACCGTCTACTGCAGTGATATAAGGAAGGGTGATTTCCGTTTCAGCGGAAGCCGACAATTCAATTTTTGCTTTTTCCGCAGCATCTTTCAAGCGCTGTAAGGCCATGGGATCTTTGCGCAAGTCAATGTTTTCGTTGCTTTTGAAGGTATCTGCCAACCAATCGATGATCACGCTGTCAAAGTCGTCGCCACCCAAGTGGGTATCCCCATTGGTAGATTTTACTTCAAAAAGGCCTTCGCCCAAATCGAGGATAGATACGTCAAAAGTACCGCCACCCAAGTCATACACCACGATGGTCATGTCCTTGTTGCGTTTGTCGAGGCCATAAGCCAAGGCAGCAGCAGTAGGTTCGTTGATGATACGGCGGATGTTCAATCCAGCGATTTCACCAGCTTCCTTGGTAGCCTGACGCTGGGAGTCGTTGAAATAAGCCGGCACGGTTACTACCGCTTCCGTTACTTCATGTCCGAGAAAATCCTCGGCTACTTTTTTCATTTTCTGCAAGATCATTGCAGAGATTTCCTGGGGCGTATACATGCGGCCGTCAATGTCCACCCTTACGGTGTCGTTGTCGCCTTTTTTTACACCATAAGCCATACGGGTGATTTCGCTAGGTACCTCGCTGTAACGACGTCCCATAAAGCGCTTAATCGAGGCGATGGTACGCTGGGGATTCGTGATGGCTTGGCGCTTAGCAGGATCGCCGATTTTCCGCTCGCCGTTGTCCATAAAGGCAACTACGGATGGAGTTGTTCTGCGACCTTCCTCATTAGGAATCACCACTGGCTCATTACCTTCCATGACCGATACGCAAGAGTTCGTTGTTCCAAGGTCAATGCCGATAATTTTACCCATGTGTTATGCTATTTAGTTTGATTCGTAAATTGATTTCTTCGCGATTACCATAGCAATGCTTATGCCAAGCGGAGGGTGGCAGTTTTTTTCTGTCATTTATGCAGAAACTTTCTAAAAATTGACCCAAAATGGCAATTTAGAAGCGCAAAATGTGACAACTTGTCTTTTTGAGTGGATCAAAAAAGGAAAAAAAGGCTAATTTTTGCATTCAATAGCGTCAAAGCTTATTGAAAATTCAATTGCCGGGTGAATTTGCCTGCCCGGAGTGAGTCGGCAGTTGGGGCGGTAATTTGTAATCCCTTACGCGCAGCGGTAGATCGGGAAGTGAAGATCCCTACACCATTGGGAATGTTGGTGTACATTGGTACCACTTGTGAGCTGGTAATACCGGTATTGGCGCGAGAAATGCGAAGAAATTCTACCATTTCGCTACCGGCACCGTTTACCAAAAAATCCATTCCATCAAAAATACGGCGGCGATTTTGGGTAGCGTCGATGTTATCGGCAATGAATTTAAAAAACTGTTCGCCAGTAATGGTGTAGTTGATGCGCGTATCGGTATCGCTGCTGGAACGTTCCAAGTCGCTTTTCAGCACCCATTCCAGCGTTTTGTTGACATAATTATTGCCGGTCGTCGTTTCGCGGTAATATAAACGCAAACGTACATCAAAGACTTTGGCCTCAACCGGAGTATTCCAAGAAAAACTAATCTGTCGGTTGTAATCGATAAAAGCAATCGGACTTCCGGGGCGATCCAAAAGCGCCAAATCACTGACTACGGTAGTCTGTGCCGTAATTAAAGCCTTGCCTTCCCCCCGGTTGATGAGGAGTTTCAGTTGTTCTCCACCTTTAAGGTTCAGTTGGTTGGCTTTGATCTTATACAAATAATTAGGTGTTTTGGCAAAAGGGCCATCCTGACGAGGATACCCCTCGCGCGCGCCATCCACTCGGGTAAGGGTGAACCGCTGTCCGGTAGCTACTTTTTCCAACTGAACAATTGCCTTGGCATAGTAAATAGAATCGGCTATTTGGGCAATTTGATTGGCATTGCCACCTGGCTGTAAAAAAGCTTTTTCCAAGCGGATGTAATGGGCGGTGTCTTGCTTGGATATGAACGCATAGACCACTGGGATGTCTTTATATTCCGCTTCCAATTGAAAATCGGTGCTACAAGCTCCCAAAATCAAAGCAACAAATACACCAGCCAAAGCTTTTTTCAACAACATAAGAGAATTCTTTTTTTAGAAATTCAAAGCTAAACATTTTTCAATTGTTGAATGGTTAATCCTGAGGTTTTAAGCAATGGGCCGACCAAATAACGTAGTTTGACAACTTCTCGGCCCTCAGCGGTTAAGGAAATTAAAATCAAATCTTTTTTCCGCTATATTGCAGGGATTTTTGAAAAAAACGGCGAAAATGTCGATCAATAAAGATATTAAACGCATTACGACCCACGTACTGCAAGCAATGAAAACCCGCGGGGAAAAAATTGCCATGCTCACGGCGTACGATTATTCGATGGCGCGTATATTGGACGAAGCCGGAATTGACGTCATTTTGGTAGGCGATTCAGCTTCCAATGTGATGGCAGGTCACGAAACGACTTTGCCAATCACCTTGGATCAAATGATTTACCATGCTTCTTCGGTAGTAAGAGCGGTTAAAAGATCGTTGGTTATTGTCGATTTGCCATTTGGAACCTATCAAGGCAATTCCAAATTGGCGCTTGAGTCGGCGACCCGGATCATGAAAGAATCCGGTGCCCATGCGGTCAAATTGGAAGGAGGCTCCGAGGTTGCCAATTCCATTTCCCGAATTTTGTCGGCTGGTATCCCAGTAATGGGTCATTTGGGTCTAGTACCACAGTCGATTTACAAATTTGGTACCTATGCGGTACGCGCCAAAGAAGAAATCGAAGCCGAAAAATTGCGTACCGACGCCCAATTGTTACAAGAATTGGGTTGTTTTGGCATCGTTTTGGAAAAAATTCCGGCAACGCTGGCCAAAGAAGTGACCGAAAGCATCCTTATCCCGACCATTGGCATTGGCGCGGGTCAAAATTGTGACGGACAGGTACTGGTGATTCATGATCTGTTGGGGATTACCAAGGGCTTTACACCACGGTTTTTGCGGCGCTATTTGAACCTGTTTGACGAGATAGAAAACGCGGTTCACGGCTATATCAAAGACGTGAAAGCAAAAGATTTCCCCAATGAGCAGGAACAATATTGATTTTGTCTTTGCGTTTGTTTACGGATTTTGATAGATTTGGTGCCACTGTAGCATCCACTGTAATCAATAGAGTTTGGTGCAACAGTTGTACAACTCTAATGAAAATAACCAGAATTTAGGTTCCCCTTTTTTAATAGTTGAACATGACTACGCGTACTAGAAGCCTTCTCATCGGCGCCGTATTGTTCCTTATAGTAGGAGCTTTCGCCGTTTATCGCATTGTATTAAGCGATTCCATTCTCCCAGCCAGTTTGGGGAAAGAGATTTATGTGGAAATACCCACCAATTCTTCTTTTGAAGAAGTCATTGAGTTATTGAAAAAACAAGGCGTGGTGCGGGATGAAGTTTTTTTCCGCAAAGCTGCTGATTACATGGGATACAAACGCGACCCTATGCGAAGTGGGCGTTACGAATTGCAGCCGGGTATGAACATCATTCAGGTGGTGCGTGTTTTAAGAGGGGGGCAACAAGCGCCTGTAAAAGTAATTTTGACCACCGAGCGCTTACCAGAAGAAGTGGCTGCTAAAGTTTCCCGTTTTATTGAGCCGGATTCCAATACGTTGTTGCAGACTTTTACCAATCCTGATTTCCTTCAGCAAATTGGCTATACCCCGGAAAACCTGATGACCATCTTTATCCCGAATACTTACGAGTTATTCTGGAATACCAACGCCGAAGGATTTGTAGAGCGGATGATCAAGGAAAAAAATGCATTTTGGGCAAAAAACAACCGCTTAGCCAAGGCCAAAGCATTGGGCTTAACCCCTGAGGAAGTCTATACAGTTGCCTCCATTGTTGAGAAAGAAACCCTCAACAATACCGAAAAACCTACTATTGCTGGGGTGTATTTGAATCGTTTGGCGCAAGGCATGCGTTTGCAAGCTGACCCTACGGTGGTATTTGCTACCCGAGATTTTACCACCAAACGGGTAACCTCCGTTCATACTCAGTTTGATTCGCCGTACAACACATATCGGTATGCTGGTTTGCCGCCAGGCCCAATTTCCCTGGCTTCCATTTCCAGCATCGATGCAGTATTGAATCGTGAAGACCACAAATACATTTATTTTTGCGCCTCGGGAGATGAAACGGGGTTACATAATTTTGCCGAAACATTTGAACAGCACCAAGGCAATATTGCACTGTACCGACGCAACTTGGAGAAGCGGGGCTTGCGGTAAAAGCTAAGAAAAAAAGCAAAAATACAGCAGGGAGTTGCGGCGACCTACCGGCGTTTCACTCCCTAGATGTTCTCCAAAAGACCATACCGCCCAATACTCCGATCTCATAAAAATCATTTAGACCTGGGGAAGGATGAGCGCCAATAGAGGAAATGCCTAAATCTGGCTTCAAGCGAAAAACGATGGGCAACTCTTCCCGAAAAAAATAGGGTTTCCAAGTCTCTAGGTCTGTTTTATTGTCGAGGTAAAAATGTTGAACCGGGTATTTATTGGCCACTTGAGCGATCGTTTTTTTCCAAAGCTCCAAAGAAGCACCATATTGTACCCAAATATAGCGGTAAGGCTGCTCAATTGGCTTTTCGGTATCCAAAGGCAGGAACCCGATGCGATTGATGCTCTCTGCCTGAAAATTTTTATAGGCTTCCACACTTATTGAGTCCGCCGGATTCCAAAACACCAATAGAGTACGTTCATTGGGACTTGGTGTTAGCCAGTAATCTTCATCATCCGATGTTTTGAAAACTGTTTGTGGCAGAGTCCCCAATTGATACATAATTACCTTCTTGCGGTATTCGAACTGCAGCTGTCGAGCTAAAGGGACAAAACGCGTTAATTGTTGAAGGCGGGTCAACGCAGCTCCGCCAGCCGCCAATTGCTCGCGTTTTTGAATGCCCTGAATCTCGCCTATTAGTTGCTGAGCTTCAAAATGCTGCGCCAATACCGGATACTTAACCAAACGTTCTTTGATGTAATTCTGAAGCAGTTCCATAAACCCTGCTGGGTATTGGCGGTTCCAGAGTTCTTGTAGGGACAGCATTTCATGCCCCATCAAATCCAAAGTCTCCTTGATAAAAAGCTGATTGAGGGCCTGTAAATAGGAAATATCCCGCGTGTCATCTACAAAATCGACAGCGCGAAGCTGGCGGCGCAACTTATCCAAAAGAGCGCCTTCTAACCCTATTCGCTCCAATTTATTAACCGTCTCTATCTTTTCCTGCAAAGCGTAAGCATAGATCTTAGCCTTATAAAGCTGAACGAAATCGGCGTTGGATCGGGAAGCTTCGTAGTTGGTTAAGGCTTGGATACGGAGATTATAGACGCTATCCACAAAAGCCATATAAGCCGCTGGGTCATCTTCTATCGCTTCTGACAAATCTGGTTTTTCACCCAAATCGGTCAGCATTTTGTTTTCAAGTGCAGCTGAACCTTCAAAATGCAGGTTGCGCGGGTTGATCATTTCAATCCATAAACTATCGCCAGGCTTAAGGTAAAGTTCTACCGTGCCCTGTCGGGTAAACTGAAGAATACTGGGTTTTTCTAAGTCAAAAGAAGCCTTAAAAAATCCTTTGTCATCGCTCGTTCCTTGTGTTTTATGGTTAGAGTCATGAAAAATGACTTGGTTGTCGACCAATTCAATAGAAAAGTGTACATCCCGCTGATAAGGAAATTTTCCAGCGATTTTGACATTTTGAGCATGCATCAAACTGGTGGTCATATAAAAAAATAAAAATGCTTTTTTATTCATGATAATAGGTTTACCAGACAATTAGAATCCGTACCTTTTGTTTTTCCATTTCCTTAGCATTAAAATTATACCTTTTATTTTATCTTAGCAAGACTAGATTTGCTCCGAACCGTTCAAATCAAATTACATTTAGCCATCAAACTTTTTACTGCATGAAATCGAAGTCCTTGATCCTTTTCACCCTGGTGATTCTGTTTAGTTATTCCTTGCTTGCTCAGGAGGTACAAGTACCGGAATTTAAATGGGGTAAAATTCCGGATAGCGATTTAAAAATGACTGCTTTTCCCAATGATCCTAAAGTTCCGGCGATGGTTTTAGCGAAAGTAGGGTTGATGTATTTCGATTTAACTGGTCAGGATTTACGCTTTCTCGTAGAACGCTACCGCCGAGTGAAAATTTTCACCAAAGAAGGCTTCAATCAAGGAGATGTAGTGATTTCCTATCAACACAAAGACAAATACGACATCATCAGCCTAATTAAGGCGCAGATCATATATCCGAATGGAAAAAAGAAGGTTTTGGTAGCCGCTGATTTTGTAGAAGAACGTGTCAACGACACTTATACCAATATCCATTTTAGGTTCCCGGATTTGCAAGAAGGTTGTGTGATCGAATACCGCTACCTGAAGGCTTCAAAATACTATTACAAATTGCCCAATTGGTATTTCCAGGAAGACATCCCGGTAGCTTGGAGCGTTTTGAATTTAAAAATTCCCGAATATTTTCAATACTCGATGAATCAGATCGGTCAAAAACCAGAGATCCAAGAAGACTACGAACCCACAGAAAGTTTTGACCCTTTTAAAGCTAAATTGGTTTCGATATCGAATTACATGTTGGCTTCCCGCAACATGCCCGCTTTGAAACCACAATCCTTCATTACGACCATGGACGATTATTTGTCGCACGTTACTTTTCAGTTGACCGGAACCATGAACAACAAAGGCGAAATGATTACCTACTGGCCTACTTGGAAAAAGCTGGGTGGATTGATGAATGAGCATGAATCTTTTGGAAAAAGATACAAGACTCCAGCCAAATTTGGAGTGGCATTTGATTCAATAGTTGGTAAAGTAAACGCAGTGGCTACTCCGCTGGAAAAAATACGCGTCGTATATGATTTCGTTCAAAAAAACATTACCTGGGATGGTAAGAATGACATCTGGGTTTATAGAGATCTCAATGAAGCTTTTCGCCTTAAAAAAGGTTCTAGTGCTGAAATCAACTTGCTCGTAATAGCCTTACTCAAATCATTTGGTCTACCTGCTTATCCCATGTTGATCAGTACCCGCAATAACGGGGAGCCCGAAGAGACCTTCCCCATCGTGGAGCAATTCAACGATGTCGTCGGGCTCATTATTTTAGAAGGCAAAGACTACTACCTCGACGCTGCCAATACCTACCGCTCCATGGGTCTGCTCAGTAAAAATGCCCTCAACAAGCGCGGCTGGGTGGTTCACCCTACCGAGCCTTTCTGGAAAAACATCGTGCCGGATACAGCAATAACGAATCTGGCACTAAATGTAAAATTGGCCGACAACGGAAGCGTAAAAGGGAGCTTAAGTGCTCAATACCAGGGTTACGCAGGGGTTGATGTACGACAAGAATTGTTGAATTCAGCAGCGTTTTTGCCTGATTCCCAATCGCCGGAAGATGTTGTTGCTAAAGTCAGCTATGTGCTATATGATTCGATCAAAGTAACGAATGGCAAAGACATCTACAAACCCCTCCTCTATCAAACCCAAGTCACCCTTCCGGCCTGGGCGGAAAGCAAAGACAGCCTACTTTTTGTTAACCCGGTCATCCAACCTGTTTTTGAAGACAATCCGCTCAGCGAGACCTTTCGGTTGTATCCGGTCAACCTCAATTACCCGCTGAAGCACCATTACGAATTCCAGTTTTTCATCCCCGCTGGTTATAAATTGGCGCATTTGCCCGACCTCCTCAACATTGATTTGCCCAAAAAAGGTGGTAAATATGACTACACCGCTACCCAAAAAGGCAATACCATTTGGGTTACCATCGACACCCAAATCAATCAAACTACCTTTAGTGTCGATGATTACCAAAGCATCAAAAATTTCTTCTTTTTGTTGACCGAAAAACAAACCGAATACATTGTGTTTAAGAAAAAGTAAAATGTGACCGATCTTTGTCTATTCGTCAATAATGCTGATTCCAAAATCTGGTCGCGCAGTGCCAGAAAATTGGAAAGCCAGCATTAGCATACAACCCGATGGCATGGGTATTTTGCGATCAAATACCTTTTACCAAGGCGAACGACAAGAACTTCCGCGTGCCTTGACCGAAGAATTGTCTACCCTTGATCGCCGTAAATATTTTTTAGAAAAATCCGATTTTTCAATCAGTAAACTGGACAGCCTAGTAATTACCGCTAGTCGCGATCAACCTACGGCTGAAATACACCTCAAAGCAGATTTAGGCCGCTTAGGCAGTCGATCGGGTAAAAGGTTGTTCATTCCCGTAAACCCTTTGAACCCACTGACCAAAGTACCACCAAAGATGGATGTACGACGTCAACCCGTGATCATCCGCAAAGGCTATGTCCAGGAAAATCAGTTGGTGTTTACTTTGCCGACGGGTTTTGTAATCGAAAACCTGCCGTTTACCGAGAAAAAAGTGGAAACCGCATTTGGAATCTATACCATGACCATCAAGGATATGGGTAACCAGCAAATTGCGGTAACGCGGCATTTGGAAATCAATGCTACCGAACAACCCGCTTCGCAATACAACAACATGGCCAGTTTTCACCGCGAAGTGGCCAAATGGGATGGCGTAAAAATGGTATTGGTAAGTCAGTGATTTTTTTGGGACAATAGGAATTTATTGGCTGTGAACCTTACAATTATCCTAGTAAATCGCCTTGCTTTGGTGGATAGATTTATCGACTATTCCGCCAACTTTTGAATGTAAGTTGGCGTTTCTGGTTCTCCTTTAAAAAAATCGCCTTTTTTGCCCTGCGACATCGCCCAGCGGTCGATCCAAGTAATGCCCCATTTTCCAAAAACGGAGATCGGCGTTTGATAAGCCCGATCTGCTAGCGCTTGATTCAAAGTAATAAACTGATACCCATTTTTTCGAAACATTTGCGCTAATGCATCCAAATAATCGGCATTCAAGGCGCTGGCATGAAAAAGCAGAATCTGTCGGATATTGTGCCCAAAAAGTCGAGTGGATTGTTGCTCAAAATACAACAACTTTTTTTCCATATAAGCCACATAATCTTTGCCAATTTGCTGCATCAATTCCGTGTCCTTTTTGTCTTGAGTACGTTTGTAGGCTAGCGCAAATAGATAATCTTCATTGTCAAGCGTAACCGGAGCGATGGTATAATTCAATTGCTGCAACAGCTGATTGAGCGAATCGGCTTTTTCCTGAGTGGCGCCCATGTGCAAGTAAGGATGTCGAAAATAACGCTCTTT
>JBBRGN010000165.1:0-10950 GCA_038240665.1 Chitinophagales bacterium | reverse complement strand
ATTTTTCGGGATTGGGCGAAATAGCGCCACCGGCTACCTTTGGTTTGGTCGTGTACATGGAAGACGGCAGCGTATGGAAAAAACCCTTCGGCTTGAACGGGGTTGAAATCTCCCAATTGGGGTTGGATGTAGGCGCAGACGTCCTCTCCCCTCTCCCGCGACCCAAACTTGGATTGCGTGGCGCACTAAAAATTGGCCCTTTTACTGGGGAAGCAGCGGGTATGATCAATACCGCCAACCCCTTAGAGAGCCTTATTTCTATGAAAATGAATGCATTGGGGCTTCAGCAATTTATCAATGCTTTTTTGGCAGATCAAGTCAAAAGAGAGGTTAATCGCTTACCTGCTACTTTTCGCGAGTCGGGGTTAAAGGATGTGGAAATCACCATCGTCCCCAAGCCTTTGACCATGGCAGGACGACAGTACAATCCAGGGCTACGCATCAAAGGTCAAGGGCAATTGGCGGGATTGGCAGCGCGCCTAGATATCAACGCCACCTATGACAATGGACTTGCGGGAGTGGCTGCTGTGGGCCCCATCTTTCTTCAGGATGGCGGAACTACCATTTTTCAACTGAGTGGCGTGAATGGACAAGATTCCCTACGCTTTGCAACCGACCTGACTTTAAACAATCTGTTGAACCCCGTGAATCCGCTGCTGCTGGTGGATGGAAAAATAGTACTCCTTGGCATCACTAGCCAAGCAAAAGTAGAGGTGAGCCGCAATGGGTTTTATTTTGCACTTGATGGCAATCTATTTGGAAAATTTCAGGCTAAACTAGATGCCAAGGGTGGCAATCTGGTCAATAGCCAAGATTTCTACATCCGCGCGGCAATGAATAATGACTTGATCACCTACCTTAATCGAGAGGCCACCACCGCTATTGATCAAGCGACCAAAGATTCTCAGAATGCTTACCGCAAAGCCAAGGAAGACCTGCGGAGTGCGGAAGATTACCTGCGTACTACGCAAAGCGATGTTGATGCCTTCAATCGCCAGAAAGCCAAAGTCGACGCTGCTCAGGCCGATGTGGATCGAATGAACAATGACGTAAATAAAGCCAAGCGAGACTGTGACAAGGCTCCCTGGTACCGCAAGGCCGACAAATGCGCTAAATATGCCGCCTTGAAAGCCTCCAAGGAAACAGCTGAAGGGGTCTTGTCGGGATACCGAAAGACCTTGGATGGGTTGAGCAAAGCCGTGGATTGGAGCAAAAGAAACATTGCTGCCAACACAGTATCGGCTTCTCGAACGGTAGTCGGTGGTTTTGAAACGGCCACTACTGGTTCTATGAAAGCGGCCAAATGGATCGTAGACAAAGGCTTAGGTGGCTTGGTGGATGTAAAGTCTGCCGAGTTTGAAGGCCAACTATCGGGTATCAAAGGGGGACAGGTAAGCATGAGGGTTAACGTTAAATTCCTTAATGAAAATTTCAATGCTGGCCTGGGTTTCAATTTTAGCGATCCGCTCAGCGCGGCAAAGGACTTAGCTACTGCTTTGCTGAATGACCGCGCACCCAAAGGGCTATCCGCTCAAATGGGTGGAAATATTGGAACAGGATATGTGAGAAGGTAAACTGCCGATCAGAGGCTCATTGATATTTTAGCAACTAGGCCAAAACGCGGAATCTCCTTTTGAGGGATCCCCTTTTTGGTCTAGTTTCCAAGACAAAAGATACTAACGCGAATTCTGAATTAAATATACTGATTTTCAAATTGTTGCAATTGTAGCACCAAACCAATTCTGGCTTTAAAACTTCAACGTCGCTCCCAAACTGGGCAAAAACGGCAATTGATGTACCCGCCGGTTGGTGATTCGATCCACATAAAAAATGTTTTTGCGGTTGTAAACATTGGTAGCGCTGGCCACAATTTCCAAACCAGCATATTTAGAAAACTTCAGTAGGTGCTTCAGCGAAACATCCAATCGGTGGTAATCCGACAAACGGCCGCCGTTGATTTTGCTGGAAAGTAGGGTTCCAATGGGGTAATTTCCGGTCAAAACATCGGTTGATCCCAGGTTGGTGTAGGGATTTTGTTGGTAAAAACCTTGGGTCTGGGTAAAAGGGAATGCCGAACCGTAATTCAAACGCGCGCTGGCTTCCCAAGCATGTTTTTTCCCAATGATGTAAGTCATTAAAAGATTCGCGTTGTGCCTGCGGTCAAAAACGGTTGGGAACTCTTGTACGCCGTCAAAACGGGTCACCCGCGCCAAAGAGTAGGTTGCCCAGATGTTAAAATAAGGTCGATCGTATTTAAAGGTAAAGTCGATCCCGTAGGCTTTGCCGGTTTCGATGACGTAGTTGGGATCGTTGTTTTGCAACTTATTGCGGTTGATGTTGATCAGTTGGCTGAAGTTTTTCAGGTAAGGCTCAACATTTACGGTGATGTTTTTGCCAAAATCTATTTCCGCTCCTACCACCGCATGCCAGGCAGTTTGCAAGCGGTTGTTGGCGGCAATGGTAGTCCCTGGTTTGAACAGGGTTTCCTCCGGGCCAGCTAGGTAGCCGGTGAAAAAGTTAACCACATCCAGGTCGTTGGCGGTGCTGATGAGGTTCTGACGATAGATGCCGCCAGCAGCTTTTAAGCGAAAATTGTTGTTCACGTTGTACTTCATCCCAACCCTAGGTTCTAAAGAGATCTTCGTTTGGGAGGCGTAATAGTGGATCCTAAAACCGGGTTCAATGACCAATTTGCCGATTTCTCGACGGTATTTGGCATAACCTGCCAACTCGGTGGTAAAGTCTTTTTGATCAAAACTGATGCCTACCAAATTGCGAAAACTAAAATCAGTATTGAAGCCAATGATCTCAAAACCGTAATCCAGGGATTCTTTCAAGCCGGTATAGGTAAAGTTTAGGCTGGCGTTGTAATTGGTCACGCTGCTCATCCGCGGACGTCCGTCTGACTCTTTCAGCGAGATGTCGTATTTGCTAAAACCTACCGTACCGTTCATCACTACATTGGAATTTCCAGGCAAAACCGTAAACCGCGCGCCGCCGCCGGAGTTGGTCCAGTTGAGGTTGGCCAGACCCAGAAAATTAAACTGATCGCTAAAGTGGAAACCAAAAAGATCGAGTTTGGAACCGTTTTCTCCGTTGAAAGATATTTTTCCGTAAAGGTCGGTGTAGTTGTAAGGCAAGTTGGGTTTGATTTTACTCAAACTGGTGTCGCGCGCCGCAAAGGCGTAGAAGTTGGTATCCACCGCGTTGGGATACAAAACCTTCGAAGTCTGGTCAATTAAGCTTCTTTTTCCGGTAAATAAGAAAGAAACGCTGCCGCCGCCAGTTGATTTGAGCGGTTTAAGGGGGCCTTCAAACAAAAATTTGGTTTGAAAGGGGCTTCCGGATACCAGGCCAGACAACCTTTTTTTATTGCCATCGCGCGTTTTGATGTCCACGATCGCGGAAATACGCCCGCCGTATTGGGCATTGTACCCGCCAGTAAGTACGTCCACACTGCGGATGGCTTCGGTTTCAAAAACCGAAAACAACCCGATGGAGTGAAAAGGGTTATAAATCACCATTCCATCCAGTAAGATTTTGTTTTGCACGGGCGCACCACCACGGATGTACAGTTGCCCGCCTTGGTCGCCTGAGGAAACTACCCCGGGCAATACCGTCAAATATTGGGCTATATCGGCTTCGCCTCCGGTAGAAGGAAGCGATTTGATCTGTTTTTGAGTAACGGCTAGTTTGGAAATTTGCACTTCTGTCCGAGCCATTTCTCTTTGGGAAGAAACGTCAAATTCATTCAGGTCGACTACGGCAGCTGTCATCAACACGCGCTGATAGACCACTTCACCAACTTTGACGACAATGTCCGTTTCGTATGGCTCAAAACCGGTATAGGAAACCACCAATCGGTAATTGCCAGCTGGTACATTGGGTATGCTATAAAATCCTTGGACATCGGTGATGGCACCCAATTTGGTGTCTTTGAGCACTATGGTAGCAAAAGGAAGAGGTTCGCCATTGTCTTGATGAAAAACGTTGCCGCGTACGATGGAATTTTGCGCGCCCAAAAGCAGCGGGGCAAAGCAAAGGAGAATGGCAAAAAAACGTAAGATTAACCTCATAAAACAGGCATTGTGACTTTTTCTAAGTATGCGGCATCGGAATAGCTTTTACGCGAAAGCAAAAAATCGCCTAAAAGTCTAAACCCTTTTACCACAACAAAGATAAAAGCAATACCCGCTTGTCCAAGAATTTATTGACTCCTTGCAAAAAGGCAGTCAATAAAGGCATTTGTTTTTTTGAAAAAAAACTAAGAGAACTCTAGAATCCCCGCTCCTAATCGGATGACCACGGGTTTGTCAAGGGTGCAATCTACTACCGTTGAGGGTGTATTGCCGCCCGGACCGCTGTCAATAACGATATCGACTAATTTTTCGAAATCTTGGTAAATGTCTTCTGGATCCGTGAAATACTCCAAAATATCGTCGTCCGACTTCAGCGAGGTGGTTAAAATAGGGCGACCGAGTTTTTCAACCAACAGCAAAGGAATTTTGTGATCAGGAATACGGACTCCGATGGTACGTTTGCGGTTGCGAAACATTTTGGGGACATTGCTTGCCGCATTCAAAACGAAGGTAAACGGGCCTGGCAAGTTGCGTTTAAGGAGTTTAAAGGTTGAATTGTCTAGTTGCTGGGTGAAATCGGCCACCTGACTGATGTCCTTACAAATGATGGCCATCATGGCATCTTTGGGGTTGATTTTGCGCAAACGGCAAACGCGCTCGATGGCGTCTTGGTTGTTGATATCGCAACCAATGCCATAGACGGTGTCGGTGGGATAAATAACGATACCGCCTTTTTCCAGGAGGGCTACTACTTGGTCAATTTTGCGCTCTTCAGGGTTGTCAGGGTGGATGTTCAGCAGCATAAGGTTCGTTTTTTTCGTGGTGGTATAAGAAGCGGCAAAGGATTTCGCAAGGAATGCAAATAAAGCTTTGAATGCCCCACTTGCGTCCCTTGCGAAACCAGCACGTTCTAGTTCAGATCGTTGTCGTCAAAAAGATCGTCGTCGCCCAACATGTTGGCCAAGAGATCGCGGAATGACAAACTAGATTCTAGCACTTCTTTATTGATGGCATTGAACTCTGAAAGTCCGTGGAGGATCAATTCCATAAAAGTATACAGTTCTGTTCCCGTCGCTTTCGTCGTGTTCTCAGCCAATTTACGCAATCCTGCCACACTATCCAATGATTCGCGGTATTCTTTATCGCTGCAGTCGTTTAGCAAGTTGACCACATTGCCGCCAGTAAACCAGGCACGGATGGTGCCATAAGGATCACTTTCCCGCCCTTTGCGCAATTTATCTGGATCTGGAAAATAGTTCAAAAACATTTTTTTGAACGACTTGCCCATCAAATTCATCGCTACTTGGTAAGGGCCTTCTTGTTCGCCTTCATACACAAGTTCCACTTTACCCGTCACCGCCGGAACCATGCCCCAAAAATCGGTCAGGCGTACGGTGGTTTTGGCTTCGCTATTGAGGAGCATCCGGCGCTCGGCAGTCGACAGCAAATTTTCGTAACCAGATATGCTTAAACGGGCGGAAACGCCACTTTTTTCGTCAATAAACTCACTGTCGCGCGCTTCAAAGGAAATGGTCTCCAGGATCACTTTCACCATGTCCGACACCTCAATGAGTTCGCGTTGCTCAGGTGCCAACTTGGCTTCCTGCTGCGTGATGCGCTGCGCAATCTCGATTGTTTTCGGATAGTGGGTCAAGATTTGACTTTGAATCCGGTCTTTCAACGGGGTGATGATGCTACCACGGTTGGTATAATCCTCCGGGTTGGCGGTGAACAAAAATTCGATGTCCAATGGCAAACGCAATTTAAAACCGCGGATCTGGATATCTCCTTCTTGCAAGATGTTGAAAAGCGACACTTGGATACGCGCCTGCAAATCAGGCAATTCGTTGATTACAAAGATGCTCCGGTGAGCGCGTGGCACCAAACCAAAGTGGATCACCCGCTCATCTGAATAAGGCAATTTCATATTGGCTGCCTTGATGGGATCCACATCGCCAATCAAATCGGCAACACTTACATCGGGGGTAGCCAATTTTTCAACGTAGCGGTCGTCGCGGTGCAACCAAGAAACGGGAGTAGCATCCCCCAATTCAGCAATGATGTCATGCGCTTGCCGTGAAATGGGGTGCATGGGATCATCGTTGAGCTCGCTGCCATGAACTACGGGAATGAGTTCATCCAACAATTGTACCAACAAGCGCGCGATGCGGGTCTTGGCTTGTCCACGCAAACCTAGCAAAAGGATGTTGTGCCGTGACAAAATAGCCCGCTCAATATCAGGTAGTACCGTATCCTCAAAACCCAAAATCCCTTCGAAAATGGTTTCGCGGTTTTTAAGTTTCTTGATGAGGTTACTGCGCAGTTCTTCTTTAATCGTTTTGGGTTGATATCCGCTCGCTTTGAGCGCTCCCAAGGTAGTAATGCCGTTCATTTATAGCTGGATTAAGTTACAGATAACTCAAACGATTTTGCGCCAAGATAGTTTTGTTTCCCTTGAGTTTCATCGTTACTTCTTGATGGTTAAGCTTTATTTTTTGATTTCTTGGATGGAAAAAAGCTTACTTTTGGATAATTTAGAAATGAGTCATTAGCATTGGTGTTACGCTATTTACTCTTTATTTGCCGCATTTTAGTGAACAATATAAAAAACCGAGCCATGAGAAGAATCATTTTCCTTTTGTTTTTTGTAGCCTGTGCTACCCTACTCAGCAGCTGTATCAACATCATCGAAGAAATGACTGTCGACAAAAAAGGGGCAGGAAGTTATGATCTTTCGGTGGACATGAGTTCAATCATGGAAATGGGCATGTTGGGCGATTTGCTGAAACAAGGCGAGTCAAGTGGTCTTAAAATCACTACCCCATTGGGTGGAAAAGTGGAGAAAGACACCGTTATCTATCTTAAAAATAGCCTTTCAGCGGCAGCCAAAGCCAAAACCGGAAGACCTGAGTTTTGGGACAAGGTCAAGATGACCATGAATGTAAGCGAAGCCAAAAAGAAGCTGGGAACTACCTTTCACCTGGATTTTGACAACATCGACGATGTAGGTTTTTTCCTAAAAAACATCAATACCGTAATGGCGGAAGGAATGGGTGATAGCGGCAAAAGCATGTTGCCCCCAGGTTTGTTGCCCACCTTAGCGGGTTTTAAATTCAGCAAAAAAAGTTTGGAGCGCCTTCCTGCCCCCAAAAGCGATGCCGCTGCTTCAGCCGGAGATGAAATGGAAATGATGAAAATGTTTTTGGGTACTGCCAAGTTTACTTCGATCATCAATTTACCCGGCAAAGTGCGCAAGGCAAATCTACCCAATTCGAAAATCGACGGCACCACGGTTACCACCGAAACACCCATACTTGACTTTATCAGCGGAAAAGCCAAAATTGATGGCAATATCACCTTCAAATAGCAACAAAACATGCTAGATCGCATCAAAAAAGCGCTAATGGACGCTTCAGAACTGGTCAAAGAACAAGCCAACAACTTGGGGGATGGCGCGAAAGAAAAAGTGTTTCAGCTCATCGACGAGTGGCTACAGGTTTTTCCTAAGCTACAAAACTATGGCCTGGATGTTTCCCATTTTGCGCTGACCATCGGTTTTAACCCTTGTCTGGAAGCAGAATTGCGGGGAAAACATGCAGATTTTCTCCCCGAACGCGTGGAGGAGATCTTGAAGGAATGTCGTAGTAATCCCTCTTTGATGTCGGTTTTCACGAGCATCAAAACCACTTATACCTTGTACCGAAAAATCAATACGCCCCTCAGCGGGGGGTTGTCGGTAAGGTTGAAGATCAAGATTACCCCGGAGATCAAAGTCATGATTGGCGCGGGTGGTGATCATGAAGTGTAAACACCAATTTATTGCCCCAATACGACTACCGGTTATTGGGGCAATTTTTTTTGTACCGTATTATCCCGACCATGAAAACTACCTTTGCTTACATCGGCAAAACCAACGAAAAATACTTGGAAGCTGGAATGGCGATTTTCGAAAAAAGATTGCGCCATTATTTACCCTTTGAAACCGTTTTGCTCCCCGACGTAAAAGACGCCGGCAAGTTATCCGTAGAGCAGCTCAAGCTGCGCGAAGGAGACGTGATCCTCAGCAAATTAAAACCGGAAGATGGGCTGGTTTTGCTGGATGAACGGGGCAAACAATTTACTTCTGCCCAATTTGCCCAGCAGATGGATCAATGGTTCCAACTGCCTTACAAACGTTTGGTGTTTCAGGTGGGTGGCGCTTTTGGGTTTTCTGAAGCTGTTTACCAACGCGCCAATTTCCAACTCGCGCTGTCTTCCATGACTTTTTCCCATCAAATGATTCGGCTGTTTTTTTTGGAACAATTGTACCGCAGCATGACTATTCTGCGCAATGAGCCCTATCACAATGAGTAGACCTTAAAGTCCATTTCCCAATTATTTCCTTATCTTTCCAGCAAATTCAATACCACGCCCGAATGGAGCAATTACCAATTACTTACAGTTTGATTTTAGCTACTGGATTCATTTCCTGGCAGGCTTTGCATAAACACGACATGCAATTGAAGTTGTTGTTTCACCCTTATACCATCAAACACAGCCACGATTACTTCCGCTTTATCACCCATGGTTTCGTGCACGCCAGCATTGAACATTTGCTGATCAACATGCTGGTTTTGTACCAATTTGGACAGGTCATTGAACCGTTTTCCAAACAGGTCTTTGGTGTTATTTTGGGACCGATTTTGTACCTCACTTTGTACCTAACGGCCATTGTCGTTGCCGCCATTCCTGATTATTTCAAACATCAGGACAATCAAAGTTATGCCGCGGTGGGCGCATCGGGTGCAACCTCGGCGATCGTTTTTTCCTACGTGCTGCTCGATCCTTGGAATTGGTTCTTTTTTCCACCCGTTCCAGCCATCGTTTTTGGAGTACTCTATTTGTTTTATTCCTCTTACATGGCCCGCCGGGCATTTGACAACATTGCCCACGACGCGCATTTTTGGGGCGGGGTCTATGGTTTTTTCTTTATGTTGCTCAGTATTTTTGCATTAAAACCCACTTTATTGTCGTTTTTACTACAGCAATTTATGCAAGGGCCTTCGTGGCCGTTCTAGATTTTATATGCTAACCTAAAAGCTTGTGCAGGGATTACCTTTGGGGAACCAACGAAATCTCCGCACAAGTTTGAAACCCAGAAATCCCATGTTTTTTATCCTATCAAAAATCCTGTCGTTCGGTATCAAGCCGCTTTTCTGGCTTTTTGTCTTATTGATAGGCAGTATATTGGGGCGACGTGTTAAATTCCGTAGGCGTTGTACTTGGCTGGCTTTATGGACTTTACTGCTGTTTACCAACAAAGGTTTGTTCAATGTTGTCGCACAATTGTGGGAACTGCCGCCACAAAAAGTGCAAGTCCCCTACGATGCCGGGATTTTGCTGGGCGGTTTTTCCAATGAAAATGGGTATCCGCAGGACGGGCGTTATCACTTCGGCCCAGGCGCGAATCGATTTACCCAAACGCTGGAACTGTACGAAAAAGGCAAAATCAAACAAATCATCATCACCAGCGGCTCCGCTAATGTGGCAGGGCCAAAAGTTAGCGAAGCCAGCGAGGCAGTGCGTTTTTTACAATCCATGCACCTACCCAAAGAGGCAATTGTGGTAGAAACCAGGTCGCGCAACACCCATGAGAATGCCGAATTCACGGCCAAACTCGTCAAAAACCACCTCCACGAAACACGGTGTTTGCTGATTACCTCGGCCTGGCACATGCGGCGGGCGAAGGCTTGTTTTGCCAAGGTTGGCTTTCCACTTGATTATTATTGCACCGATTATATGCAAGAAAAATCAACACCCTGGATGTTTTTCCAATTTCAGCCCCAGGTGATGGGGAAATGGGAAACCATGATCAAAGAATGGGTAGGAATGTTGGCGTATTGGATAGCGGGCTATGTATGAAGATTGATTTAAGGATGGGTGGGAATTTGGAGCGGGCATTACTTTTTGAAAAATATTTTTCTTTATTTACCCCAGAAACCCTCTATTTTTTCAAAATCTGGCCAACATCTATTTTTGGTACTGCGCGGCTAGTTTATGGAAGAAGTCGGCAGTAATTTGTTGATTACCAAACTCATTTTTTTCATCAGGTGTGTTTTCCTTCATTTCTTCAGCCTTCCTACCTGGTTAGGGTTGAAAATTGTAAGAAATGCCCTGGATTCAGCGTAAACCGAACAAGAATAAATTTTAACTTACTTTTAATCAATTTGTTAGAAAAATTGGCTTGCTATAAACTAGCCGCGCAGTACCCAAGATTCAGGTGGCTTTTTTTATTCGTGATGGTTACCAAAAAATTGACACCAACGGTTTGGGTATTTATGAAGGACTGGTATTTGAAATACAAAAGTTCAGCCTTTGCACTCCGTTCAATAGTATTCCAACTGCTCCACTTTAGTACAAATGCTCCACTTTTGCAAAACCCTTGTTGAACTAAACCTACGGTAGCTGTGTCGTAATTATGTAACTATTCAGGGTGTTTTACCATTTTCAAATATTCTAAATTTCCAGTTGAGCACAACTGAACAAGGGATTCAATAGGGCAGAAGCCTTGTTTGACGGCAGTTGCAATAAAGGATCGGATTTTCATAAACTCCTCACCAGCCTCAAATGACCTAAACCCTCCGGAGACTTTAGCACGTACTTTGTTCATGCGCAGGTCTCGTTCAGCTTGGTTATTATCAAATTCAGCGGCCGGGTGGGTCATAAATCTCAGTACGTCATCTTCATAGTTTCGAAGCCTGAGCAACAGATTCCGAGTTTTGCTTTGCGCTGTTGCGCCTCGTTTTTGATCTATCGATCTTGGCGCTGCTGGATTTAAGATCGAGCCTTGCTCTATATATTGTTGATATTTTTTTCGGTATCGACCTTGCCA
>JBBRGN010000164.1:0-10977 GCA_038240665.1 Chitinophagales bacterium | reverse complement strand
GATCGATGAAAATGGTAAGTTGACCCAGTTTTTTGCTTCCGGCATAACGCCAAGTAGCGCTGAGTTCATCAAGGCCATTGGTTTGAAATAGCATTTGCTGTGTTCAAAGCTACTTTTTAGGAATCAGTAAATTATGAGGTTTCAATTTTGGCGAAGCTATTTAGCGGAGCAGGCAATTCTTTTTTCGAGCTGAGTAAGGGGTATAAAGTAGTACCTTAAATGGAGATTCATTCCATGACTTCCTTATTGGGGATTTTTTTTAGCTTTGAGCAACTTTTGAAGAAATGTAGCTGGGTGTCTGTTTATCCTCTAGATCAGTGGCCATTTTCAGCGAAAAAAGGCATATGTCACTAGACACCATCAAAAAGCCCATCGAAGCGGAGCTTGAAAAGTTTGAAGAGCATTTTAAGCAATCCATGCGCAGTCCGGTTCCTTTATTGGATCGGATCACCTATTATATTGTCAAGCGCAAAGGCAAGCAAATCCGCCCGATGTTCGTTTTTTTGTGCGCCCAAGCATGCGGCGGAGTTACCGATGCCACTTATGTAGCTGCTTCCTTGATTGAGTTGCTACATACCGCTTCTCTGGTTCACGACGATGTGGTGGACGATTCCTTGGAGCGACGCGGTTTTTTCTCCATCAATGCTTTATGGAAAAACAAAATAGCCGTATTGGTCGGTGATTTCCTATTGTCGCAGGGGCTTTTGTTGGCACTCAAAAACAAACAATACCGCATTCTGGAAATTGTTTCTGCCGCTGTAAACGCCATGAGCGAAGGCGAACTCCTCCAGATTGAAAAAGCCCGTCGGCTCGACATCAAAGAAGAAATTTACTTTGAAGTCATTCGTCAAAAGACGGCTTCCCTGATCGCCTCGGCTTGCCAAGCAGGATCAGCTTCTACTACCTTTGATGAGGATGTCATTGAACGGATGCGCCTTTTTGGAGAAAAAATCGGCATTGCTTTCCAAATCCGCGATGATCTTTTTGATTTCGGCGCCGATGACGTGGGCAAACCTTTGGGGATTGACATCAAAGAAAAGAAAATGACCCTCCCCTTGATTCATGCCTTACAACAAGCCGACCGGGCAAAAAAACGCCACATCATCAACTTGATTCGTCGGCACAACGAAAACCCTGAAAAAGTACAGGAAGTCATCGCTTTTGTACGCAACAGCGGCGGGATTCAATACACCGAAGAAGCCATGTACCGTTACCGTTCGGAGGCATTTGAGATTTTGCACACCTTTCCGGAAACAATCGCTCGACAATCCCTTGAAGATTTGGTGAATTTTGTAACGGAAAGAAAGACCTAGGGAATTAAATAGCTCCTTAAAAGCTCCCAACTCTCCAATAAAACCCCCTAGTACCTCACTCTCTCGGAATGCTCTTGTAGACCAGGGCTCCCTAATAATGGCTCCACCACCAAGATATGGTCATCTAAAATATCAATCACCCTTACTGGCATCCCTTTCGATAATTCTACGCCTGAGGAAACGGCATCTAGCTCATAAGGTGCTTTGCGGAGGTTGAGATGTACCTTGCCAAAGCCTCCCTCTTTGTTGGGAGGAATATATTGAAGCACCTCGCCGGTGCTGGTCAAGGCGTCTTTAAAATCAAATTGCAAATTAGCAGGTAACTTGGCGCGCCGGCGTTTGAGGTGCAGAATCCAATGGGGAAAAACAGCCGCTGCCAGAGCTGGCAATAAAGCGTATAATATTGATTTACCTACGTTTTCGATCCAGATGTGCGCAAGAACGCTCGTCCAGCCCAAAAACGTAAAAAAGGTCATTGCGGTCAAGGCATCGGGAATCCAACGGCGTTTTTGGGGTTGGTGGGGATTGTCATTGTCAAAAAAGGCCAAGATCAACAAAATGACCAAGAGCAAGGTAAAAACCATGGCCCCTACCAGCAACAATTGTTCTGCCCAGTTCAATGCAAAAAATGGTCCGATGAATTTTTTTTCTAACATGTGCTGTACCTCCTGCTAAGGATTGAACTAGGGAAAATTGCTAAATCCAATGCCGATTATTCTGTTTCAATTACTTATCGCTAAAACTAGCACTATTGACGCTTAAGTTAGAATAGTATCGACAAAAAGCAGGAATCCTTCGGTAAAAACTTTGTACTTTTGTCGAACATTAAATCTGGTGCAGCAACAGCAATGGTTGAAGTCAAACTCTTTTCCGGTACGAATTCTAAGTACCTTGCGGAAAAAATTGCCGATTTTTACGGCAATGTACTTGGAGATGTCAAGGTACATCGATTCAGCGACGGGGAAATGCAACCGGTCATAAACGAATCGGTACGAGGCGCTTACGTGTTTTTCGTACAATCGACTTATCCTCCCACGGAAAATTTATTTGAGCTTTTACTGATGATTGATGCTGCCCGCAGAGCTTCTGCTGGGTACATCACGGCAGTAATCCCCTATTTCGGATATGCCCGTCAGGACCGCAAAGACAAGCCGCGGGTGCCCATTTCCGCCAAATTGATCGCCAACCTCCTTCAGGCCGCTGGCGCCAACCGAATCATGACGATGGATTTCCACGCCGATCAGATTCAAGGCTTTTTTGACATCCCTGTTGACCACCTCAAGAGCGAAGCAATTTACATCCCCTACTTGGCCGATCAAGACATGTCCAACGTGACTTTCGCGTCCCCCGATGTGGGCGGCGTGAAACGCGCGCGTTCGTACTCCAAGCATTTTGGCAGCAACCTGGTCATTTGTGATAAGTACCGCGCTAAGGCCAACGAGATTGCGGGTATGACGGTGATCGGAAATGTAGAAGGCGCCGACGTCATTTTGATCGACGACTTGGTAGACACTGCCGGTACGCTTTGCCGTGCGGCAGATATTTTAATCAAAAAAGGCGCGCGCAGCGTTCGCGCTTTGTGTACCCACCCGGTACTTTCTGGTAACGCTTACGAAAACATTGAAAACTCGATGCTGGATGCGCTCATCGTTTGCGATACGATCCCTTTGAAAAAAGAATCTCCAAAAATCAAGGTACTCTCAACGGCGAAGTTGTTTGCCCGCGCGATTCGGAACACCCACGAACATCGGTCGATTTCGGCATTGTTTGTGGATGGGTAAGGGGGATTAACTGGGAGCGTTTTCATTTAAAAAATCACTGTGCCCCAAAAGATATTTTTTTTCACCCCCATTACTTTTTTTATCAAAAAAAACTATCTTTGCCTGCCCTTAGCATAAAAGGGTATTGGCGAGCTTTTTTTTAGTCAAAAGTGTGATTATTATGGAATCAAATGCTTTCGCAGGGCAGCTTAGAATAGACCTGGGTAAAAAAGCAAATAAAAAGTTACGCAATGAGGGTCAAATCCCTTGCGTACTTTATGGCGGAAATGAAGTAGTGCATTTTTACACTACCCTGAAAGAAGTGAAGACACTGATCTATACACCTGATTTCAAAATTGCAGAACTTAACCTTAATAGTGGTAAGCAATATAAGTGTATCGTAAAAGATTACCAATTGCACCCGCTTTCGGACGAGTTGGTTCACATTGACTTTTTGAATCTCGTTGAAGATCAAAAGGTAAAATTGGACATTCCAATCCGTTTCAAAGGAAGTTCTCCTGGTGTAAAGGTCGGTGGCAAATTGGTGCAGAAACTCCGCAAGGTGAAGGTAAAGACCACTCCCGATCGCATCATCGAAGAAATGATCGTTGATATTTCTTCTTTGGAATTGGGTCAGTCGTTGCGGGTTCGTGACATCATCCCTCAAGAAGGCGTTGAAATCTTAAGCTCGGTCAGCATTCCGGTTACTACCGTTGAAATTCCACGTGCCTTGCGTTCAGCAACAATGGCAGCAGAAAAAGATACCAAGAAGAAGAAGTAATTCTTCCTTGACAATACATTATAATCTAGGCGTTGTCTGCATCACAGTAGGCAACGCCTGTTTGTTTTGGCAAAAAAATAAGCTTCATCCATGGAAGATCTACGTGTTACCCTGATTCAATCGGCACTGGTTTGGGAAAATCCTGCCGCCAATCGCCAACAGTTTGCCCAGCGCATCGCTGAATTGGAAGGACCCACCGATCTCATCATACTCCCGGAGATGTTCACCACGGGCTTTACCATGAATGCCGCTCCCGTAGCGGAAGACATGGAAGGCGAAACCATGCAGTGGCTGCGCAATATGGCGCAACAATCGCAGGCCGTGGTAACGGGTAGCTTTATTGCCAAGGAAAATGATCTTTTTTACAACCGCTTGGTGTGGATGCAGCCAGATGGTACTTACCAAAAATACGACAAACGCCATTTGTTTACCCTGGCGAGCGAGCAGCTGTATTACGCTCCTGGACAGGAACGCCTGATCGTAACCTGGAAAGGTTGGAAAATCATGCCGCTGATCTGTTATGACTTGCGCTTTCCGGTATGGAGCCGCAATGTGGAAGGCTATGATCTATTGATTTACGTCGCCAATTTCCCCGAACGGCGTGCTTACGCTTGGCAACAACTCCTGATTGCCCGAGCCATTGAAAATCAAGCTTACACCATCGGCGTCAATTGTGTGGGCGTCGACGGAAAGGAAAATACTTACTCCGGCGACAGCGCGCTTCACGATTTTGAAGGGCAAACCATCTACCGCATCACCCATGCCGAGGATGTTTTTACCACCACCCTGAGCGCGTCCGCGCAACAAATTTTCCGTCAAAAATTGGCTTTTTTGAACGACCAAGATGCTTTTTCAATCCGGTAAAACAAAAATTGAATAGTTGCGATCGCCCCCAAAAGTAGTAAATTTATCCATTTAGCAGGGTTTAAAAACAGTGAATTTTACAACTTTTTTTCGATTTAAAAACCTATCTACCAGTGTTTTACACATATGGCCTGCGAATTTTCGCACCAAAAAGGTACAGCTTTCAATTATTTTGCTTTATATTTGTAAAATCTCCACTGAATATAAACAACTCACTCACACCCCACAACATTTATTTTAATCCCATAACATGTTTGATTTTGATAACCAAACTGTTAATCCATGTTAAGTATCTTTACAACTTGGCTCGTGCTTTCGCATGCAACACTGACGAATTTGCCCAAGCCTACTCTAACAGCAGCAGAAATTCAATTTCGTTCAGAAGTCATAGAATACGGTCAGCAATATTTGGGTCTACCCTACATATATGGCAGCAGCAGCCCTGAAACAGGTGGTTTTGACTGTTCCGGATTTACCTCCTACGTTTTTACGCACTTCAATATCAGCGTTTCACGTTCTGCCTGCACCCAATCTGCCGAGTGCAGATCCATCCACAAAGAAGAAGCACAACCAGGAGATTTAATATTTTTCCGACGATCAGCACGAAGTCGGGTTCATCATGTGGCCATGGTTTACTCCAATGATGAAACCGGAATCCAGATCATCCACAGTTGTTCATCGCGCGGGATAACAATTGAAAGCCTAGAAAAATCGGCTTACTGGATGAAAAAAAACATAAGCATGGGGCGAATAATCAACAATGACGCCATCCTCGCATACCGCAAAATACAAGCTTCTAATGTTACTCCACTCTTAGCCATCGCGCTCCCCACCCCACTCAAAGCTGTTCCAGCTGTTCAAATTCCTTCGCTCAACGCGCTACTTCAATCAAAACTTTACTCTACGCCTACGGAAAACATCTTATCGGATGTGCCTACGCCGCAAGCTAAAATTGAATTGGAAAAAATCGAGAACATTTGCTACGACGAAGTAAGACCAGACGTAGACGAGCGTTGAGCAATGTTGAGGAATGTTTTTTCTAAAATAATGCCTTTCTTATTGGTAACCTCCCAAAAGTTTTGTACTTTTTTTTGAGGAATCGCTAATGTATTGGGATTTCTCTGATGATTGCTTATATTCGCCAATTCGGGACATGCTGAAAATGGCCTGCGTAAATTTAAAGCGACACCGCTTGACAAAAAACCTGCATTGACAATGATTAATTTGATTCTCTTCGGCCAACCAGGATCTGGAAAAGGTACGCAGGCTGCTAAACTGGTAGAGAAATACAACTTGTTGCATATTTCAACTGGCGATCTGTTCCGCTACGAAATTGGAAATTCCACGCCTTTAGGTTTGGAAGCAAAAAGTTACATGGACAAAGGCATGTTGGTTCCGGATTCGGTAACGATCGGCATGTTGCGCAATAAGGTAGAATCCAATAAACTGGCTTCTGGCTATATTTTTGACGGGTTTCCACGTACCATTCCGCAGTGCGAAGCCTTGGATCAGTTGCTTGCTGAAAAAGAGTCGCACATCAACTTGCTCATCAAATTGGATGTACCTGACGAAGAGGTGGTGCGCCGATTGCTGGTGCGCGGTAAAACCTCCGGTCGCCCGGATGACAACGATGAAACGATTATCCGTCATCGTATGGTAGTCTACAAACAGGAGACTTCCTCGGTTTTTGGCTACTATCAAGAACATGACTGTGCTATTGAGATTTCTGGGGTTGGCGAAATTGCGGATATTTTTCAAATCATTTGCACGGAGATCGAGAAGACTTTGGAGGGCTAAAAAAGCGCCTGATGCCCTTCTCCTTTGCCGCATCCCAATCAAAAATTAAAATTGCTTGTAATTCAGCTCAGTAAAGCTTATTTTTGCACCCTCAATCGAAAATATGGCTGATCAGAACTTTGTTGATTACGTGAAGATATGCTGCCGCTCAGGAGCAGGCGGGGAGGGTTCTGTGCATTTTTACCGGGATAAGTTTACCACCAAAGGCGGCCCTGACGGTGGAGATGGTGGTCGTGGCGGCCACATTATATTACGTGGTAACAGCAATGTATGGACAATGCTGGCGCTCAAATACCGCAAACACGTGGTGGGCACCGCGGGCGGTAGAGGCAGCAGCGGCAACAAACACGGCGCTAATGGCGAAGACATTATCCTGGAAGTACCACTCGGCACGATCGCTAAAGACGTGGAAACCCAAGAAATTCACTTCGAAATCACCAAACACGGGGAAGAACGCATCCTGGTACCGGGCGGTCGCGGTGGCATGGGCAATACTTTTTTCAAAACTGCTACCCATCAAGAACCCCGTTATGCCCAACCAGGCGAGCCTGGTTTGGAAGAATGGAAGATTCTGGAACTAAAAATATTGGCTGATGTTGGCTTGGTTGGATTCCCCAATGCGGGCAAATCTACCCTGCTGTCAGTTATTTCGGCGGCAAAACCCAAAATTGCCGATTACGCCTTT
Organism: Chitinophagales bacterium; assembly: GCA_038240665.1. Taxonomy (GTDB): domain Bacteria; phylum Bacteroidota; class Bacteroidia; order Chitinophagales; family Saprospiraceae; genus Haliscomenobacter. Next base: position 3,777 of record JBBRGN010000164.1, on the reverse strand, counting down.
ACCACCCTAACGCCCAACTTGGGTATCGTTTCCCACCGCGAAGAAAAATCCTTCGTGATGGCCGATATCCCCGGGATCATTGAGCATGCCAGCGAAGGAAAAGGCTTGGGTTTACGTTTTTTGCGGCACATTGAGCGCAACTCTACCCTGTTGTTCATGGTTCCTGCCGATACGGACAGCATCCGTAAGGAATACGATATCCTCTTACATGAATTGGAAGTGTACAACCCCGAACTCCTCGATAAACCAAGGGTGTTGGCCATCACCAAATCCGACCTTATCGACGCAGAACTCAAGGAAATGCTGATGCCGGAAATCCCCACGGATATCCCGCACATTTTTATTTCTTCCTTGACTAAACAAGGTTTGACGGAGCTGAAAGACCTGTTGTGGGAGACCATCATCAGCAATAGTCCCATGATAGCAGAAGAAAAACCTTATGTGGAGCGTCAATACAAGCTTCCTGCCGATTACGATCCACGGGTAGTCAACAAATCGCACATCGAAGTTCCGGATGAAGAAAAAAACTGGGACGAACATTCCGCGCAATGGGACGTGGAAAATGATGAATTTTAAAAACTCCTCATTGGTTTCGTTGTAAATCCCGCTATACTCTATTTACCTTTGCGGCAAATCAGCGTACATGAATCCGCAAAAGATTGAATTGTCCCTCTCGGATCTTTTTGAAAAATGGACGGGAGAAATCCCCAATTTGGTATTGCCTTTAGCCCCCTCAGGCTCTGAGCGCATCTATTACCGTTTGCAACATAGGGAACAAGCAGCCATCGGCACTTACAGTCCCAATGAAAAAGAAAGCCAAGCTTTTTTGGCTTATAGTCGGCATTTTCATTCCAAAGGACTGCCCGTGCCCGAGGTCTATGCCGAAAACCTAGCGGAAAAAATATACCTCCAGGAAGACTTGGGCTCTACGACGCTGTACAGCTTCATCATCCAGCAAGCGGATTATTTCCCTGATTACCTGGTACAGATTTTTAAAAAAGTAGTGGAACAACTGGCGCGTCTACAGATCATCGGTGGCGCGGAATTGGATTACAGCTATTCCTACCCCAAACCTACATTTGATAAAGAGTCGATGTTTTGGGACCTCAACTATTTCAAGTACCATTTTTTGATGGTCTCCAAGGTGCGTTTTGATGAACAGGCTTTGGAAAATGACTTTCATACCCTGGCGGATTATCTCCTTACTGCCGACGACAACTATTTTATGTTCCGCGATTTTCAGTCGCGCAACATCATGATCCGCAGCGGTGAACCTTTTTTTATTGACTATCAGGGTGGTCGACGCGGCGCTTTGCAATACGACCTGGCTTCGCTGTTGTACCAAGCCAAAGCCAATATTCCCCCCGACATCCGCAATGAACTTTTGGAGCATTACATTCAAATTGCTTCCACCCTGACCCCGATTGATCGGGAATCTTTTATTGAGTTCTACCATGCTTATGTGCTGATGCGCAACATTCAGGTGCTGGGCGCTTATGGTTTCCGGGGTATTTTTGAACGCAAAGAGCATTTTTTAAAAAGCATCCCTTTTGCCCTGCGCAACCTCAAAACCCTACTCGAAACCTGGCAACTGCCCATCGAATTGCCGGAATTGCGGCAAGCGCTTCGCCGAATCATCGATTCTAAAAAATTTGAACCCTTCAATAAAATCAAAAGCAGCACCAGCCTGCTGACCGTCAACATCAACAGTTTTTCTTATCACGCCTCCGGCATACCCGAAGACAGCTCGGGCAACGGTGGCGGTTTTGTATTTGATTGTCGCTTTATCCACAATCCTGGTCGCTACGAACCTTATAAAAAACTCACCGGCAGGGACGAGGCAGTCATCAACTTCCTTCAGCAACACAGCATCATGGAGGAATTCCTGCACAGCGTGTGTCGCATTGTAGATCCGGCGGTGGAAGATTACATCGAGCGCAGCTTTACCAGCCTGACGATCAATTTTGGTTGTACTGGCGGTCAGCATCGTTCAGTTTATGCGGCCGACGCCCTTTCCAAACACCTCAAGGAAAAATATGGGGTGCGCATTAACCTCCATCACATCCAACAGGAAAAGAAGAACTGGGAGAATTAGCCTAAACTTAATCTTGATTTTTCTTTAATGTACACGGGATTCAAGAAATTTGAGGGAAGGAATGGGTCAATAATAATTTGCCCCCATTTCAAACGAAAAAAACATCGTCATGCGTTACCTCAAATTTCTAGTGTTGCTCCTGTTTTTTTGCCAAAACTTATTGGCCCAAAGTCCAACTAAAGTGGTCACCCTCCAAGTACCCGGACGCAATGAATACGCCCAATTAGATACCCTCAAAATGACGGGCACGCTGGCCAGCGGTAGGCGCGTAACACCGGTAGGCAAGGTGGTGCGCATCACCCACGATCCCTTTGGCATGGCGGTATCTCCAGATGGCAAAACGGTGGTTACCCTTCATAATGGCGTGATCACGGTGCTCAACACCCAACAAATTGATCAACCCATTCGCATCCCTTCTTACGATCGCAAAATCCCCGGGATCTTGGATGGTGCTTCTTTTCTTGGTGTGGCTTTTTCGCCCGACAGCAAAACCGTGTACCTCTCTCAAGGCGACAAAGGCAAAGTGGTGATTTTTGACCTCGAAAAAAGGAGCAAAAAAGGTTCTATTGACCTTGATGGCGAGTTCAATGGCGTGAAGTACGAGGACAGTTTCACATCTCACCTCGTGCTCAATGCCCCAAAAAACGAACTGTTGGTACTTGACCGGGGAAATTTCCGCTTGGTACGCATTGATTTAGCCAGCAACCGCATTACTGCTTCCATCAAAACCGGTCGACAACCGTTTCATATTGCTTTGAGTCCCAAACACGATTTGGCGCTGGTGGCCAACGTCGGTTTGTACAGTTACCCCGCCGTTCCAGGCGTGACGCCGACCAACAAGGACACCATGATGCTGACTTTCCCGCCTTATGGTACTTTTTCCAAAGCCTCGATCGTCGGCGATACCCTGGCGGATGGACGCGTACTTCCCGGATTGGGCGATCCCCTACACCCCGATGCCATGAGCGTTTTTGCCATCGATCTCAGTTTGAACCGCGTGGCCGCCATTTACAAAACGGGTCGCCAGATCGGACAATTCATTGAAGAAGCGGAAATCGTGGGCGGCGCCAGTCCCAATTCCATCGCTGTCGGACAACGGTACGCCTACATCGCAAATGCCACCAACGATCTGATTTCGGTGCTGGATTTGGAAACTAAAAAAATGGCGGGTGAATTCCCCATTACCGTGGATGCCCAACTCGACAAACACCGCGGGTTGATGCCCTTTGGCGTAGCCATGAACGCCGACGAGTCGCGTTTGTATGTCGCATTGCTGGGTTTCAACGCCGTAGCGGTGATCGACCTCAAAACCCGAAAAACCATTGGTTTGATCCCTACCGGTTGGGGACCTTCGCAAGTGGCGCTTTCGCCCGATGGCAAAAACCTGTACATCGCATCGGTACGCGGATTGGGCGCGGGCCCCAACGGCGGTAAAGATTTCAAAAGACCCGTACAAGGAACTTACATCGGCGACATCCAACTGTCCACTTTTCAAAGCGTACCCGTACCCGATGTAGCGACCCTAACAAACTATACCAAACAAGCATTGGCCAATACCTTTGAAGCCGTTACCATTGCTGATGACGGTTTGAATCCCTTGCCTCCTGCGCCAGGCATTCGTAAAAGCCCCATCAAGCACATCGTGTACATCACCAAAGAAAACCGCACCTACGACGAAATTT
>JBBRGN010000163.1:0-11020 GCA_038240665.1 Chitinophagales bacterium | reverse complement strand
CAGCCAAAATGGTAAGATTTATTCGGTGGCCCAGTGGTATCCGCGGATGTGTGTGTACGATGACCTCGAAGGCTGGAATGTATTGCCTTACTTGGGTTCTGGCGAGTTCTACTTGGAATATGGCGATTTCGAATATTCAGTTAACGTTCCTGCCAGTCACATTGTAGTGGGCTCAGGGGAATTGATAAACCCTAATGAAGTATACACTGCCGAACAAAATAAACGTTTGGCTCAAGCAGCAGGTAGCGATAAGACCATCATCGTTCGCTCTAAAGACGAAGTAACCAACCCCGATTCGCGACCAAAAAAAGAAGGTCGTTTGACTTGGAAGTTTAAATGTAAAAATGCTCGGGATGTCGCTTTTTCCACCTCCAAAGCTTTCATTATTGATGCCGCGCGCATCAATCTTCCCAGCGGCAAAAAATCGCTGGCCATGTCGGCTTACCCGGTAGAAAGTGCTACTGATGATTCTTGGAATCGTGGAACTGAGTACACCAAAGGCGCGATCGAATTTTATTCCAAATACTTGTTTGAGTACTCTTATCCAGTAGCGGTCAATGCGGCTAGCTCGGAATATGGCATGGAGTACCCGGGGATTGTGTTTTGTCACTATACCTCAAAAGAAGGGGGATTGTGGGGCGTTACAAGCCACGAATTTGGCCACAACTGGTTCCCGATGATCGTAGGCAGCAACGAACGCAAATTTGCCTGGATGGACGAAGGGTTTAACACTTTTATCAATCTATTGGCCGATGATGATTTCAACAAAGGTGAATATGCCGCACAATCAAAGGCACAGGTATCTGATATGCACCGGGTGGCCAATTACCTATTCCGCGAAGATGCGGATCCAATCATGACCATTCCCGATGTCATTCAAGGGAAAAACCTTGGACTAGAGGCATATGTCAAACCGGGTATGGGTTTGTATTTGTTGCGCGATCAAATTTTGGGACATGATCGGTTTGATTATGCTTTGAAAAAATATGTGGAACGTTGGGCATTTAAACACCCTACGCCGTTTGATTTTTTCAAAACCATCGAAGACGCTTCGGGCGAAGATTTGGGCTGGTTTTGGAAAGGCTGGTTCTACAAAACCTACAAATTTGACATTGCAGCTACGGATGTTCGTTATGTAGAGCAAAAGCCGGAAAAAGGGGCCAAGATCACCCTTGAAAACTTCGGACAAATGGCTTTTCCTGTTGAAATTGAAGTAGTGTACGAAGGCGGCGAGAAAGAACGCGTCAAGCTTCCCGTGGAAGTTTGGCAACGCGGCGGTAAATTTGTATTGGGCATGAATTCTACCAAAATCATTACCAAAGTCAATGTTGACCCCGACCATAAATTACCGGATGTTAAATCATCGAACAATGCATGGGATCCTAGTAAACCGGTAATCCGCCCATAATATCCATCTATAATTCAGCTGGTAAGTACCTGGAATGGTTCTTGCCGGCTGAGTTTTTTTTAGCCTAATTTTTCAACCGATGAACCATAATGTACTGGAGCGTTTTTTGCGCTATGTAACCTACGATACCCAATCAGACCCCCACTCGCCAACTCAACCCTCCACCGAAAAACAGAAATTGTTGGGAGCTTTGCTGGCGCAAGAACTCCGAGAGCTGGGTGCTGAAGACGCACATCTGGATGAGTTTGGTTACGTATACGCCACGATACCCAGCACCACCACAAAAGATGTTCCCGTATTGTGTTTTTGTTCGCACCTGGATACTGCGCTAGAATGCAGCGGATTCAACGTCAAACCCATTGTGCATCGGAATTACCAAGGACAAGATTTGGTGCTACCTGATGATCACAATGTTGTTATCCGACTTACTGATTTTCCAGACTTACAACAGGAGATTGGATACGACATCGTCACGGCGAGCGGCACTACGCTGCTTGGCGCCGACAATAAATCAGGCATAGCCACTATCATGGATGCCGCCGCTCATTTGCTGGCAAATCCCGAAATCCCACATGGTAAAATTCGGATCCTGTTTACTCCCGATGAGGAAATTGGCCGCGGAGTGGATAAGGTGGATATGAAAAAATTGGGTGCCGACTTTGGCTATACACTTGATGGAGAAAAAAGGGGGTCAGTTGAAGACGAGACCTTTAGCGCCGATGGAGCAGTAATAAAAATTCAAGGCATAAGTGCGCATCCGGGCATGGCCAAGGGAAAAATGGAAAGTGCCCTCAAGATTGCCGCCGAATTTGTTGCTGGATTGCCCAAAGATCAGCTTAGTCCAGAAAGTACCGAGGAAAAACAAGGCTTCGTGCATCCCACCAGCATTCAGGGCTCGGTAGAAGCGGCGGAAATCCACTTCATTGTCCGCGATTTTACCGATGAAAAACTGCTGGAACACGAAGCTTTTTTGCAACTACACCTAGAAAAAGTATTGCAACATTACCCTCATTCCCGGGGCATTTTGGAGGTCAAACCGCAATACCGCAACATGAAAAAAATCCTTGACCAACACCCTCAAGTAATGGATTATGCATTAGAAGCCATCAAACGGGTGGGAATAACGCCTATCCAATCCAGCATTCGCGGGGGTACCGACGGGTCAAGGTTGTCCTTTATGGGGTTGCCGTGTCCAAATATTTTTACTGGTGAGCATTCCTTTCACGCCAAAACGGAGTGGGCCTCGGTTTATGAGATGGAAAAAGCGGCGGAAATTGTGGTTGAGCTGGCTAAAATTTGGGCCGAAAAGGAATGAGTCGATTTCAAGTTACCATCTTCAAGTTCCAATGCCCTACAAATCCTGCATCAATCACCATGATTGATGGCATTTTTACAAAAAAAGTTCGTACTTTCCGATCAGCTTTACAGTCCAAAGAACTGCTCAATAATTTTAAAAAAACACCTCAAACCATGCGTAAACTAACTGCTCTACTCGTTTTTTTGACCTTCTCTACTTATTTGTTTTGTCAATCCATCCGTTATCATTGCATTGAAGATTTTGACGTGTGCAGCCTTGAAAACCTTGCTGTCACTTTGGATAAAATCAAATTTACGCCATCGGTAATTCGCTATGACGCTACTACTACGGTGCTACTGGAAGCTTTTGCACAAGGCTCACCCTCGCGGCTCGCCCTCAATGTAGGAGGCATCTTGAGCGATCTCAATGATGCTGGTATAAATGGCGATAAAGTAGCTGGCGACAACATTTTCACGTTGCGGTACCCCATAAAAGCAATTGCCACTGCACTTTCCCCTAGTGATGCCTACCGACGGTTCGTGGGTTTTATGGAAGTGTACGAGGGGGGGATTAAAACCAGCCAATACAATGTTTTTGCCCAGGTACGTACAGCAGAGATGCCCAACGTAACCACCACCACCAAGGACGTCGGGGTACAAGCAACGGAGGTTTTGGTAAACATTGTAGCGAACAACAGCAAGACGATCGACTATACCGCCATAGCCAAAAGGTTTTATCTTTATTATGATAACAGGTTCGACTTCTTGAACTTTATACACAGCCCTGGTTATGTTGGCAACCGTTTTCATGCTACTGTATCAACCAGCGTTGGGGGTACTGGTTTAACACCAGTCGACAATTCCACTTTCTATGGCAGCAGCAATGGAAAGTTAAAAGGGTTTAATGCATTCCCGGTACCGAACTTTTATGACCCAGTCAATACCGGGTTTATCCACGAATTTGGGCACCAATGGATCAACTTTTCAAATGATGCCCCTCTTGCCGATGGCATTCCCCATTGGCCATATTCCAATATCGGATATGGCGTTATGGGGATTTCGATTGGCGGGCGCGGGGGAGCAGGAGGAAGCTTTTCTAAAATTTTTACCGCTGCCGCAGGAGGGTATAATCTGACCAGCGTAGTTTCCAATGAAACGCCTAAATTCAATGACTGGGAACTGTATTACATGGGACTCATCAGTAAATCAGAAATAAAAAGCAATGCTGTGGTGTTTAAAGACCAGATTACTATACCAGGGAATGGTTTTTTTGCAAATTCGGCGTTCACGGAATATTCCATTGATAACTTGATTGCAAAATTTGGCAACCGCACGCCCAGCAGCGCGGTTAGCCAAAAGAAATTTAAGGTTGCAACCATCATCGTTTCCGATAGCTTGCTTACTCCCGATGAGATCGCTTATTTTCATTTTATGACTTTGCGTGCGGAGTCAAAAGTACAACTACCTAGCCGAGATGGCCTCATTAATCCCATTGGGAATCCCTTCTTCCTCGCAACCGGAGGGCGAGGTAGCCTAGATGTACAATTGTCTTCCCCTACAGTGGGTATTAAAAATTTGTATCAAGACCTGAGTATAAGCGCTTATCCGAACCCTTTTCAAACCAACTTAGCTTTGGCACTTCAAGTCAATGAGAGTGATGAGGTACAACTCAATATTTGGGATATGCTGGGCAGAAGAATATGGTCGGATACCTACGGCTTGCAGTCGGGTGATAACCTGTTGAACATCAATACTGAACACTTCCCTAGTGGCGCTTATCACGTAGTAATCTCGGGTAGTAAATATTTTGGAAGTGCCAAAGTGGTGAAATGATAGACCTTAGTGGGACCGCAAGCAAACTCAAAAATCGGGATTTTTTCCTTGATGCTGTTGATTTGTATGCGTTTGGTCATTCCAAACACCCAGTTACAATTTCCCAGATAGCGTCGACCCATTCCACATGTTCGTGTTTCATCAAGCAGGAACGCAGACAGGTCACGTATTCTTCATCTTTTTCAATCCCTCGCCAATGATTAGGCAATAAACGTACTGGGTAATTCAACAGCGCTAGGTGGAGGTTTTTTTTCGCCGCTTTTTCAAAAATCACTTTTGAAAAGTTACTGATTTCGCTGATCGATTTTTTCTTGGCTGCCCAGATCACGATGTCAATTTCTGGATGTTGTAAGGGGATAAAGCGTTTGTCCGCTGCTATTTTTTGGTACAATTGAGCAGCGGCGGTATGACAACCGCCGATTTTTGCGGAAAAAGTGCCGCCCAGGGTCAATGGAAGCAAGCGCTGGGTTGCCCACAAACCCACGGCTGCCGCGCCTGCACGCGAGCATTCAAGCGAAATCTCCCCCAAGTGCAATTCGGCGCTGCTAAAGTAAGTATAAGGGGAATCGTGTTTGTAATACCTTCCTACGGATGGATCTTTGAAAAGAATGCAGCCACATCCGTAGGGCTGCAGTCCATGTTTGTGAGGATCAACCACGATGCTGTCCGCTTCCAGCATGAGCGCATATTTTGCTAAAGTCGGCTCAGGTAAGTTGTTGGCCAAGCGGAAGTACCCGCCATAAGCCGCATCAAGATGGATTCTAAAGTCATATTTCTTCTGTAGTTCCAGTATCTCCGGTAAGGGATCAACCGAGCCTATTCCGGTAGTCCCCATCGTAACGACCAAGGTGCCGATGCTTCCCGTTTGGAGCTGGGTTTCTAACTTTTTTAGATCCATTTCGCCATTTTTGGTAGCGGCAATTTTTTGAAATTTCAATTCCAACACCTGAGAAATCCTTTCGTGGGTATAGTGCGACAATTCTGAAGCGGCAATTTTTTTCTTCGGGTGTATTTTTCCGGCCACCCAAAGCGCTTCAAGATTGGCAAACGTACCGCTGCTGGTCAAATGTCCCAAATGTGTTGCCCAGCCAAACATCAAGGCTATTTCGGCTACCGCTTCCTTTTCCATGGCCGAACTCGCCCTGCCGCCATCCAAAGCATGGTTGTTGGGGTTGATCCACATGGCCAGCATGTAGGCCAGTCGCGCTAATTCATGGGGCGGTTTGAGCATTTGCCCAGCATAAAGGGGATGATGATAAGGGAAATTATCCTGCATTTTTAGGGCTACTTCCTGAAGGATGCTTTCCACTTCGATGGGCATGGTGGACTCAAAAAAAGGCAGATCGGCAAATCCAGCAGATAGGGTGTCAAGCGCCTTTTGTAGCAAAGGGAGTGATTGGTGGTGGTACATACCTTTTTTATAAATATTTTATGGTTGACTCATTCCTTTTTGGTATTTGGACAAGTTAATGATTTCATTGACTTTTTCAAACGAAGCACCCACACTATCGGTTCAGACGAGCGCATTGATCCACAATCACTCCTTAAACCTTTCCTAACACATTTTATCACAATTTAACTTTTTAACACATCCGTTTAACGCTTTCTTAGATACCAATTTGGGTAGAGTAGGGTAATTTCGCAATATAATTACTTGGAACCCAAAATGATTGGCTTATGAAATTCCGAACCATTGTTACCCTGAATATCGCTTTTGTCTTTGTACTCTTCTGGAGCAGCGGCTGCGTGTCCCCGACCAAATTGGTGGAAACTGGCAACTATGATACCGCACTCTCCGTGGCCATCAACCGACTTGCAGGTAAGGATCATAAAAAAGTAGAATACATCCAGGCTTTGGAGACTGCTTTTTCCAAAGCTACTTTCAGTGATTTGGATGTGATTGACCGCTTAAAAATGGCTGGAAGAGCTGAAGACTGGCCTCAGATCTATGAACTTTACACCAGAATACGCCGTCGCCAAGAACAAGTACAACCTTTGTTGCCTTTGGTTGGCAAGAATGGTTACCGTGCCCAAGTTTCTTTGACCCACACCGCAGACCTCGAGCAAGAAGCCCGCGAAAAATCAGCTGATTTTTATTACTCCCGCGCCTTGAATCAATTGGATCAAGGCCGGAAATATGGCGACAAAACCGCCGCACGCCGCGCTTATGATGACCTCAACCGCACGGCCAACTATTTTAATCAATACCGCGATCGGGAGGCTTTGTTGCGCGAAGCTCAATCTTTGGGCACTACTTTTATTTTGGTCAATGTAGAAAACCGCGCTCCGGTAATCCTACCTGCGGGTTTGGAACAGGAGCTCTTGTCGCTCAGTTTTCGGGATCTAAATGATAAATGGCGGATTTTTCACGCTGCTCGGCAAAGCGAATTGAACTACGATTACAAAATCACCATGGAACTGCAAGATCTAGCGGTTTCGCCTGAAGCGTTAAAAGAACGGGATTACATCGACGAAAAAGAGATTCAGGAGGGGTTCAATTACGTACTGGATTCTAAAGGTAATGTGCGCAAGGATACTGCGGGCAATGACATCAAAACACCAAAATTTGTTAAGATCCGCGCTTTTATCACCGAAGTTTATCAAAACAAAGCGGCTGCTTTGCGGGGGCGTTTGACTTTTTTTGATTACCACGCCAACGCTTTTTTGGAAAGCCGTCCACTGAATGCCGAATCCATTTTTGAAAATTATGCTTCCACTTTTCGTGGCGATCAGCGCGCTATGTGCGATCAGTCCCGGCAACGAATCGGCAATCGGCCACTGCCTTTCCCTGACAACGCTACGATGTTGTTGGAGGCCGCCCGTAGATTACGTCCCATGATCATCGATAATTTGAAGCGTTCTCCTATTTCCTAATTCCCGGTTAATTGCTAAGTTTTTTTCAACATGAGCCTTACTTGACACCAGCAAACCCCTGCTGGTGTCTTTTTTTTGGGTAGGATAATGTATTTTGGCCTCGAAATACAACATGAATGATCAACTGCACCACCCACATTTGTTGCCCTCTTTGCCAAAGTCACGATATCCAGACGGCAATCGCTACGCACGATTACTCGATTACGCAGCAATCATTTGACCTCTGCGATTGTCTCAATTGCGGCATCCGCTTTACGCAACCCATGCCTGATGAGGCACATATTGGCGCTTATTATGAGAGCGATGCTTATATCTCGCACAGCGATACCAAAGAAGGAATCGTCAACCGACTGTATCACTCGGCGCGTCAATGGATGCTCAATAGTAAACGAAAAATGGCGGCAAGCATGACGCCGCACCGGAAACTACTGGACGTAGGCAGCGGTACAGGGTATTTTCTCCAGCACATGCGCGAGCATGGCTACGAGGTGCTGGGGGTAGAAGTGGATGAAGGTGCTCGGAATTTTGCCCAACAGCAATTTGGTTTGGATATCCGCAGCCCGGATGAACTTACCGAAGGAAAAATCAACGGCACATTTGGTTTGATCAGTATGTGGCATGTGCTGGAACATGTACACGACCCCAAAGCTTATCTGGCGCGATTGTACCAGTTGCTGGAGCTCGATGGCGTATTGATGATTGCGGTACCTAATTTCACCTCGCTTGATGCCAAGCATTACAGCGGACATTGGGCAGCGTATGATGTTCCTCGGCATTTGTGGCATTTTTCACCACGGGCATTCTCGCGTCTGGCGGATGAAATGGGATTTAAAGTACTTAAGAAAAAACGCTTGCCACTCGATCCTTTTTACGTGTCTTTGTTGAGTGAAAAATATTTGAAACGCGGTGCATTGGCCTATCCTCTTGGCGCTTGGATCGGGTTGCGTTCCAGTATTAAAAGTTGGTTCAACACCAACCGCTCGAGTTCCATTGTTTATTTTTTGAAAAAAGCATAGATGAAAGCCCTAAGCCTCCTTTGTTGGACGATGGTTTTGATCAGCTTAGCGCCGCAAATCGCGAAGACACAGGATCACAATTGGTGGGCAAAAAATGTGGGCTGGGATGGAACCACCCACTGGAGCCGTTACCTCATTTCCTCGGCACGGTATTTAGGGCCAAATGCTTTACCGATCCCTCAAATGTATGGGGGAAAAATTCCAGAAGAGACCAGCTTTGGCCTTTCGCTCAATACCCATGTTACCAGCGGCGATGTGACCTACAACACCGCGTTGTATGCCCAGCACAGCATAAAACCCAAAGTACTCTCCTTCGAACTCTATTGGGTACCTGTAGAGTTTTTTACCGAATCTCATGCCATTAAAACGGAGCGTAAGATTTTCTATCAGTTTTACGACAACCGCTTTGCCTCCGGCGATGTGTTTCTCAATACTTTTTTCCAAGTGTTGAATAAAGAAAAACACGGAATCGATGTGGCCGTACGCTTGGGGTATCGCTTTCCGTCTTCTACATTGCAGGGCGCAGCTCGCTTTACGGATGCCATGGGTTATTATCTTGATGGTTCTTTTGGTAAAACCTTGATAAAAGGCCGTTCGCAATTATCGGTATTGGGGATGTTTGGGATCCACGTTTGGCAAACCAATGTAGAAAATCAGTACCAGGACGATTCGATTCTCTACGGATTGGGTCTGCGGTGGACAAGTCAGCATTTGACGCTTGATTCTTCTTATCGCGGGTATTACGGCTATTTGAACAATGGCGATCGCCCGGAGGCCTTATCGTTTAAAGGCCGGTACCGTTTTACCAATTGGACACTCTTTGGCGGAGTTCAGCAAGGATTCAGGGATTTGTTGTACCGCTCCGCTGAGCTGGGGCTTATGGTACATTTGAAAAAAAAGAAAAGCCAAGCAGAACATTGATAGACAGCAATTTTTTATAAACACCTCACTATGTTGCCACTTTACCATACCCTTTTGTGTCTGCTCATCGGTATCAGCGTCATTGTTGTGCTTTCGGTTCGCTATCGGGTGCATCCGTTTTTTGCTTTATTGACCGCTTGTTTTGTCGTTGGTTTAGGAATAGGACTGCCACTCACCGAGGTGGTCGCTACCATGAAAGAAGGATTTGGTAATATCCTGAAATCGCTAGGGCTCATTGTAGTGTTGGGTACGGCTTTAGGTGTTTTATTGGAGCGCAATGGCAGCACGATCGTTATGGCTGATTTCATTTTGAAAAAAATCGGGAAAAAATTTCCAGCTTTGGCCATGAGCATGACCGGTTTTGTAGTTGGGTTGCCCATATTTTGCGATTCTGGATTCATCGTTTTGAGCGGTTTGAACCAATCCATGGCACGCCGCACCCAGACTCCCATCGCAACGTTAGCATTTTCCATGGCCACGGGTCTGTATGCGGTGCATTGTTTGATTCCTCCTCACCCAGGAGCCGCCGCCGCCGCTTTGATCATTGGGGTTGATTATGGTAAACTCATTTTATTGGGTATCCTAGCGGCTATCCCCGCGATGTTGGCAGCCTATGCCTATATTCAATTTGCCCAAAAGAAGATAGCTTTTGCTGATACCCACCAAGAGCCGTTGGTAGTAGATCCAACCAATAAAATGCCTTCAGTAATTCAGTCGTTTTTACCTGTACTGATTCCTATCGTATTGATTGCGGCTAAATCTTTCCTTATCACCGAAACCAAAGTAGAGTTGTGGTGGAAAAAGATCCTATTTGCCGCCGGCGACCCGGTTATTGCCCTACTCATCGGTGTATTATTGGCTCTTAGCGCTTCCCAGCCTTGGAAAAACCACAACGTCAATATAGCATTGCAAGAAGCGGCGGAAAAAGCCGGTGGTATCTTGGTGATCATTGCAGCCGGAGGCGCTTTTGGCGCGGTATTGGCGACCACCAAAATCGGCGAACAGTTTAGCACGTCTTTACCACTGGCGCATCTAGGAATTTTATTTCCTTTTTTGTTGACCAGTATTTTAAAAACGGCTCAGGGCTCGTCGACTGTAGCCATTATCACGGCAGCCTCCATCGTTCAGCCCTTGTTGCCCGCACTGGGATTGGATACTCCAGATAGCAAACTGTTTTGCGTGCTGGCGATGGGAGCGGGCTCTATGATGATTTCCCATGCCAATGACGCCTATTTTTGGGTGATCTCCCGATTTGAAAAAATTGACATGACAACCATGCTTCGGGTGTATTCGGTTGCGACTTTATTGATGGGCTGGGTTACTTTTTTGACGGTTTACCTCTTTTCGTTGATTTTTTGATTCATTTCGTTAATGAAATCTAAATAACAAGTTACCAATAAGTTATAATCCTGATGTGCCATTAAACTCCATTTTTAACATGTAGTCAAAGCCCTTATTTACCAAAAAATCCTATTTATGAAAAAGATGATTTTTCTTACGGTGGCAGTCGCCACGATGTTAATGGTTGCTATGTCAAATGTAAATGCCCAGGGTCGCTGGGAGTTTTTAGGAAAACGCATCGTTAACTACACTTTGGATCGCGATGTCATTCCAGTTACTTGGCGCGAAGGCTCTTTTAACGCGCTTCGATTCGAAGTAAAAGATTGCGCGC
>JBBRGN010000162.1:0-11119 GCA_038240665.1 Chitinophagales bacterium | reverse complement strand
TGCACCTGCTGCTGCGCCAACTGGGTTTGGCTAGCCCGGTTAAGGTGCGGCGATTCCCATGGTGGCAAATTGGCGGTGTTGTAATCCACGATGTGTTTTACGTCTCTACCGCGCTCCAGTACCAATACTTTGAGCCCTTTTTCGCAAAGTTCTTTAGCCGCCCAGCCACCGGATATACCGGATCCTACAACGATGGCGTCATAAGTATTTTCTTCAATCCCTCTTATGTTTAGGTTCATTGTTGTTCGTTTAAAAATGAATGATTAGAAAGAATAAGCTTTGGTATCGGGTTTCAAGTCCATGGCACCATCCCAACGACCAGGCGTGAGGATGAACTGGAACGCTTGTGTACCGCCGATTTCCGAGTTGACGTAGCAAAACTTTGTCAATTCTTTAAACTGACGGATGAATGCCCGTGGTGCTTGAATTTTAGCCGCCCGGTTTTTCGCTTCGGTTTCTTTGGCTGTATTTTCCATTTCGGTCAACAAAGCAATCTGTTTGTCTAAGCTCAGCTTAGCAAAAGACGAATTGAACTTAGTCTTGACATCGGCCTCCAGGCTAGTCAAACCATTAACCATGATCTTCTGATCTGCGGGCGTTAGGCAATCCTGTACTAGGATCTCAATCCAACCAGGTACGCCGGCATCAACTGCTCCTGGCGTATCGGTGCGTGGAATGATGCAATCGCTGATCGCGGCAACCAACTTGCGCTGTTTGCCAGTAAAAAATTTAGCTTTGGTGGTATCCAGTGGTTCTGCAATTCTGGCAAAAACCGATTCTGGTAACGCAATCGTGCCCCCAACCATTACGGACATGATTTTTACCAATTCCCTTCTATCCATGATGTTTTTTGTATTTAAAAGTTAAAGTAGACTATTGACTTATTCCTAAGGTTTTCATCATTCCACAGCAAGTTGGGAAATGCCCAGCTCTTAAATAAAGTGAAATTATGTTTCCCCAAAGTAAATGGCTCACAAAATAAAAAATTAGTTGGTCTGTAAAACCACTAAAAAAAGATCGTTTTAAAAAACGCAAATTTTGTCCAATATTATACATTACCTATGCTGGGTCGCCAGTATGCGTACAGCTCATTTATTTGGTTCAAATGGATAGAGCAGGATGTAAAAAAAAATATTTTTCTTTGATTTTCAACGAATTGGCTAGGAAGAATGCTTTGTGATCATCCAAAAATAAAAAATTGCCGACTAAACCCATTGATTGAATCGGCAATTACTCTAGTGGTACGGATTTTTAAGAAGACAAACGACTCTTATTTGAGGCTATAAACCATATCCTCCATTCTTACGTCATTTGGGAATCAGTGCTTAATTGCCTGACTACTTAGTTTTTATGGTTTTTCCAAAACCTGGTCCTTTTACAAATCGACCAGCAGGTTTGCTCGTCGGTTCGCCATTGTCCAGTACTTGTACGCCATTGACAAACACGTGTACCATACCTTCTGAGTATTGGTGTGGTTTTTCAAAAGTGGCGTTGTCTTTAATTTTATCGGCATCAAACACCGCAACATCGGCAAAATAGCCTGGTTTAAGCATACCGCGTTTGGCCACTTTCAGGTTTTGGCAAGGCAAAGCCGCTAGTTTGCGAACGGCTTCTTGTAGGGTGATAACTTTTTCTTCGCGTACATACTTGCCCAACAAACGGGCAAAATTGCCATAAGTACGGGGATGGGTGCTGGATTTGAGGAAATCACCTTCGGTAGCTGCGGCTTCGGCATCCGATCCAAAGCTCAAGTAAGGCAATTTGATTTGCTTCTTGATGTTGTCCTCGGTCATGAGGAAATAAACGGTTCCCACCCGGCTGCCATCCTGAATGACCAAATCACAAGCGGTTTCTTCCGGAGATTTTTTGCGGATGCGCGCTACTTGTCCTAAGGTCATGCCCGTAAATTTCTTCAAAGAATCGGCCTTAAAGCCTACCAAGAGGATCTTTTCCGGTGTTCCGGCCCCATAGTATAAGTTTTCCCAATCGCTGGCGTCGGTTTTCATTTCCGCAATGACTTTAGCGCGGATTTTAGGGTCTTTAAGGTTGTTGGCCCATTTGTCATAGCCTCCTTCCCCAAGTAGGCATGGAAGCATCCAAACCGGTTGCTCCGGCAGGGTAAGTATACATATCGGCGGTAATCACCAAACCAGCTGCACGGGCACTGTCAATTTTAGCAATCACCTTGTCCATCTTAGGCCAATTTTTTTTGCCTCCGGCTTTTAAGTGGTAGATTTCAGCAGGAAGATTGGCTTGTTTAGATATCTGGATCACTTCATCGACTGCCTCAAGCAAGCGATTGGCTTCGCTGCGCATGTGGGTGATGTACATGCCGTCGTATGCGCTAGCTACCTTGCAAAGAGCCACCAATTCGTCGGTTTTAGCATAGGCTGCAGGTGCGTAGATCATCGAAGAACCAATCCCCATCGCACCTTCTTCCATGGCTTGGCGGGCTAGATTTTCCATTCTTTGTAACTCCTCAGGCGTAGGCGCACGGTTGATGTAGCCGACTTCGTGCACCCGCAAAGTAGTAGCACCTACAAAAGATGCGACATTGGGAGCAATGCCTTTTTTTTCCAGACTCGTCAAGTATTCGCCTAGCGTAGTCCAATTTACGTCAAAATGAATATCACCTTGGGAAGACGCCATGTCCTTTTTCATCTGCGGATTGAGAGGCCCCATGGATCCACCTTCGCCCATCACTTCAAGCGTAACGCCTTGTTTAATGTCGCTCATGGCGCGACCGTCAATCAAAAGACTTTCGGTAGCCCAGCTCAGCATGTTGACAAAACCAGGACTCACGGCAAGTCCATGCACGTCAATTTCTTTTTTGGCTTTAGCGGCGCCAATATTCCCTACTGCGGCAATGGTATCGCCGGAAATCGCCAGATCGCCTTGGATGGGCGTATCTCCAGAGCCATCATAGATAACGGCATTGCGCAGAATCAAATCATATTCTTTAGGTTTGGAACAGCCGCAGAACAGTAGACCGACAGCGATTAGCAGGGAAAAAAATGAAAAACGAGCTTTCATATTTTTATGGTTTTAGATATTTGGTATGTCTACGAAGATAAAAGAATTTTTAGTGGTATTTTTCCTTGAATTACGAATCTAACTCATCCAATCACTACAAATACTGGAAAAAATGAAAAAACTTGGTTTATTCTTACTGCTGGTCTTGGCGGGTAGCCCTTTTTTATTGGGTCAAAAAAAGGCAAGCGCTTTTCCCAATCCACCTACAAAACCCCTTACGGTTAGTCCGTCCAAATACGATCCTCAGCTTTTTGAAGGCGTCAAATGGCGCTTGGTAGGGCCTTTTCGAGGTGGAAGGGCCGCGACGGTCACTGGAGTTCCTGGTCAACCCAATTTGTATTACGTAGGGACTTCCGGCGGCGGCGTATGGCGTACCCAAGATGGCGGACAAACCTGGCATTGTATCTCGGATGGCTTTTTTGGCGGTTCCATCGGCGCGGTGGCGGTAGCGGAAAGCGATCCAAACGTCATTTACGTCGGGGAAGGCGAGCAAACCGTGCGGGGCAACGTGTCCTCAGGTTGGGGACTTTGGCGCTCAACCGATGCTGGAAAAACCTGGAAATCCATTGGTTTGCGGGGCAGCGAACACATTGGCCGCATCCGCATCCATCCTCAAAACCCTGATCTGGTCTATGTGGCAGCAATGGGAAACCTTTGGAAACCCAATGATGTACGCGGCGTTTACCGTTCCAAAGACGGCGGAAAAACCTGGGAACGGATTCTTTTTGAAAGCGAAAAAGCCGGCGCTGTAGACCTGACTTTAGATCCGCATAACCCCCGTATCCTTTATGCCAGTACTTGGGAAATAGCGCGCAATGGCTACCGCATGGACAGCGGCGGTCCTGGTAGTCATCTCTGGAAAAGTACCGACGGCGGGGATACTTGGGCAAAATTAACTTCCAAACCGGGTTTGCCCAAAGGCGCCATCGGCATTATTTGCATGGCCGTATCGCCCGTCAATTCGAACCGTATTTACGCTATGGTGGAAGCTGAGGATGGCGGCGTTTTTCGTTCCGACGACGGCGGCGATACCTGGAAACGCACCAGCGAAGACCGCGAACTGCGCCAACGGGCTTGGTATTACTCGCGGATTTATGCGGATACCAAAGACCAAGACAAAATTTACATCATGAACGTAGATGCTTGGCGTTCTAAAGACGGCGGCAAAACTTTTGAATTGATCGACACGCCTCACGGCGACCACCACGACCTGTGGATTGCTCCAGAAGACCCCAATCGGATGGCCATTGCGGATGATGGCGGCGCACAGATTAGTACTGACGCTGGAGAAAACTGGACAACCTACCACAATCAACCCACTGCACAGTTTTACCGCGTCAGCACGGACAATCATTTTCCTTTTCGCATTCTGGGCGCTCAGCAGGACAACAGCACCGTGCGTATTCTCCACCGTTCGACCAGTAATGCCATTAGCGATCAAGATTGGGACATCAGCGCAGGCGGCGAAAGCGCGCACTTGGTGGCCGACCCCAATAACCCAGAGGTGGTCTATGGCGGCAGTTACAAAGGCTACATGAGCCGCCTTGATCACAGTGTGGGTCAGGAACGCAGCACCAACGTATGGCCCGACAACCCCGCCGGTTCAGGCGTAGAAGTCATGAAGTACCGTTTTAACTGGAATTTTCCCATCCTATTTAGTCCCAACAACAGCAAAAAACTGTACGCCGGATCCAATTACTTGCATGTGAGCTACAACGAGGGGCAAACCTGGAAAGTGATCAGTCCTGACCTTACCCGCAGCGAACCGGAAACCCTCAAATCATCCGGTGGTCCGATTACCCAAGACAATACTGGGGTAGAGTACTACGCCAATATTTTTGCCATCGCCGAATCTAAACTCGATGAAAAAGTCATCTGGTGCGGTAGCGATGATGGTCTGGTACACGTGACCCGTGATGGCGGTCAGACTTGGCAAAATGTCACCCCGCCCACTTCTCCCAAACGCAACATGATCAACAGCATTGAAGCCAGTCCGTTTGAAGCGGGAACCGCGTATATTGCGGCCACCTACTACAAATTTGGCGATTATACGCCCTACCTCTATAAAACCACGGACTACGGTAAAACCTGGCAAACCATCACCAACGGCATTGATCCCAACCATTATACCCGGGTAGTACGAGTAGATCCGGCAAAAAAAGGCTTGTTATACGCCGGTACGGAGTGGGGCATCTACTTTTCTTTGGACGATGGCGCCAATTGGCAATCCATGCAATTGAACCTGCCCATTACCTCGATTGCCGATTTAGCCCTGCGCGACAATTGTTTGATTGCCGCTACGCATGGCCGTAGTTTTTGGATGATCGACGACCTTTCACCCTTCCAGCAACTTGATGAAGCAATCGCCAATCGTCCCTTCTTTTTATACCAATCCAAACCCGCTTACCGGTTACAACAAGATCCGCCAGCCAATACCAAAGCCCTGCGCACTACCGGAGAAAATCACCCCAATGGCGCTATTTTTCATTATTTTATCAAGGAGATGGACGATAGTGCCAAAGTGCAATTGGATATTTTGGAGGCTAATGGTATGCTGATTCGTTCGTTTAGCAACCGCAGCAAGGATAAAAAGACAGTACTGACGGTAAAAAAAGGCGGAAATCGCTTTGTTTGGGATTTGCGTTATCCCGGGTTCAAAGATTTTCCGGGCATGGTGTTGTATTCTGCGCCCAATGTAGGGCCCAAAGCCGTACCCGGCACCTACAAAGCACGATTAACCGTCAATGGCCAGTCCAGCGAGCAGTCCTTTACCATCATCAAAGATCCGCGCCTAAAAAATACGCCGGAAGACTACAAAAAGCAGTTTGATTTTTTGATTAAAGTGAGGGATCGGGTAAGCCAGGCGCATCAAGCCATGTCGGACATTCGCGCCGTAAAACGCGATTGGAGTGGGTTTAAGGAAAAATTTGGCAAAGACCCAGCTTATGAGGAACTGCTCAAACAAGGCAATGATTTTGAAAAACAATTGACTGCGATAGAAAACAACATTCACCAAACCAAAAACAAAAGCCAGCAAGATCCCATCAATTACGGGATCAAGGTCAACAACCGCTTGGCTTTTTTAATGGCGGATCAACAACTGGGGGATTTTCCGCCTACCGATCAAGCCGAGGAGGTCTACCAAGCCCTATCCGCTGCGCTGGAAATGGAGCTGGGAAAGCTACAGACGCTACTCAAAGAAGGCGTGGCTAAGCTCAATCGTTTGGCGCAAGAAAAAAATGTATCGCTTTTGATGGAAAAAAAATAGAGGATAAAAAGCATGAAAAATCGGGTTGGAAGTTGTCGCCCAGCCCGACTTCTTTTTCTATAACTTCAGAAAAGGCAAGGTTTTAAGCGCATTTCCACTTTTGAAAACTGCATAGTAAGTCCCTACCGGAAAATCGCTGACATCGGTCTTCAAAGTTTGAATGCCGACACCCAATTCTAGGGGTTGCATTTTCAAAGGTTTACCCGCTTGATCCAATACCATAAACACCGCGTTGTGGATGAGCTTATCCGAATTCAGCTGAATCTGCAACTCGTGCAGCACCGGATTCGAACCAATGATGGTTACTTGGAAAGGCAATTCGGGTTTTACATCTCCTACGCTGGTGACCAAATCAAGTGCATAGGTAACTGCAAAGTTGTTCAGTACGGTAATTTGATCCGGCAATCCGGTTAGCTGTACTTTTGAACTGCCTAGTGTACTGGAAATCGACAACAAGCTATTTGCCCGGTCGTTGACAAACCAATCATAAGTGGTGGTAGTAAGATCCATGAACGAACCGCCGCCCGTAAAAAGAGTGCTGTCTTTTCTTGTAACGACTGATTTTATGCGTACCGCATTGGCAATGGTTTTATTCGGCATCTTCAGCGTACCGTAGGCATCGTAGGTCAAGGTTTTTTGCGTTTTGCTTCGAGTCGTTATCCCAGAATTGGAAGAGACTTGTCCCGACTGGCTTGAAAAACTTCCATTAAAACTCAAGGGCACCTTAAGCAGGGTTTCATTGGACGTAGTAGAGGATATTTTTTTTCCATTTACCACCGCAGTACCCAGGAAGACCAAATCTGTACTGGATGCTTTGTAATAGGAGTACACGTTGATCGTATCGGAAACAAAAAATTTCCCGACTAAATTTGCGGTAGGGAAGGATTCTGCAGCCGGGCTACCGGTAGTAGCAATAAACATAAGCGGAACTACTCCATTGTTGGCTTTAGGCTTGAGAGTAGAAAAATCCCAGCTTTGATTGGCGCCCGCATTTCCTGGAGACAGTTGCAGGCTATCGGCAATACCGGTTTTAATGACCGTACCCACGCTGGGGAAAATGCTGTTGTTGAGGATGGGTTGTGCTCTTAGTTGGAACCATCCCAAAAAGATAAGTAGGAAGAAAAAATAGTAGTTTTTCATAATAATTTGGGTTTTATAAGACGGTTATTGGAAATAAGCAGAGATTTTTAGGGTCATTTCAACGAGCAGTTTTTTAAAAAATGATGAAAGTATACAATGATTTTTGTTTTGTTTAAAACGACTAACTTCTTAGGTGAATGACATTGCCCTAAAGATCAAGAAAATGCCCAATCATCATTGTATCACTACGACAAATACTAAAAAATATGACACGAACACGAACATTTAACTGGGAGGATCCGAAAATTGGCGCTGCTGCATCACAACAACTTTCCGGTTTTGAGTACCTCTCGGCCATCGCCAAGGGAGAACTTCCCCAATCACCCATTTTTGTAACCAAGGGTTTTGAAAGCATCGAATTGGTAGAAGGCAAAGTAAGTTTTTTTATGCGCTCCCAAGAATTTCATTACAACCCGATTGGCGTGGTGCACGGAGGCGTGATCTCCACCATCCTTGATTCTGCGATGGGTTGCACCGTACATTCGGTTTTGCCGGCCGGCGTTGGCTATATTACGCTAGAGCTTAAGGTTAATTTCTTGTGACCCGTGACCCTAGATTCTGGTTTGCTCAAATGCGAAGGCAATTTGATCAACATTGGGCAACGCACCGCGCTGGTGGAAGCCAAGTTGTTGGATGAAAAAAATAAGTTGTATGCCCATGGCGTAAGCACTTGTCTGATTTTTCGCTAACTTTGATAGCTGAAATCACGTTTTTATGAAATACTACATCGACGCCTTCCGGTTTCCCTTTCGCCGTGTGGATTCCAGTCAATGGAACCAAGAGGTGGGCATGATTCGGACTACCTTTGGCAACATTCGTTTGCGCGATACCAAAGGGGATAAACCCGCGCTGATCATCATTCCCGACGGCCCCAATGTGATCGAACATTACAACGAACTGGTAGCGCTGTTGCAGGCTGATTTTCGTCTGCTGATTTTTGAATTACCCGGTTTTGGTTTTTCCACTCACCAGGGGCAATATGATTATTCCTTTCAGAAAACCACGCAATTGATCCGCGAGATCATCGATCGTTTTCACCTCAAAAAAGTCAATCTGGCATTCCCTTGCTCGCATGGCTTTTATGGATTGGCCTTCGCGCAAGCTCATCCGGATTATGTACAACACCTGACGCTCATTCAAACGCCTTCGCTGCCCGAGATGGCCAAATGGAGCGCTCGAATTGTACCGCAATACTTGAAAATCCCCGTGCTAGGACAATTGATCATGCCTTGGATCGAAACCACCTTTGCCAAACGTTGGTACGAATATGCGCTTCCCAAAGGCAAAGACCGCGCGCCTTTTCAGCAGACAGCCTTAAATGGAATCCACACGGGCGGCTGTTTTTGTTTGAGTAGTTTAACCCAAAGCATTGCCAAAGAAGCGGCCACCGATTTTGATATTGATCCGGCGATTCCGGTGTTGAGTATTTATGGCAAAAACGATTTCACCCACAGGGACACCAATTTTGAGACCCTGAAAACCTATGCCCTCGAAGCGCAATTTGTTGCGTACGACAACTGCGGGCATTTTCCTGATTTGGAATTTCCTCAAGAATACAGCACTTTGCTGAAGGAAAAACTGTTGTAACCATCCTCGAAACAAGACCCAAGATGTCTGATCAACTGCTTATTCAAAAGGACGGCAATGCCGCCAAACCTTTGACCAAAATCCAAAAACAATTCAATCTGCTGATTGAGGAGATTGAACAAAAAAAGAAGTCACTTAAGGAGCTACAAGACCACTTGCCTCGTCTGGAGAACCGGATCCGCGTGGAGGTCAGAACCCTTTACCAGCAATACAACAATCAAAAGGCTGAATTGGTCGCGGTTTTGGATCGTGCGTATCAAGATGATTTTTTTCGAAAAAAAGAATTGGAAAAACTACGCCATTTGATCCTGGATTTGTGTACGCCATTGATCAAAAATTCCAATCAGATTGAGCTCATTCCCATATACGATCGCTACGCCGAAAAAAGCTACGAAGAACAGTTGCTGGAGCAAAAAGAAAGGGCGCAAAAAAGAGCCAAAACCCTGTTTAAAAATCAGTTTGGTGTAGAACTAGAACCAGAAAAATTAGAAGCTACACCAGAAGAGTTAGAAGCACTTTTTGAAGCGCAACTCGAAGCCCAACGCCGCGCCGAGGAAGAAAGAACGCAACAAGCGCAACAAGCGCGCGCTGAAAAACAGAAATCGGCCAAACGACTGGAAAAGGACGCCAAGAAAGAGGCGGCAGCCAAAAAACTAAGCAAATCGGTGAAAGGCGTTTACGCTACTTTGGTAAAAGCTTTTCACCCCGATAGAGAACCAGATGAGGCGGAAAAATTGCGCAAAACCGTTATTATGCAAGAAGTGATTGCTGCGTACGAAAAAAACGACTTGCTCGCCCTCCTGCATCTACAGCTACAATTTGAACAAATCGACCAAGATCATTTGAATCAAATTGCGGAAGAACGGCTGCAACATTACATCAAAGTACTGCAAAAACAATCGAGCCAACTCGGAAGCGAATTGCTGGAAGCAGAACAGCAACTTGACGATTTGATCGCTACGCCGACCGCTAAAAAGACCAGTCCTATTACCTTGGATCACCTGATTGATCAGGACATTAAGTACATAAAGAAAAGCATCAAAACAATTAAGGAAGATTTGAAAAAATTTAGAGATGCTCGGTATTTGGAAGCATTTCTAAAACATTATGAAATGCATGAGTTGAGTAATGTTTTTTAGAGGTGCTATTAAAGCCTACTTGGGACTGTAAACCTATAAAATCCAGTGTTTTATGAAAACCCAGCTTTGCTTTTGCTGCCGTGTTTTTTTGATTGCAATCGGATTGATTTTTGTAAAAAATCTAGCTGCCCAAACGGAAGAAGTCCTCTACGGCAAAATTCTGGACGACAAAACCAAGGAGCCGCTGCCTTATGCCAACGTCTATTACAGCAATACCACCATCGGCACGCAAAGCGATGCCAACGGCCGTTTTAAATTACCCTTTATTGGACTGAATCACAAATTGATCATTTCCTATTTGGGGTATGAAACCATTGATTTTCCGCTGACCGAGCGCTATCCTAGACAAATACTAGTTTTTCAAATGCTGGAACAAGCCAACGAAATCAAAGAAGTGGCCGTTAGCTCCAAACGCAGCAAAGCTTGGTACAACAACCTGGAAGTATTCAAGGAGCTCGCCATCGGTAAAGGCGTATTTGCTAGCCAGTGTAAGTTACTCAATCCCGGTGTGCTTCAATTCACCTATGATACCGCCAATTTTATGATGCGGGCTTCCGCTACCGATGTGCTCAAAATTGAAAATCCGGCCTTTGGTTATTTGATTCATTATTCCCTGACCAAATTTGAATACAATGTCATTTCCCGAGTGTACCAAATTATAGGGCATCCCTTTTTTGAACCTCTATCAGGAAATAAGGCTAAAGAGGGTCGCTGGGAAGAAAACCAACGACTGGCTTACGAAGGCTCTTTTTTGCATTTTTCCCAAAGCGTGCACGCCCATACCTTGGCTCAAGCAGGCTTTAAACTCCATTTTGTAGCCCGATTACCCAATCCGGATTTTGATCCTGACAAAAGTTTTGACGTGGCTACCCGCGCCTTGCAAAAAATGCCTCTGTACCAAGCTACCCGCAACGACAATTTTTACCAACAAAGCATCATGAAAATGGAGCAG
>JBBRGN010000161.1:0-11159 GCA_038240665.1 Chitinophagales bacterium | reverse complement strand
GGTATTGATCAATTTTGTATTAGGGCCTATATGACAGGGTGGAATTACCACGCTATTTTCTAGAACAACCCCTACTTCCAGGTGATTTTGATTCCCCAATTTAAGTTCCAGAATCCGGCGGTTGGTATCGAGAACATTGTCTTTACTGCCACAATCCAACCATTCATCAATAATGGCTGGGCGAAAACGTGTGCCGAGGTTTTTCATATTTTCCAATACCGAGGTAATCTGGAATTCGCCTTTGTCACGTAAATTATTGTCAATGAGATATTCTACTTCTTGGCGAAAATAATCGCCATCTCGAAAATAATAGATCCCAACGATAGCCAAATCAGAAACAAAGACTGAAGACTTTTCAACAAACTCGGTGATGTAATTTTCCTCATCAACCTGGATAACTCCAAAATTTGCGGGGTTTTCGACCTGTTTCACCCAAATAATACCGTCTTCTTCCTCATTAAAAGAAAAATTGGCATTGAATAAAGTGTCTGCAAAAACCACTATGGTTGGGCCGCTAAGGCTTTCTTTAGCACAATAAATGGCATGAGCAGGCCCCATTGGATCTTCTTGATGGTAAATGGAGCAGGTAGCGCCAACGCCCTCAGCAATTTCATACAATTGTTTTTCTACGGCCAATCCAAAATCGCCGATCACAAAGGCAATTTCATCAATTTGCACATCGAGCGAAGCGCTGAAATCTTCTACAATCCACTGAACGATGGGCTTTCCAGCTATAGGGATAAGTGGCTTTGGAACAGTCAAGGTATGTGGGCGCAAGCGAGAACCTCGCCCAGCCATGGGAATTATAATTTTCATATTCGATTGAATTATTTAAGCGTTCTGTAATATGTACTTCCACAAGCAGTCATTCAACGTTACTATCGGCTTGTACGAATAATTTTTCTAACTGTTTTGATTTCAATAATAAAAATAGCATTCCAAACCCTTGATCTTTGAAACCTAGGAAATGAGCGGTATTTGGACATCACATGAATCGATTCTTTGAATTAGAAATGAATAAGCAGTTTTTTAAAAAAATCAAGGACGTATTCGAGAATTTTATTTTGTAACGAAAGTAGCAAAATAAAATCCCCGAACACATCCTTCCCTACACTTGATTGAATGAAATACGATAAAGCGTCAACGGGAGGTGATGCTTAAGACTGCTTATTCAACAACAGTAACTTTCATCATATTGGTACGGTGACGACGTTCAAGCGGCATGGTTGCCGTATTGACAACAATATCGCCCGTATTCAGTACGCCTTCGTTTTTCATTATTTCAGTTACATCTATTATGGTTTCGTCAGTAGTAGTAAAGCGATCATAATAGAAGCATTTAACTCCCCATACAAGATTCAGGGTAGCTAGCATGCTCATTTTATCGGAAAAAATATAAATCCCGATTGAGTTATGCGGCCGGTAGCTCGATAATTTAAAAGCAGTATACCCTGAACTGGTCATTCCAATAATGGCTTTGGCTTTAATGTCTTCCGCTGTTTTTGCAGCATTAAAACAAACCGCATCAGAAAGAAAGGTTCTAGACTTTGCCGAAGGTACTGGACGTCGATCTGCAAAAGTGAAGAACTTCTCAGCTTCTTTAATGATTTTCACCATTGATTCTATTACAATAAGCGGGTGTTTGCCCACTGAAGTTTCTCCACTTAGCATTACTGCATCAGCGCCATCCAGAACGGCATTAGCCACGTCCGTTACTTCCGCGCGGGTGGGCGAGGGGTTGGTAATCATGCTGTCCATCATTTGGGTAGCGACAATTACTGGACGAGCGCGTTGGATACATTTTTTTACGATCATTTTCTGAAGACCCGGTACTTGCTCAATAGGGACTTCAATACCTAGGTCGCCACGTGCTACCATGATGCCATTTGATGCCTTGATGATTTTATCAATTTTGGCAATGGCTTCCGGTTTTTCAATTTTAGCGATGATCTTAGCTTGATGACCGTGTTCTTCCAAAATATCACGCAACTGACGAATGTCCTTTGGCGTGCGTACAAAAGAAAGTGCGATCCAATTGATTGGCTGCGTAAGCATAAACTCGAGATCAACTAGGTCTTTCTCAGTAAGTGAAGGCAATGAAACTTTGGTATTGGGTAGGTTGACCCCTTTGCGAGAAGAAAGCGTACCGCCAAATAATACCTTAAGCTTTACCGTGTCAACTCGATTGGTTTCAATTACTTCAAAAACCAATTTACCATCATCTACCAATACCTTCTCCCCAACCTTTACATCCTTAGGAAATTCTGGATAGCTCATGTAAATCCGCTCCATATTGCCTTCGCACTTTTCGTTGACGAAAGTGACGATATCGTTTTCCTTAAGTTCAAGAGCATTATTTTCAATCACGCCTACCCGCAGCTTTGGCCCTTGTAGATCCGCCAAAATACCAACATGCATTCCGTACTTCTCGTTGATGTAGGTGATGTGATTGATCACTTGAAGGTGATCCTCATGAGAACCATGAGAAAAATTGAGTCGGAAAATATTTACCCCAGCTCTAGCAAGCTCAAGTAAGGACTCATAGGAGCTGATTGCCGGACCAACTGTGGCGACAATCTTAGTGTTCTTTTCGTGTGCTGGATTTTCCATTATTGAAATTAAAGTGTTGAGTATTTAAAAGGTCAGATGTTTAGGCTGCCAAGAAAACAAATTGTTGCTAACTAAGTGTAAAATATACAATAATTCTTTCGTAAAAGTAAGTTTATATCCCTTAAAATCAAATAGCTGATACCCATCTAATCTACATCTTGGAAAAAAAACATCAAAATCTTTGTTTATCAAGGCAGTTCTATTTTACTTTGCAGGTGCATTCGTAAACCAAAAAAGCACGTTTCTTATGTCAGACATTGCAGCAAGAGTAAAGTCAATCATCGTCGATAAACTAGGTGTAGACGAATCAGAAGTTACCACAGAAGCTAGTTTCACGAATGACCTGGGAGCTGACTCTCTGGACACAGTTGAGCTAATCATGGAGTTTGAGAAGGAATTCGACATTGCGATTCCAGATGAACAGGCTGAAAACATTCAGACTGTTGGTCTAGCAATTTCTTATCTGGAAGCAAACCAGAAGAAGTAGTGATTTTTTCCTAGCCTAAAATCCACGAGTCCGGATATGTACGTAGCTCGTGGGTTTTTATTTTTTTAAGCTCGATTGTTTATTAAAACATGAAGTTCAGCCCCAAAAAAGCCCGAATATGAGAAGAGTTGTAGTAACTGGTTTGGGGGCACTTACTCCCATAGGAAATACGCTCAAGGGTTATCTTGAAGGTCTTCAAAATGGTGTAAGCGGCGCTGGGTTAATTACCCTTTTTGATGCAACCCAATTCAAAACCCACTTTGCCTGTGAAGTCAAAGATTTTGATCCTGAAGCTTTTATTGATAAAAAAGAAGCAAGACGGATCGACCGCTTTACTCAGTTTGCGCTGGTAAGTGCTGATGAAGCTATTGTAGATTCTGGTCTTGACCAACTATTAGATCAGCTTGACGTTGACCGGATTGGTGTTATTTGGGCTTCAGGAATTGGGGGATTGCGCTCTTTGGAAGAAGAGATTGAAGGTTTTTCTGCTGGTAATGGAACGCCGCGTTACAATCCTTTCATGATACCAAAAATGATTGCGGATATTGCTGCAGGGCAGATCTCTATTAAATATGGTTTCAGGGGGATAAATTATGCCACGGTTTCCGCTTGCGCTTCTGCTTCGCACGCCATCATGAACGGCTTTGATGCGATCCGGTTAGGCCGGAACGATATCATTGTTACTGGTGGTTCTGAAGCAGCTGTAACTAAGGCTGGAATTGGTGGTTTTAATGCCATGAAAGCACTCTCTACGCGCAACGATGATTTCAAAACGGCTTCTCGTCCTTTTGATCTTGATCGCGATGGGTTTGTATTAGGGGAAGGCGCTGGAGCTCTTATTCTGGAAGATCTTGAACATGCTAAGAAACGTGGTGCTAAAATATATGCTGAAATTGTAGGCGGTGGAGCTACCGCAGATGCTTATCACGTAACGGCACCACACCCTGAAGGGCTAGGTGCTCAAAATGTAATGCGTGTTGCTTTAGCCGATGCCCATTTGAACACAACAGATATCGACTATATCAACGTACATGGCACTTCTACGCCATTGGGTGATGTAGCTGAAATAAGAGCCATTCAAAAGATATTTGGTGATCATGCTTTTTCATTAAACATCAGTTCTACTAAATCAATGACTGGCCATTTGCTTGGAGCTGCTGGGGCTATTGAAGCCATTGCGAGCATTCTAGCCATCGTACATCAATTCGCCCCCCCAACGATCAATCATTTCACTGATGACCCCGAGCTAGATAATCGACTGAATCTAACTTTTAACCAGGCGCAAGAACGCAAGGTACGGGCAGTGATGAGCAATACGTTTGGCTTCGGCGGCCACAACTCTTCGGTAGTATTCAAACAGTTTGAAGACTAATCCGCGTTTTATTTGGTAGAACGAATCCTTTTTTATTCGTTCTAGTAGCTTCAAAACGCTTTGGTCTTCGATATAATGGTATAGGTTCGTATTTTACTCATGAGGCTGTTTCTATTCGAAACGGCCTCATGGGGTATGAATTGTTGTGAACTTATTTAATTGATTACCCTTGCGTTCTTTATTTCGTTTTTACAATCGCTTTTTATCTGAAGACCGGGACTTTGTGGATAAGTTAAGGCCTATTTTAGGTTTTACTCCCGTCAATACAGGTATTTTTCGTTTAGCGTTCTCGCATAAGTCTTCCAATTCCGATCGGACGGCTTCAATCCAGAACAATGAGCGTTTGGAATATCTTGGCGATGCTGTGCTTGGCACCATCGTTGCTGAGTATTTATTCAAAAAATATCCTGACAGTAACGAAGGTTTTTTGACTAAAATGCGCTCCAAATTAGTCAAACGTAAATCTTTGAACCGGCTTGGTGATAAGATGGGGCTAGATATGCTCCTTTCTGAGTACAACAATACGCGCTTAAGTCGATCTATGCTGGGCAATGCCGTCGAAGCTCTAGTAGGCGCGATCTATTTAGAAAGTGGCTATCCCCAAACCAAAGATTTTGTAATCAAGCAAATGCTCCGCAAATACATTGACATTCACGAATTGGAGCGTTTGGATGACAACTACAAAAGCCAGTTGTTGGAATGGTGTCAAAAAAATGGCCGTACCGTAACGTACAAGTTATTGGCGCGCTATAAATTCGAAAAACGCGATCGTTTTAAAGTCGCGGTAATGATCAACGGCAAACGTTTTGCGGCAGCTGATGATTTTAACAAAAAAAGCGCTGAGCAAAAAGCTTCTGCATTGGCACTTTATAGCTTGGGCATCAAACTCGAGGAAGAAGAGGAAGACGATGATGATTGAGTCCAGCTTACCCCAGCACAATGACCCTTCTGTACCTTTTGATCGAAACTTAGAAAAACGCATCGACCAAATGATCGAGGGTGCACAAGAATTGCGCCAATGGTTGTTTGATGCCTTTAGACAAGGCCTGGGTAACCTTCAATCGCAACCCAGCGATGCTTGGGAAGCCATCGCTTCCAGCATGTCAAACGCTAAATTGGCCACTATTGCCCGCCGCATTCGCAAGCTAAAAAAACTCCGTAACCTCCCTGATTGGCCCAGCTTGTTTATTTACGAACTAGCAGACTTTTATTTGTTTGCTGAAGCTTTTATCCACATCCGTGAGTTTCCTATCAATTTTCAGGAAGAGCTATTGACTCAAGGCGGCCGTACACCAAAAGAAAAAGATCTTCTCGAAACGTGTCAACCCATTGAAGACCAATGGTTGATTATTGGCCAAACTTTTGGCACCGACGAAGATTTACGATTCCAAAGAACTTGGCTGGTAGGTAGTCATACCGCTCAAATGGCACTTTTGCTTGAATTCGCTTGGCGCGATACTCCTTTTAAATACGAATGGCATGTTGGTTCTGTCTATGAAGGAGGTCTTGTTTTTTATCCTGGGCTTTATCCTCTTCGGGCTGTGGTAAGCACGCTGCATCTTTCTAGTTCGCCGTTTTTAGGACTGCGCCCTTTTGAAGTTTTTACTGATTTTGCTGATATCTTTGCACAAGCTTCAGCTAAAAACCCTTGGATTGGCGTTTTTCCTTGTTTGCTGGAAAATGTAAGTGCTGTAGCTAAAGATGGGAAGGTTTTTTTAGTAGATCCCGGTCAACATTTTTTCAGCCTTACGGAGCAAGGAGATGTGCCTTGGAAAGTATTGGCACAAAGTGGCGGACGGCCTATTACCTTATTTGGAGAATGGAAAGAAGCTACTTTTTCCGCTTTGACCTTAATCCATGAAGGAAGTGTTATTCTGTTGTAAGGTTGAGTTTGAATTTTTAAATTGAATCATCAAACTAAAAAAAATATCATGAGCGAATTTGAACAAGTAGTCAAAGATGGCGCTAAATCGGTAGGCAAAGGTGCTCGTCGGCTATTGGTCTGGTTGTTATTACTGGGTATAGTTGTCTTGGCAGGTTATTTTGCAGTATGTAATTTTACTTATAGCAAAGGAAGCAGAGCGGGCTTTCTGGTGAAAGTAACCTATAAAGGAATTATCCTAAAAACATTTGAAGGAACCCTAAATACGGGAGGACTTGCTGTGAACGGACAAGGCGGCGCAATCTCAACGAATTGGGATTTTTCTGTTTGGGATCAGGAGGTGTATAAAAAATTAGATGAGCTCCAAGGCGAAAAAGTAAAATTGCTTTACCGTCAAAAAATCAAAGCCATGCCCTGGCAAGGAATGACCAATTACTTTGTTTATGATATTGAAAGGGTGAAATAACCCCATCCGTTACAATAGAACATCAAAGCGGCCAATCATACAGTTAATTCTTGTAGCATTGAGCCGCTTTTGTATTTCAAGTAGCCATCTGCTCCTATTCCATTGCTTATACAAACAGCAATACCATTGCCACCATACACAATCCTATGGTAAGTCGGCGAAAAAAACGTTCCGTGAAGCGTTTGACCAAGATAATTCCCAGGAAAGCACCTAATACAATAGCCGGCGCCAAATAAAGGTTTAAAAGTAAAATGTCGACATTAACATTGTGCCAAAAATAAACTTGGAAGGGTACTTTTAGCCAATTCACAATAAAATAGAACCAAGCATTGGTACCAATAAAATTTTCTTTAGGAAGCTGCATTGCCAAGAAAAAAATCGCAGTCGCTGCTCCGGCTAAGTTACCAATCATCGTAGTGACCCCCGCAAGAACCCCCATAATCATGGCAAACCACCATTGGGTAGGCACTTTACTAACTCCTCGGTATTCCCGCCAAAACATATACAATACCGAGATGCCAAAAATGATTCCCATTATTTTTTTAAACCATTGATCGTCCACTTGCTGCCCAATCCAAGATCCCAGCACAATGCCTACCAATGTCCAAGGCATTAATTTTCGCAAGTACGACCACTCCACATGTCGGTTATAATACCAAACACCAATTCCATCGGCAATAATCAACATGGGCAACATGATACCAGTCGATAATTTTCCACCAAATGACCAGGCCACTAAAGGTACCGTGGCGGTTCCTAAATTTGAAATGCCGGTTTTAGCCATTCCAATACACAAAGCAGCCAAGGCTAGAATACACCACTGATATACCGTCAGGTGGGCAATACTTAAATTTGTAATCATGCCCAATGATACTTTTTTTTACTCAAAAATCATATCGAATTCCTTGCTGTAATGTCAGCGCTTTTCGTCTAACATCTGAGGGCGGGAAAGAATCAAAATAATAGGTAACACCCGAACTAAATTTTAAATGGCGGCTTATTGCGAAATTAATTGAGGTCTGATGGGAAACCCTATAGTCCTGAAATAAATCTGGGCGCGGCTGATAATAGGTTGTGGTGACCAATTCGGCATTAATTTTTGGAAAACCAACGGTCAATGTCAAATAGGTGCTCCAGCGATTATGCCGATTAATAACCGATAGCTCTCCTGCGCTTTGCTCATATTCTAGCATGTGCATAAAACCGAAATACCCAAATGCATTTTTGTTAATCTGTAAAAATTTTATCCTTGGCCCTGTACCTACTAAAAAACGTTGTTTTATGCCCAATAGATAATTGAATTGAGCTTGCCCAAATGCTTCCCAACGAATGAATTTATTCCATTTCTGGGTAGCTCGTAGATGAAAAAAACCATTGTTAACAAAATCCTCTGATTTGGATTCAGCATGATCATAATTTCCCAAGATTAAAAAAACAGTCCGAAGGTCTTTGGTCTTGACCTGCAATGCAAGTGACGCGCTGGTTTGTAAGAGGGAAACATTGTTGTTGTTTGAATAATTAACTGCAAAATTGACATTCCCAGCAAATCTAATGCTATCCGTCTGCATTCGCTGGTTTTCGATGTTGACCAATTGAGCTGATAATTGCAAGCTAAAAGAAAATAGCAACAGAAAGAAAATGAGCTGCTTCACTATCGTAATAGATAAAATGAGGTAATCAAAAAACCAAGTATTAGATCTGTTTAAGGATCTCAACTCAAAAGGTAGGTTTATCAACCATCCACAAGTTCTTGATGTGGGCTCCCCAACAAGTACTTTTTTGCAGGTCAGGAAACTTAAATTGACAAGTTTTTACGAGATCTAGGGCCAGAGGTTCCAATCTACAGCGATAATTATCGAGATAGATGATGTGTCCTCGCGTTATTTCAGACAAACAGAGGTATTCCCCAAAAGCACTGGTATTGTCATAGGAGTTTTCCAGGAAAGTAAGTACGTTAACTGCAATCTTTTTTTGTTTCAACATGCCAGCTAGCTCGCAGATATCCCAACCTGATTCCCGACAGGTATTTGCTCCGTCGCTGATCAAGAAAATGCATTTTCGGGTGGAGTCTACTTTTGAAAACAACTCGGGGCTTTTGACCAACATACTCAACAAAGGTGTGGTGCCATCGGGTATCAAAAAGCGCAGTTTGTCGTGAATGTCTACTCTGGATATGCTTCCTGTTTTATTCCAATGAGAAGGTACGGTACCACAGTTCCCGCCGATAGTACCAATTCCAAGTTGTACCTGGGGTTTTATTTCCGGCAAAATGCGCATGCAAAGTTCTTTCATCGCTGTAAATCGATCCTCGCCATAGCAGACTACTTTTTCCATCACCATCGAGCCAGAAATATCAATCAAAAAAACCAATTCATCGAATTCACCCAAATGTAGATCCCTAATGATGGTTTGGTGCATTTGAATAAAAGTCGGTGCGGCTTTCATGGTATCTAAAATAGCACCTAGACCAGGTGGCAGTTCGTCCAACAATTGCAGCGTATCAGCTAGCTCGCGGTAGTTGTCTAGTGAAAGTTCGTTTTCAGGATTGGCCAGTAAAGATTGGGCGTAGTAATCTGCCGCTCGTTCCATGTCGCGCCGATGAATATGGTAATGCGATGGCATATCTTCTCGGTGATGCCCATTGTTACTTTGATTGAGTAAGGTAGCATAAGCCAAAGCATTGTAAAAAATGCTGAGTAATTTAGGTTGATTGAGCGTTTTTTGCGATAAAACCGCACTACGCAACTGAACATAAGCTTGCCCGTAGTGCAAAGAATATAGATAGGACATGCCGGAAAAAAAAGTATTCAGCGCCAACTTTTGTGACCGCTCTGGATCGCGGGGTAATATTCCTCGCCGGGAGTTGGCAAAGACCCCCTGCGCCTGCCCCGAATCGCCAAGCCTTCCTAGACAAAGACCGTAGGCAACACCAAAATTATAGTTGTTGGGTTGAGCGTGGTACGCATTTTGAAGTAGTTCTCTAGCTTGCTTGTACCGGCCTTCGCTGTACAATAACGACCCACGGTAATGCCATTCATAAGCCTGCTGCGTGGAAACCACCGCTCTACGGCCAATGCTACACACTAAAATACAAGTCAAAAAGATCAATCCTAAACCAAATCGGGTATTCAGCATAATTTTTAACGCTCATTCAAAATACAAAAGCCGCATGAATTGCAGTACAAAACTTCAATTCATGCGGTTAATGTTTCTTCAAACGCTAAAAATAGGTAAACCTATTTGTAATGTGAGCAAGTGTATCCAAAAACTAGCCTCGCGAAGGCGGATTTAGAGTTCTACTCAATTTTTCTTTTTGTCGTTCATCCCGAATTGCCAGCAAATGATTGGCCAATGTCATGGATTGATACCCTTCTTCAGCATGGTAATGAGGAGCACTACGCTGCCGGCGTTTCTCTACCTTTTCTTTGTCTTCCTTTACTGCAAAAACCGAAACAATATAGATGCCCCATAGTACTACTGTAATCAGGGCCAATCCGACAATAAGTTTGGTAAAAGGACTAACATCAGACCAACTCATCTCCGACAATGATGGCGTACTTTGAGCTGATGCGGTAGTCATAACCAAAAGAAAGGCTACGATGGAGCTGTTTATTTTTTTCATAACAAATAATTTTTGAAGATTTATGTTAATATCCTTCAAATCATAATTTGTCGGTGATTTATACGGTGAACAGTCAAGATCTAGTAACTAGATTTTGTGTTCTTTTCAAATATACGTTATTTATTTGGAATTACAAAATAAGTGGCCAAACGATTACATCTACCCTTCGGTTGCGCTTTTGTCCGTCCCAGGTACTGTTGTCGTATATGGGATTCAGTTCGCCAAAATCTTTAAATCTGATGAGTTCAGGCCGCAGGCCTTTATTGATGAGTTCTTGAAAAGCTGCTTGGCAACGCTTCTGAGAAAGCCATTGGTTATACTCAATACTACCGATGTTGTCCGTGTGTCCGTGAATGCTAATTTCATGGCCATCTACTCCAGGAATTCCGTCTAGCCAATTGTACAAAGCTTGGATTTGTGCTTCATCAATGTAGGCAGATCCTCCACCAAAATATATGCTAAAAATGTAATGAGGCTGGGTTTCCTTATTCTTCTCCTGGGCTAAGGCAAAGTTGATAAAACCAAAGGTGATAAGAAAAGTAAAGATAAGTCTCATGTTGATCAGTGGGTGGTACAACAGTAATTTCCTTAAAAAGGAGCAATAAATCAAGCTTTTAGGAAAGTTATTATGGGCTTGGTCTCAAAGACTACATTACAAATCTCAAAGCAATAAATTGTGCTCCGCATGCCGGTGGCGACTCTGCGCTACTGGCGGGTGCT
>JBBRGN010000160.1:0-11225 GCA_038240665.1 Chitinophagales bacterium | reverse complement strand
TCAGGCTTGGGCGCGCTGTGGGTCAAAAAGGAGAACTTACCGAATATTCGTCCGCAATACCAAGGTACTCCTAAATTGAACCCTTCTTTGTCTTTGAATTATCGAAAAAAGAAAGTCAACGCTTTTTTTCAAGGCGATTATTTGTATACACCTACCCTCAACAAAAACGAATTCGTAAACCGGGTTTACGACGATGGATCCATCATCAACCAACAAACCAAAAGAAACCGCAACACCACCGTGGCTACGGCAAAAGGCGGGATGGAT
The DNA here is from genome assembly GCA_038240665.1 of Chitinophagales bacterium. Lineage (GTDB taxonomy): Bacteria > Bacteroidota > Bacteroidia > Chitinophagales > Saprospiraceae > Haliscomenobacter. Next base: position 10,958 of record JBBRGN010000160.1, on the reverse strand, counting down.
TGGTCGATCAACAGCAAAAATAGTTTCACCTTGTCAGGATTGTTCAGCAGCGAAAAAATCTTGGATCACGGGGATGAGCCTTTTTTCAATAAAGATTATACTGAACGGTTCAGGCTTTGGCAATTTTTGGAAGATGAATTGAAAACTACCGTGACGGCTTCGGCTATTTACCAACATAAATTCAAGCAACCCGGCCATTTGCTCAATATTGCGCTCAATTACACTTACCACCGCGAAAACGAGAAATACTTTTTTGACAACATCCTCCCTACTTTTGCGGGCAAAGATGCTTTTAAATTGATTTCCGATGAGCACGTTGGCGACCTGAATGTCGATTATGTCAAGCCGCTGAAATATGGCCGTTTTGAAGGGGGATTAAAATTGCGCCCGCGGGTGATCCCTACCAATATGCTGTTTATCCCGGGCATTAATTCGCCTTTGGATACCAATGCTGGCGGTAAAGCCACTTACCGGGAAACCATTCCCGCGCTGTATGGCAATTATGTTTTTGAAAACAAAAAATACGAAGCAGAAGTGGGTTTGCGCTTGGAATATGTGCGCTTGCAGTATGAAGTGGATCCGCGCCACAATACCTACAAAAGCAATGGTTACAACTATGCTCAGCCTTTTCCCAATATGCGATTTGCCTACAAAATCAACGACCACAATAAGTTGTCCGTTTTTTACAACCGGCGGGTAGATCGACCAAACGAAGTCGATATCCGCGTTTTTCCGAAATATGATGATGCAGAAATCATCAAAGTGGGTAACCCGGCCCTCAAACCACAGTTTACCAACTCTTTTGAATTGGGCTACAAAACGACTTGGAGAAAAGGCTATTTTTACAGCGCACTGTACCACCGCATTGCCAACGGAACCATTACACGGATTTCTAGCATTGTGCCCGGGAAAACTTTGATTTACGCCATTTTTCAAAACGTGAATAAAAGCTTCAACACTGGTGTGGAGATGGTATGGTCGCAATCGCTTTCTAAAAAGGTAGCTTTTAACCTGAATTTCAATGTGTACCGCAACCAAATTGATGCTTTTTCCATCAGCAATTTGTATCCTTCGCCGCATATTTCTACTTCGCCTACGCAGAAACTTGTATCTGGTAATGTGAAATTGAATACCCTTATCCACTTGCCAAAAGGCTTGGATGCGCAATTTACCGCTATTTATTTAGCACCAGATTTGATCCCACAAGGGAAGATTTATGCGCGTTTTTCGCTGGATGTAGGTTTGAAAAAAGCAGTGAACAAGGGCAAAGCGGAATGGTTTATTAACGCCACGGATTTGTTGAATACAATGGTCATTAAAAAATACATCCAGGGCGACGGTTTCCATTATACCAGCGCCGATTACTATGAAACCCAGGTAATTCGGGTGGGGTACAATCGTAAGTTTTGAGGAATTTGGTAGCTTATTGTTGCATCATTCTTGGTCCAAAAACCATTGGGTCAGGTTGATCCATTCCGTTTCCAAGTCATAGGAAGGCCTTTTGCGGCCAGCGCGGTTATACCAGTAATCGGCATTCCAAATGTCACCCTCTTTGCGGTGTAGATAGGCATGTACCCAAGCGCCTTCATTCGAGGAAATGTCTTGAGCAATGTCGTGCGATTTGTCCCATTCGCCTCGGCCTTCGTGCCACATGGCTAGCAAAAGCGGATTCGAAAAAACGGGCGGCATATCCTGTTGGATGGATTCTCGGAAAACATCGAAGTTCATCGGTATTTTTTTCTCAAACTTACAATGATTTAGGACTTTTTCTAAAAATTATGCATCCAGGCTATAAAATCAACAATTAAGAGAAATTGAAATTTGTGGGTTATTTTTTTTTGCTTACCTTAGAGGGGCTTTGAATATTCATCTACTGCTGCATCTACGCTGTTTTGGCAAAAGGCTGATTCAGGATTAATTTTTTTAAGCAAGTAAAAATCTAAAACAGCTTTAAGGTGTTAATTCAGGTATACTTGATCTCGCAACATCATCAATCCAATGCCCTACACAATCGCTACCATTCCTAAAACTTGGCCTTTAACGGCATGTTCTCGTGAAGAAATTGAAGTCGAGTTGATCCTTTTAGAAGGTGAAATACCCAATGACATCTATGGCCACATGTATCTCAATTCTCCTTGCGGCAGCGTAAACGGGCCCACACCGGCACCGAAAACCTGGCCAGATGGAACCGCCTGCGGTGAATGGTCGGATATGCTATTTAACGGCGATGGCATGGTATTTCGATTTGACCTTTCTACAGGCAAAATCAACGTAAAATCTGGCTTGCTGCGTACGCCTTGTTATTGGGCAGATGAAGCTACTAAGTATGGAACCGATTATTTTAAGGAGGATGCTTACTTCAAGAGTTATGGGATGGCGCGTATGAACCTAAAATTTGGATCGCGCAATCAAGTCAATACTTCGCTCAACTTATTTAAATTTCAAAAAGACCAACCTGCTCAGGTGAGCGTCAATTTTGACGCCGGTCGTCCATTCGAGTTAAATCCCGAAACGCTGCAACTGAAAACTCCCATTGGTTGGAACCGGGAATGGCGTCAGGAGATGCCGCTCATTTTGGAGAACACCTTCCAATTGACGCAAACCACGGCTCATCCTTCCTTTGATCCTTATACCCAAGAGTTTTTTACGGTATGCTTTAAAAAAAGCTTTAGCACCCTACTGTTTTCGGAAAAATTTAACGCCCTACTCCAAAAATTTGAAGATGTAGTGCGCCACGAGATCCATGTTTTGGAACAAGCACTGAACAACATCCGCTTGGAAGCCAAAAAATTTATTGAACTCATTGAAAATTTTATTCATCACCTTATCGGTAAAACCAACGGAGAACACGAAAGTGAGTTTAATGTAGAAAAGGCGCTGGAAGAACTGAAAAAAGGCGAAAAAAGCGTTGAAGGTGAATTTGAAATGGACGACAATGTATGGCTGATGCGTTGGACGGGTGAAAAAGACATCGAAAGTTGGCAAGTGTTGGATGCTGATACCGGTAAACACCTGACCATCAATCAAACGATGCACCAAACCAATTTTAGCCGCGACTACATCGTATTGGTTGATTCCTCGCTCAAATTTGCTTTGGATATCTTGGAAAATGAACCTTTTCCCGGCTTCCCTTGGCTGAGCCGTTTGTTGCGTCGACTCACCGCCAAAACAATCGACCCGACCACGCCTTTTTACCTAATTGCCCGCAAAGATTTGCAAAAAGGCAGCAAAACTGTAAACGCCAAACAATTTTGGATCGATCTGGAAACGGTTCATTTTTACATTGACTACGAAAACCCAAACGATAAAATAACCATACATACCGCCCACAATTGCGCCGTTTGTGCTGCCGAATGGGTACGTTCCTATGATTTATTGGCAGTAGATACCAGCCGCGCTTCGCTTCCCTATACCTATGGGATCATTGCTTGCGGAGAGATGGATATTGGCAGAATCGGTAAATTTATTGTCGATGGAAAAAGCGGCGAAGTGGTGCACTCAACCCTCATTCAGGAAATGGGTTTTGAGAACAAACAACAGTTTGACAATCAAGATATAAAAGCCCATACTTGGAGTGTAGGCTTAACCACCTATCGCAATTACGTATCTGCTGATGTAGCCAATGCGGAGTTGCGTCAATTGTACTGGCAATGTTACGGCTTGGATTACCGCATGTTGACGCGTTTCATCATGGATCTTTATGCCGATTATGATAACCGCGCTATTTCCGTTGAAGATCTATTGTATTATACCCAAGGCGGGGTGCCTTTTTGTTTGGCGCGACAAAATACGCAAACGATGAAGTTGGAGGATTACTACCTCTTTAAAATGAACCAAAACATGCGTTCGCTGCAGTTTATTCCACGTCAACGCCCGGCGGGAGAAACTGCTCCTTATGATGATCAGATGGATGGTTATATTCTGTGTACCATGATCAACGGCCCTGAAGATCTAGAAGGACCAGATGAATACACCCGTGAAATCTGGATCTTCGATGCGGCGGACCTCAAAAAAGGCCCCATTTGCAAATTGCATCACCCAGAACTCAATTATTCTTTTACGATTCATTCTACTTGGTCGCCAGATTGCAAAAATGTGGAAACCGACTATTCAATAAATATCCGCGAGGATTACGATGAAGTCATCGCCCAATTTTGGAATAAAGACCACCAAAAATGGATCCAGGAATTTATGAACAAAAACGTGTATCCACATTACGAATAAACAGAATTCTATCCCGTGCAGTTATTTTTGCAAACTGATTTTTCAACGTTTTCTATTGGCACTCAAGGCAATTGGGTAAAAAACCTATTGCCTACTTGGGGGAAATTTCAAGCTGAAGAGCTGACCTTGCGTTCTTTACCCGGCCTTCCCGTCGGCTACCGGCCATTGGGAGCAATGGAAAACGGTCTTGTACTCACCCTGCCAGAAGGTGACTTATTGCACGATTGGCATCCTTCTATAGCAACCGCATTTTATCATTTTGCAAAAACCTTGACCACAGAAGTAAAGGCTTTTCATCAATCGAGTTTAGCCATCTATGCTTTGCATCCGCAAAACATGGTCTATGATGCGGAAAAAGAGCATCTTTTTATTCTAGATTTGCTGACGGCTCGTTCTACAACTGCTGCCATTTCCGCAAGCCATAGACCGCTTATTGCTCCAAGTGGCTTGGCTTACATCGCCCCGGAGCAAACTGGCCGTACCCAGCATAGACCCAGTGAGCGCAGCGACTTTTTTTCCATTGGCGTTGTACTGCTGGAATTGCTTACTGGAAACAATCCTTTTGCTGGCACCGATTCACTCAATACCACTTACCGCTTGTTGACTTTTTCACATCGCCCTGTTGCCCATGTTGTGGATGGCGTTCATATTGGGATTTGGAAGATTTTGGATCGACTGCTGCAAAAAGACCCCAAGCGCCGTTATGCTTCGGCAGAGTCTCTGCTGGTTGACCTATCGCGCTTGGCAACGTTAGCGCCTGATGCTCCTTTTGAAATTGCCGATGATGATTCAGATAAATTCATTTGGAGAGAAGGCCAGTTTTTAGAGTATGAATTGGAAACCGCCCTCGCTTTTTTTCAAAACCTCGATGCTTCCAAAGTACATGGTTTGCTGCTCATCGAAGGCATCGAAGGAACCGGAAAAAATGTGTTGGTCAAAGCATTGATTGGTATTTTGCCTGTTCATGTGTTTACTGCCCGTGTCGACTTTGGAGAGGCGAGTGTAACCCCTTATGCTCCCTTTAGTCAACTGTTGAATGCCTTGACGGAATATGCTTTTGCTTTACCAGCGAAGACCCTTCAGAAGTTAAAGCAGGAACTTTCCATAGCTTTGCACAACAATGCGATTTTGCTAACCAACCTTTGTCCAGCTCTGCTCAAATTGGTTCCAGCCGATCATGAAGTTCCAGAGTTGCCACCTTTAGAGACCCAAAACCGCTTGGCATTTGCCCTAAGTAGCTATTTTCAGGCGTTTCATCGCTGTGGCATTGCTTTAGCGGCTAGTTTCGACAATTGTCAATTGGCTTCTTCGCTCAATTTGCAAATCATCAACAAGGTCTTGTATGAAATGCCTTCGGGAACTTTAATGTTTGTACTCAACAACAATCAAGAAGAAGTCCAAGATACCCCGATTAAAAAACTTAAAAATAGTTGGTTTTCAACACCAGCCAATATTCCAGCAGCTCAAATCCAACTCAAAGCCTGGGATGAGCCCATGTTGCAAAAAGTGCTGACTCAACAACGGATTGCAAGCAATGTAATCACCCCAACCGCAAAACTGATCTTAGCAAAAACAGGAGGAAATCCTGCCTTGGTAGTCCAACTACTCCACCGTGCAGCCAAAGAACAGCATTTGCCGATCGACGCTGCTAGTCGACAATTTGTGCCGCAACTTTCGGCCATAGAACATTATGAATCAACCGAAAGCGTAGCTCAGTTCCAAATCAAACTAGCCGAAAAATTATCGATTGAGCAGCGGAAGTTCATTGAAATTGGCGCTTTATTAGGACGCAAATTCCGTTTTGCGGACGTCTATATCGTACTAGAGGAAAAACTGGATGACCAAAAAGAAGCAATTGCCGAACTACTCACCAGTGGTTTAATTCGTTTATCAGGTGAGGAAGATCAAGCAGCCTATTTTACAACCAAAGGCTTCCAAAAAGCACTGCTTCAGCAAATTCCCGCCGCTGAAAAACAAAGACTCTTACAAGCTATTGTAAAACTCAGCATTGGGAGTGGCAACTCTTTTGAAGCATTGCAATATGTGCTGTTGTTGCCTCCACCGCAAACCACAGCCTATGCTGATCTGCTGGTTAAAGGCATAAATGAAGCAACACAGCGGGGAGCTTTTGATCAAGCTTACCAATACGCCGCCTATCGATTTGAGCAATTCACCCCTGAAAGTTGGGTTTTACACCAAAAATCCAATTTTCAAATTTGCTTAGAATGCCTGCGTTTTACCATGTTTAGCGACAATCTCCAGGCCAATGAAATTTGGATTGAAACGGTCAAAAAACACGCCGTCGACAAATACCAATTGGCCCATTGGGCCATTTTTGCAGTTGAGCTCTATACCATGCAAGCGCGTTACCAAAAAGCGTTTGAAGTCATGCTGCCAGTTTTAGAACGGTTTGGTGTTCGATTATCTACTCAGCCCAATCTTTTTACAACGATCAAAGCCATTGTTTTACTGGATCGTGCCATGAAAGGTAAAAGTGTAGAATATGTCAACCAACTTCCCAATAACCATGATCAGGATGCTTATTGGAAAGCCCGCATGTTGCAAATGATTAGTACAGCCGTATTTCTAACTGCGCCAAAAATGACGCTCCTGCTGATGAGCCTACAAATTCGAATTGGGTTGCGGCATGGCCTATCCGAAGCTACTTCGGTCTCTTTTGCCTCTTATGCTTTTAAATTAGCAGCATTTGATTTCAAATACGATCGTGCCAATGAGATGATTGCCTTAGCGCATCAACTGAATCAACGCTATCCAAATCCGCTAGCTCAATCGCCGATCAATTTTTTAGCAGGTGCTTTTGTTCATCACAACACCCAACCCATTCGACAGGTCGTAAAATCGTTATTGGAAAACTACCGCTATTCCAAAGAAAATGGGGTACTTGGGATGGCCTTTTACAGCGGAGGAATGGGCATGTTTTATGATTTTTTTGCCGGCACACCGCTTTCGGAACTTTTATTGCAATACCCCCCTTTGCTTCGCCAGGCTGAGGTGAACGGTATCACAACCAGCGCCAATTTGTTTCGAATTTTGTTACAAGCTGCCGAAAGTTTTTCATCAGCTACCTGGAGTGACCAACCCATTTCCGGTACTTGGTATCAGCTTTCCAATGACCTTAACGACGTTGATAAATCTGAAAATGCGTCCAACGCGTTTTTGATTCGGCAATTGAATTTTTTGTACAATGCATTGCGCAATAAACCGGACGATTCCATTGACTTTCTCAACAAGTACCTTGAAAATTGGCGTGATTTTAGCCCGGGTACAGTGGGCTATGCTTTTTTTCGCTTATTGATGGTGATTCAATGTACCAAATCGCCGGAGCGAATCAATCGCTCCTTGAAACGAAGCTTAGCGGGTTTTGTCAATGAATTACAAATGATGACCAAGCATAATCCCGCCAATGCTACTTCACGTTATCATCTGGCAGCGGCAGTATGGGCCAACTATGAAGGAAGAACAGCTCCTGCGCTACAACATTTTGAACAAGCCATCGAAGCCGCCATTTTAAATCAAAACATCATCGAGTTGTTGTTGAGTTACGAGGCCAAAGCTCAAGTACTCTATGCTTTGGGACTCACGCTACAAGGAAATAACAGCATTCAATTGGCTTGGCAAACGGCTGCGAATTGGGGCTGTTGGGCACAATGCAATGAACTCAAAACGCGCTATCCGGAGGTGGTTTTTCAACCGCTCAGCGGCAATGTCATTGCCTCCAATAAAGAAAACCAAGGTTTGGACTTGCTGAGTTTTATCCGGGCTTCTACCAGCATCAACAGCGAAATTAAACTGGAACAGCTCCTGGAAAAACTGCTTCCCATCTTATCGGAAAACGCTGGATCACAGCGCATTGCACTCTTGCTGCCACAAGGTAAAGATTGGCAGATCTACGCCCAGCAGGAAGTCTCAAAACCGGTTGACCTGACCCGCATTACTGCGCACCAAGATATCTTACCTGAGATGATGTTGCAGTATGCGATTCAAGCCCAACAACCCATTGCCCTCGACAATGCCCAAGCTGATCGCCATTATGGACAGGATATTTACCTCAAAAAAAACCGGATCCTCTCCGCCTTGTGTTTGCCGATCGTAAAAAATCAACAGGTAAAAGCCATTGTTTACTTTGAAAACAACAGTGCACCAGGTGCTTTTAACCAGCAGCGCTTGGACATTTTACAATTGTTAAGTGCGCAAATTGCCATTGCGCTAGAAAATGCTTTGCTCTACGACGACATGGAGACCCGCGTAGAACAACGTACCGAAGAGTTACAAGAAGCTATGCAACAATCCGAGGCTTTGCTGCTCAATATTTTGCCCAAAAACGTAGCAGCAGAACTCAAAGAAAATGGTTATGCTGCTGCTCGGCTTTATCCTTCTGCCTCAGTAATGTTTACCGATTTTGTCAACTTCACCCAGGTCAGTGAAAACATGCGCCCTGAAGATCTGGTCAGCGAGTTGGATTACTGTTTCCGCCAATTTGACGCGATCATTGGCCGCTATGCCATTGAAAAAATCAAAACCATTGGCGATGCCTACCTCTGTGCAGCAGGCTTACCCGCACCTAACCCCGATCACGCCTTTATCCTCGTACAAGCGGCCATTGAAATTCGCCAGTTTATTGCCGATTATCACCAGCAGCGCAAGGCGGCGGGGCAACCTTTCTTTGACATCCGCATTGGCATCGACTCTGGCCCCGTGGTAGCGGGTGTGGTAGGCAGTAGCAAATTTGCTTACGACATCTGGGGCAACACGGTCAACACGGCTGCACGGATGGAGCAAAATAGCCATCCCGGCCAGATCAACATTTCCGGCGATACCTGGTCGTTGGTCAAAGATCAGTTTGAATTTACCTACCGTGGAAAGATTGCTGCTAAAAATAAGGGGGAAGTGGATATGTATTTTGTGGGGTAAGGTTTGCCTTTTTCATGCGTACTAGGGCAAACGCATGAAATTAGGGTAGTGTCGACAGGTGAGTGATAAATCTACATTTTTACGAAATTCATCACCCAAAACTGGGCACTACCAATTGCTACAAACGTTAGACCTCTCCGAGGTCAAAAACACATACAAAGGGGCCAATTGCACACCAAACGTTAGACCTCTCCGAGGTCAAAAACCGCACAAACGGGCCAATTGCTACAAACGTTAGACCTCTCCGAGGTCAAAAACACATACAAACGGGTCAATTGCTACAAACGTTAGACCTCTCCGAGGTCAAAAACACATACAAACGGGCCAATTGCTACAAACGTTAGACCTTTCCGAGGTCAAAAAGACTTACAAACGGGCCAATTTCACACCAAACGTTAGACCTCTCCGAGGTTAAAAACACGCACAAACGGGCCAATTGCACACCAAACGTTAGACCTTTCTGAGGTCAAAAACCGCACAAACGGGCCAATTGTTACAAACGTTAGACCTCTCTGAGGTCAAAAACCGCACAAACGGGCCAATTGTTACAAACGTTAGACCTCTCCGAGGTCACTTCTGGCATTCATGCGTTTGCCCTGCTTGCCTACACATTATTTTTTTTGTGAGTCCGTTTTAATATTGACTTCCTTTCATCATTTCCCCCCTTCGTAATGCAGCACCTCATCTCTAGGTGGAACCCCGCTTGAATAATGATAATCCAGCATCAACCGCAGCGTGATGGGGTCATATTGCAGCAATAAGTCCTGCTGGTAATAGCCAGAAATATTAAAACTGCGTTTAAACATCAGCTGTGTACCATCCAAAGCATCAGCAAAACTGAACTTGCTCCAACCGCTGGGTAAGCTGCCTGCCCATTTGGCAATGAGTTGGAAGCTATCCTTCGAAATGGATTTGATGACTACAGTATCTGGTTGTTGATAAGTAGAATCCTTGACCCAAACCATTTTGGATTGAGTGGGAGAAGTGAAAATTTCCGTCAATCGAGTAGATCGGTATTGTGATTTTCCGATGTAGCTACCAATGATGGCGGGTTCATTGTTTTCTTTATGACAGCTGTAAAGTAGAGATACTAATGAAATGGCGATCAAAATGAGGTTGTTTTTCATAGGTTTAGGTTTTTCATTTAACCACAATAACTAGGATTTTATTGGGATGGCATCAAATTAGGAACTTGACTTATTGCGTGCTATTTTGGAAAAAGTGCTAAAAATAGTTTACCGAGACGCGAACTGTGGCGTCTAGGTAAACCATTTTTAGTTTCTTCGATAGGTATAGCAAAGAATGATTCAACAATAAGATACCAATTTAGTCGGCCTTTTGGCTTTTTTAACTTTTCGATTTTATGTTCACAAAGTCTATTGGGGTTGAGGTAAATTCCCTTACTTTATCCTCAATAAAACCAATACCATGCCCATTTACCACAAACTTGGAAAAATACCCCCTAAGCGACATACCATTTTTGAAAAGCCCAACGGCGGGTATTACTACGAGCAATTATTTGGTACCGTTGGTTTTGATGGAATGGCTTCCTTGTTGTACCACATTCACCGCCCCACCATGGTGAAGGAAATCCTGCAAGTAGAAGATGTGAAGCCACGCATCGCGGTTCCGCACAACTTACAGGCGCGACTTTTGCAAGGGTTTGAAGTACCGCCTGCCGATGATTTTCTGGAAAGCCGGGTTCCTTTGTTGGTCAACTCTGATGTTCATATTGGTCTGGCCGCACCACGAGCGTCGCTGCGCAGCTATTTTTACAAAAATGCTGATGCGGACGAGTTGTT
>JBBRGN010000159.1:0-11332 GCA_038240665.1 Chitinophagales bacterium | reverse complement strand
GTTCGTTAAGTTCTAGTTTTAGCTCCGATTTTTCAAAGTTGTCTGACGTATCGACAACGGTGATTGCTGTCGTTGCAGTAGCTGGGAGTAACGCCGCTGCTTCTTTAAAATCGAGGTTCGGGGGTTGGGGCTGGATATACGCATGGAAACTGACGTAACAGATAATAAAAGCGACAATTGCCCGCAAAACCCAATCATCCCAATAAGACAAGTTGGTAAAAAAGCCAAGCACGAGAAAGACAAAGGAGGACAAAACCCCCAGGATGATCAATACCAAAAAGTTTTTGTACCAGCCCAAACGCAATAATTCTGTATCGGAGCGCTCGGTGGGCAACCAATGCAGATAACGGCGGTACAAGCGAATGGAAAGCGCCATGTACAATACGAGAGAGCCATTTTCGGCGATCAGCTCTAGGTCACCTACAAACAGCCGATTGTGTACGTGTTGGGCCCACCAGTCCACCCCGTTTTTACCCGATGAAAACACCAGTAAATGGTAGGCAAAGTAAATGATAAAAGCTAAGAAATGCCGAAGGTCTGAAGCCCTAAATTTGAAATAAACGTTGATTTGAGTTTTCAAATAGTAGTACACCAATGGGCCAATGATCAATCCAGCGCTTTGTGGGAAAAACCAGAGTTCTTGCCCTAAAATATGAATCCCCATAAACCCCAGCATAGAATGAAGGTTGGTGATGCACAGTCCGAGGATAAGGCTCGCCATCCAAAAATCGGAAACGCGCTCGTCCTGTATTCCGCGTTTGGAGAATTGATAGGTATAAAAAATGCCCTGCACAAAAGCAAAAAGCAAAACAGCAGCGTAGATATTGAGTTGGATGGTCATCATGTTGGGTAAAACAGTACTTTAGGTTTTGCTCCATACAAAACCCAAAGTACCGGCAAAGGTTGGTTAAAAAGAAAAAGTTTTACCCGCGTCGTCCGCTTTAACAGTTACAATCAATTTGCCTTGGTATTGGTCGGCTTTTCCACTCATTATGGCTGATTTGTCGGCAATAAATTCAATGCGGGTTCCGACTGCTACTTCAAAGGCTTTTTTGGCCAGCGGCATCCAAGAACCCCGATAACTGATGTCCACTTCCTGGTTGGGTTTGATCATTTTTAGTCCCACCCCTTTGGGCAATAAGCTGTAATTTTTGAGGTAAATTTTGACGGTTGGCATCGGATCTTGAGCAAACCCGCAGTTCAGTGAACAAAAAAAGAATCCGCTTAGAAGGAACAGCACGATGGTTGATTTTTTCATATAGCTAATTTTTTGTTGATCCGTAATGGGCAATAAAATTCCAAGATTAGTGATTTTTGTAGCCCATGGAAAGTCCAGTATCCCCGATGACTTTTAGCTGTACCGTTGCTTGTTGGTCTGATTGGTTACCAATGATCAGTGCCGTATTCTTGTCTACTTTTAAGCTCAGTTTTTGGTTGGGCTGTACTTCAACGGGAGAATGGGTTCCGCCGCCAATCGGTGCTAAATGGAGGTTGAGGGCATTAGGCGATACATTTTTCAAATCCACTTGATAAGCACCATGTTCATTGTTCCCCAAAATAAAACTGTCTTTTGGGCCAATGAAAGTAGTGGAGCTTAGTGTCTTACAGGATGTAGCGAAAAACACGCAGATGCAACTGATAACGATGATTACTTTTTTCATGTTTGATGAATTTTGTAGGTGAAACGTAGGCTACAAAAGTCAGTCAAATAAGTGCGGGCATCGCTTCAAAATATAATTTGACACCTGTTGAATGGCAAAAAATGACAATTCCCGAATGAATCAAAAAAGCTATTCCCGATCCAAGGCCAGTATCGTTTGCAACAATACATTCGCACCATTGGCCATGTCTAGCGCTTTGGTAAATTCTTTAGGTGAATGACTGATGCCATTGACGCTGGGGACAAAGATCATCGCCACCGGAGCAATAAATGCCATTTCTTGGGAATCATGTCCTGCACCGCTGGGCATAATTTTGTAACTCAGCCCCAGCCCTTTGGTAGCAGTGATAATTTTACTTTGCAGGTCTTTATCGGTTAAGGCCGCATGTGAGTCGTTGGCCTGTCGTTGCAATGAAATTTTGGTTCCAGAAGCGGTAGCAATTTCTGCTGCTCTTTTTTCAATCATGCGGAACAACTGCTCTATTTTTTCATCCGAGAGGTCTCTAATTTCAAGCCCCATCACTACCTTTCCTGGAATGACGTTATAAGCGCCCGGTTGAATGCCAATTTTCCCAATGGTACCAACTTGTTTACCTTCCACGCTGTTGATGACTTCATTGACGGCGATGATAAATTTGGATGCCGCTAGCAAAGCATCTTGCCTCATGTTCATGGGTGTTGTACCCGCATGATTGGCAAATCCCTCAACCGTTGCTTCCCAATGTACGATGCCCACAATTCCCTCCACTACGCCGATTTTCAAACCTTCTTTTTCGAGTATACCTCCTTGTTCAATGTGTAATTCCAAAAAGGCCTTAAAATCGCCTTTTTGCCTGGCACTGAGTTGGATTTTATCAGGGTTACCGCCGATGGCCCTGATGCCGTTTGCCATGGTCAAGCCGCTTTGACTTACCTGTTTCAAACCTTCAGTAGTTAATTTGCCTGCCATGGCCATGCTCCCAATGGTACCACCTTCTTCATTGGAAAAAATGATCACTTCCAAAGGGTGATTGGTCTGGATTTTGTTTTCATTGAGCAGTTCAATGATTTCCAATGCGCCAATGGATCCCACGCAACCATCATAATTGCCGCCATCAGGCACCATGTCCAAATGCGAACCAAAGGCAAGGGTTTTCAGGGTTTGGTTTTTCCCCTTTCGTTTTCCAATAATGTTTCCAGCGGCATCAATACTTGTTTCCAAGCCAGCTTTTTTCAACAGCGCCATGTACCAGGCCCGTCCCTCAACATCGCCTTTGGTAAACGCGACCCGATATCCCCTTCCAAGGGAATCTTTGCCATATTTAGCCAATTCAAAAATCCGACTTTCCAGGCGTTGTTGGTTGGCTTTGATGGCAGTACTTGGCGTTTGAGATCCCGCTGTTGTTGCAAAAAACAATAAACAAGCGACGCTTAGTACAAAAATCGAATACTTCATGGTAGGCAATTTTGTTTGTGCGCAAAAAATAGGATTTATTTCTGAGAGCGTACATTATTATTGAGAAAGGGAATCGTTTTGGTCAAAAAAAAATGTCGCGAACCTGGATATAAACTAGGTTCACGACATTGGGAGTAAGCATCTATTCGAAACAATGTCTTTTTTGACTTCAAAAACAAATTTTTGATTTGCCAGATGCTAGACAACAGCCCAACTTATTCCACTGAGGTGCAAAATAGAAAAATCGGAGCGCTGTCCACGCCAGCATTCATCATCTTCGTTTTCAAAGTTTCTGAAGCTAAGGCCGCTTTCGCTTTGGTCCAATCGGTAACCGCAAATACGATGGTGACCATATTGGGATCATCCATATCACGGGTCACAACGCGATCTACAAATCCATTGGTAGCTCGGGCAGCTTTGCCTTCAGCATCAAAAACCTTCATCCAACCATCAAAATCTTTGACGTGGTGCATGATCAATAGCCGATCCTTGACATCAATCGGAGAGTTGTCAGCACGAATTACATTGTGGTAAGCAATTTCAGGTGGTGCAATTACACCCCCTTTTTGCATTTTTTCCTTCAATCTGGGATCGGCAATGAAATCTTTAGCCTTTTGCAAATCGGCCATCTGAAAAGCCAACATAACGGTGTTGGGATTTTCAACGGTTCTCATTAGTTCCGCTTGGGTCAAACCAGCATCTTTTCTAGCGGTTAGATCTCCATCATACAGGGTTCTCCATTTTGCGTAATCAGCAACCGTCGTTTTGAGGGTCAGTACTTGAAAAAGTGGAGTTTGAGCTGAAACTGAGGTAGCAAGTACGGAAAAGCAGGCGATAAACAGCATCGCTTTGGCTTGCAAAATGAAATTTTTCATAGTTTTAGGTTTTAAAATGTTGAAAAATGAACGATATAATGTAAAGTAGTCTTCTCTGTAAAAAATTGTCCATCTTCAATATAAATATTTAGCGCTCTTTTAGTTGAGATGGAATGACAGTAGGCTCATAGACTCAAAATGATCTTTTTTTGCCACTGCTATACCACCACCAACAACCATTAAAACTTGGTTTTGTGCTCAAGACAAGCTATTTTGAGTACACATAAGCCTATTCATTTCAGCACACCTTCGTAACACCACTGCCAAATATGAAACTCCGTACTTTTTTACCCATCGTACTGCTAACGTTGATCTCTCAATTGACCTTCTATACGCCCCAGTCTTTCCAAGATCCCCTACGACTCAACCTCCCCGACGACCTGGAAGTTACCCTCTGGGCGGAAAGCCCGCAGCTTTATAACCCTACCAATCTAGATGTGGACGGCCGAGGCCGCATTTGGGTGACCGAGGCGGTCAACTACCGCAATTACAATAACGATACGCTCCACCACCTGCACCACCAAAAGGGCGATCGAGTTATGATTTTGGAAGACACTGATGGCGATGGCAAAGCGGATCTCTCCAAAGTATTTGTGGAAGATCCCGACCTAGTTTCTCCGCTGGGCATCGCCGTGATCGGTAAACAGGTGATCGTCTCTTGCGCGCCTAATCTCATCATTTATACCGACGAGGATGGCGATGACAAAGCGGATAAAAAAGAAATTCTGCTTACTGGTTTTGGCGGTAAAGACCACGACCATTCCCTACACTCGGTAGTCACTGGACCCGACGGCAAATGGTATTTCAACGTCGGCAATGCGGGTCCTCACCATGTCAGTGATCGCAATGGCTGGACGCTGCGCTCAGGTAGCGTATATACCGGAGGCTCGCCTTACAACCTCCAAAACGAAGGCAACCAACGCAGTGACGATGGCAAAATTTGGGTCGGCGGACTCCAATTGTGCATCAATCCTGATGGAACCGGGCTGCGGGTATTAGGACATGGTTTCCGCAACAGCTACGAAACCGCCATGGATAGTTACGGCGATATGTGGCAAAACGACAACGACGATCAGGTAGTGACCTGCCGTGTTTCCTGGCTCATGGAAGGTGGCAACGCAGGGTATTTCAGCGCCGATGGCACGCGCTACTGGAACGCTGATCAGCGCCCTGGTCAAGACATGTTCACTGCGCATTGGCATCAGGAGGATCCTGGATTTATGCCTGCCGGAGACAACACTGGAGCGGGATCACCTACCGGCATGGCAGTCAATGAAGGCGATGGCCTGGGTGAAAAATACCGGGGCATGCTCCTGAGTGCTGAAGCAGGTCGCAACGTCATTTTTGCCTATTGGCCCACATTCCAAGGCGCTGGTTATGACCTCGGCGTCAAACAGCACCTCCTAACTTCAGTGGCCAAAGACGATGAAGCCTATTACTGGAATGACAAAAAACATCAGGAAGACCACAGCAAATGGTTTCGCCCTTCAGATGTAATGATTGGAACCGATGGCGCTATGTACGTTGCCGATTGGTATGACCCGGTGGTGGGCGGACACCAAATGAAAGATAGTCTGGGGTATGGTCGCATTTACCGCGTCACCCCAAAAGGAAAAAACCTTCACGCTCCCCAGTTTGACTGGCAAACCTTGGCCGGGCAATTGGCCGCGTTTCAAAATCCGGCTCCTAATGTCCGAGGTCAAGGATTTCAGGCTCTACTCCGACAAGGAGCGACAGCCATTCCAGCCGTTCAGAAATTGCTACAATCTCCTAATCCGTACATCAAAGCGCGCGCCGTTTTTTTATTGGGAAAAATCCTACCGGCCGATGCCGTGCTTCCCACTTTGGCACCTCTATTGAAAAATGTACAGGAAGAACGCTTGGCCGTAGCCGCGTTTCGAACCTTGCGCGGGGTACTGCCTACTGCTCAGTTTTTGTCCCTTTGTACACAATATGCCCTTTCGCCCTTGCCCATGCTGCGTCGGGAAATTGCCATCGCCCTTCGTGATCAACCCTGGGAAGTCAAAGCCCCTACTTTACTCCTACTGATTCAGCAATACCAAGGAATCAACCCCTGGGAATTAGAAGCCATCGGTGCCGCCATTGGCGGTGATGCTGCAAATATTTGGCCTTTGTTGAACACGCAATCGCCAGGGTTATCAGAATCTGTATGGCGCAAATTGGCCTGGCGACTTCATCCCACAGCCGCAGTAGAGCAACTCAGTGCTTGGGCAAATCAGGCGAATGCCTCCGCAATCGAGCGGCGCAATGCGCTGACCGGACTAGCTTACGTACAAGACCGTAAAGCTGCCGAGGCCATGTTGGCTTTGAGCAAAAGCCCCCTAACCGATGTAGCTGAGCAAGCCAAATATTGGTTGGCTTTTCGGCAAAGTAACGACTGGGCTAATTTATTGGAGTGGAAAAAAACGGGGTTAGATCTAGCCCTAGAAAAAAAGATATCCGAATGGAAAGCCCAGCGCGAAAAGCTCCTCAACCTAAACATTGCCACTTTGGAGCGCCAACAAACTGCAGAACGCATGGCCAAAGATTCCATCGGCGGCCAAATGCTAATCGGGTTATTGGCCGAAAACAAACTGAGCACGGATCTTTTTGAAAAGATCAGCAAAAAAATCTTTGAGAACCCTAGTCAGGCCGTACGCATCCAAGCAGGGAACTATTTAAAACGCCCCGGGAGCGATAAAACCTGGTCCATCTCGAGCATTGCTGCGTTGCCCAGCAATGCCGCTAAGGGTAAAAAAGTATTTCAAACCAGTTGTAGCAGTTGTCACCGCGCTGGCAAATTGGGTCAGAACATAGGCCCCGACCTGACGCAAATCAAACTCAAATTTGACCGCGTGAGTTTGCTTGATGCCATCATCAACCCCTCAGCAGGCATCGTCTTTGGTTACGAAGCCTGGACGGTCAATACCAGCGACGGCGAATCGGCCTTTGGTTTCATTGTTGCCGATGGCCAAACCGTGGTGGTGCGCGACTTGGCAGGACAGCAGCGTGTTTTTCTTGCCAATAAGATCAGTAAACGACAGAAGCAAACAGGGTCTTTGATGCCCGAACCAGCAGCATTGCGTTTATCCGAGGAGGATCTGGCGAACGTGAGTCGGTTTTTGTTGGAGTTGTGAGGAGGGATTGATCAAAGAACTTGTTCAATAATTGTTCCAAAAAGACATAAGAGATGAGTCAATAATAAGGTATCAATTTTGAATAGATTATTATTGACTCATTCCTTAAATCAGATATTAAGTTAGAATAATTTTTTTCAGGAATTTAGGATTTGTAGTTTTGAAAATAGTCAATTTATAGTGCTCTGTTTTGGGTCGCCTATTTTTTTAGGCCTGTTTGATTGATCAGTAGGTATATCCACAAATCTATTGCCTTATGCCCCATTTCAAACTATTTTCCAACAGCTTGATCATTTCTGGCTTTTTATACACTGACCCGTCGTGACCCATCGACGTGTAGAACGTTCGCCCTTTTTCCGTCATTTTGTACCAAGCTACAGGATGTTCTTTACCCATGCCAAAGGTTTTGCTGGTTACAAATAAAATGTTTCCATCGGGGTTAATGGATTCGCCATCAATAGTATAGATACCCGTGAATCCTTTTTTCAGGGGATTTTCAAAAAACACATACCACTCGTCGGTATTTTTCCACTGTGGCGATAATCCACTCCAGAGGGTGCTATCGGTCAGTGGTTTTAGGATCACTTGGGTTTCTTGCAGATGATTTTTAATCGGGTGATGCGAAAATTTTGCGCCCAACAGGTTTTTTTCATACCAATCCCAATGGTGGGAGTCGTCGCCGGCGCCATGAATACCCAGCAAGCTTCCGCCTTTTTCTACAAAATTTTCAAGGGCCGTTTTTTGTTCCGCATTGATGACTTCGCCAGTTGAATTATTGAAGATGACTACTTTAAATTGGCTCAACTGCTCGGGATTGAAGACGCCGCCTTCTTCCGTTTCATACAAAAACCAGTGGTTCTTTTTGGCCAAATCAGCGAACATGACTTTGGAAGCATCTATCGCATCGCTGTGCCGATATCCTGAGGTTTTGGAGAACAATAAAATGGCGGGTTGATCCTTTGGGAAATTGATGCTCGGTTTTTCAGTTTCATAGGATACTGGAAACCCGTTTTTGACTTTGTAGATGAATACGGCCACCAATATACCCAAGGCTACTACGATGCCAATGATGGTAAATAAAATGATCCGAAGTGCTTTTCTCATGTTGGACTGATTTTTAGAGGATCAAAATGGGGAAAAGTTTTTTAATTTCCAAATGTTGATGTAGAATGGGATTTTTTGAACATGGCTTGAAGGGATTAGGCATGGATTGAGTTGATTTTTTTGAACACGGACGGATTATACACGGATTAAGTTAATTTTTACAGCTGATTGGCTAGGAGTTCATCCCACCAAAAAATCCATGTCCAATTCGTCCAATCCCTGTTCCAATCAATAATTTACAGAATACCATCCACCAAAGAATCCGTGTCCAATTCGTCCAATCCTTATTCCAAAATAACATCGCGGAACACAATCAAAAATTCCGTCCCCAGACCATCCAAAAATTCCAAAGAATTCGTTATTTTTACTCATCCAAATCCGAATCATGCTAAAACCTCTACTAATCAGCCTTTTAGGAGGATTTTTCCTTTATCCTCTAGCCGCACAAACCGGCCTAACTGGTCATACCACCGCCCGCTCCCTCGCCATGGGCAGCACCGGCCTCAACTATACCGACGCCAATGCCCTATTCAGCAACCAAGCAGGTATAGCTAAAATCAAATCCATTACAGCCATTGCTAGCGCCCAAAATCGTTTCGGCATCGCTGCATTAAATTCATTTAGCGGTGGAGCTGCCTACCCTACCCTTGCTGGAGTTTTTGGCGTTTCCATACAAAATTTTGGTTATGCTGCCTATCGCGAACAAGCTTTTCAGCTGGCTTACGGACGGCAGCTCTCCGAGCGCATTAGTCTAGGCGGACAAATAGGCTACCAACAAATCATCATCCCTGAATATGGTAGTATTGGGAGATTGAATATTGCCGTCGGGTTACAAGCCGAATTGCTGCCCAAGCTGCAAATGGCCGCCTACGTGCGCAACCCTATTCGTCAGCGCCTCACCCAAAAAGAATACACCCCATCCGTTTTGTCGGTCGGGTTTGCTTATCAACCCACCGCGCAATTTTTACTCCAGGGCGAAGTCGTTAAGGACATTGACTATCCAGTTGATATTCGCATAGGATTTGAATACCACCCGATCTCTGCGTTTTGGTTTCGTGGAGGCATTACTACCGCTATTGAAACCTGGAGTTTTGGGCTTGGTTTTCCTTTGTTGGAGCATTTTAAGGTTGATTTGGCTGCTGCTTATCATCCCTACCTAGGTTTTTCACCCACCATTTCCTTTGTATATCGAAAAAAAGAAAGTTCGAAGAAAGAATAATAAATGATGAATGGGTAGCTTTGGGTCTGATAATTTGTACCCTTTCAATTTAGTCGTCCATGCACATTCTGGTTACTTCTGCCACTTCTTTTGAAATCACGCCCTTACACGATCACCTTGAAACCCATTTCGAGCTTTTGGAACCTTTGGTTTTTCGAAAAAAAGAACTGTTCGTATCGTTACTCCTCACGGGCGCAGGCTTACCCATATCCATGTACGCCCACACTAAAGCTTTGAGCAAACAACGTTACGATTTGGTCATCAATGCCGGTATTGCCGGTGCAATTGACCGAAATCTCGCGATTGGCGATGTGGTACAGGTAGTATCCGAGCGATTTGGTGACCTGGGGATCGAAGACAAGGATGGCAGTTTTAAAGATCTTTTTGCCCTAGAATTACTCCAAAGTGATGAGCCGCCTTTTGAAAACGGCCTTTTAAAAAACCCAATTGCGGATTTCAATTTTTTACCTCCAGTACGCGGCGTTACGGTCAATACCATCAAAGGGGCAACAACCAGCATCCCAACTTGGCTAGTGCAAGCCAACGCTGATGTAGAAAGCATGGAAGGAGCGGCCTGTTTTTACGTTTGTTTGTTGGAAAAAATGCCATTCCTTGAAGTGCGGGCTATTTCCAATTACGTTGAGCCCAGAAATCGAGCCAATTGGAATTTGCCTTTATCCATTCACCAATTGAATCAAGTGCTGATTGAAATGGTGGAAGGTTTTATTCAGTCATAAAAACATACCTTCTTTTGGCCCGCACCATGCGGTCTTTACCACTTAAATCTTGGCACAATTCCACTTCCTGAAAACCTTTATTTTCCAAAAGCTCTACAACTTTGGCGGCATTGAATTCATTGCATTCAAAAAAAAGCAAGCCTTCCGGTAGCAACTGGCTCCAAGCAAATTTTGAAATGGCGGTATAAAAAACCAACGGATCTTCATCGGCAACAAACAGTGCTAAATGCGGTTCATGATCCTTTACTTGATCCGGTACCTGCGCTTTTTCCGATTGAGGAATATAAGGCGGATTGCTAACGATGACATGGAATTGTGGCAAACCTACCCATTGGGCCTCCCGCAAGATATTGACTTGCCGAAATTGTACCTCTACTTCCAATTGATCAGCGTTAATCTGCGCCAATTCTAAAGCATCGCGGCTGATGTCGATGGCCCAAATATCGGTGGCTGGCAAATATTTTTTGATGGTGATAGGGATACAACCACTACCCGTTCCAATGTCGAGCATGCGCACCGTGGCACCCGGTTGAAATTTTTCCAGCACGCTTTTTACCGTCCATTCTACCAGCTCTTCCGTTTCCGGACGCGGGATCAACGCACGCCGATCGGCTTTAAATTTTAGTCCATAAAAATCCGCGGATCCGAGGATGTATTGCAAAGGCTCAAAAGCCAGCAGGCGGCAAGTGATATCGTCTAGTTTTTTTTGCAGCTCCGTAGACGGCAATATCTCATAAGGATACCGACAATTCAGTGCATCCTCAAAAACGATCCTACCCATACTGCGTGCTTCAGACTCCCCATAAGTAGGCACGAGATGGGTTACAAATTCCTGAAAAGCGGTCATATTGAAATATAAAAAGGGTTGATGCGACGAGAGTATAATCCGTCTACCGTCACATCAACTCCGATCATGAAAGTCGATTTTTAAAATCTTCATAATCAAAACGACGTACCATTTCCAATGCCCCATTTTCATGTCGTAAGCAGATGGAAGGATGTTTAACGCCATTAAAAGTGGAAGTTTTTACCATGGTATAATGGATCATGTCCCAAAACACTACATGATCCCCTACTTTTAATTCTTGATCAAAAGAATACTCACTCATGTAATCACCTGCTAAACAGCTTACTCCGCCTAGCCGATAAGTCGGTTTCCCTGCTC
>JBBRGN010000158.1:0-11453 GCA_038240665.1 Chitinophagales bacterium | reverse complement strand
CCCGAGGAACGATGGTTACTTTAACCAAGGGTGAAGCATGCTCAAGGTACCAACCACAAACAGCGTGACCTGCTTCATGGTAAGCAATGATGTTTTTTTCTTCTGGAGAAATCAGTTTGTTCTTTTTCTCCAAACCGCCGATCACACGATCCAGCGCGTAGTTGAAATCATCCAACTCTACTTGCTTTTTGTTGCGTCGGGCAGCAATCAAAGCCGCTTCGTTACAAACATTGGCAATATCAGCACCAGCAAACCCGGGGGTCATTTCCGCTAAAATAAACGGAACGACATCATCGGCCTTTTTGATGTTCTTCAAGTGAACACTAAAGATTTCTTCGCGACCCTTCAAATCTGGGTGATCGATACCAACTTGGCGGTCGAAACGACCCGGACGCATCAATGCAGTATCCAAAATATCAGGACGGTTGGTAGCTGCCATGAGTATTACCCCTTTGTCGGTGCTAAAACCATCCATTTCTACCAACAATTGGTTGAGGGTGTTTTCGCGTTCGTCATTTCCGCCTTGAACGTTATTGCGTCCACGAGCACGGCCAATGGCATCAATTTCATCAATGAATACGATACAAGGCGCTTTTTCCCTTGCTTGTTTGAACAAGTCGCGCACCCGAGAGGCACCTACCCCAACAAACATTTCCACGAAATCAGAACCAGAGATCGAGAAGAAAGGAACCCCAGCTTCACCAGCTACGGCTTTTGCCAAAAGGGTTTTACCGGTTCCTGGAGGGCCAATTAAAAGTACACCCTTAGGGATTTTACCTCCCAGAGCAGTATATTTTTTGGGGTTTTTCAGAAAATCAACGATTTCCATGACTTCCTCCTTGGCTTCATCCAAACCAGCTACATCAGCAAAAGTGATGTTCACTTTACTGTTTTGGTCAAACAAGGTAGCTTTGGATTTGCCGATATTAAATATCTGAGCTCCAGCGCCGCCAGCGCCGCCGCCTACCCGTCGCATGATAAAGACCCAAATGATGATGATGATAAAAAGTGGCAGCAGCCAGCTCAAGATCGGCATCAAATAATTCGGTTTTGTCACATACTTGGGGTAGATCCACTGTGTTTCAGGGATTTTGGCAAGCTCTTGGGTACTGATCAAAAAGTCGCTAAACTCCTTAACGTCGCCAATTTCCAAGTAATAATTGTACCGTTCGCCGCCAAAATTAGTTTTTTGCGCGTCCTTGAACTTGCCCAAGCTGCTTTTTTTGATGTAAATAAAAGCCCGATCTTTGTTGACCACTTCTACTTTTTCAATATCGCCATCCTGAATCATTTTGCTCAATTGACTACGATCCAATTGCTCCTGCGGGCCATCAAGATTGGTCATCAAGTTGAGTCCCAGGATGATTACGGCAATAATACCGTAGATCCAAAAGGAGCTGAACCGTGATGGGCCATTCTCGTTGCGCTTATTATTCTCATTGTTGTTTTCCATCAAACTTTCATTTTCACCATTAAAACGTAAAACATGCAAACCGTACTAATAATATATAACGTGTACGGTAGGAAATCGTTGCTTGAAGCTTTTGTCAGAGAGCACCTAATTCGTGCCATAGCGGGTTAGAGTTTATGCCTGCTCAACAAAATGCAAAACAACGCTATTATAAACTATCGTATTCCGTAATTGTTGCGTCGCCCCAAAGATCCTCTAATTCATAGAATATTCTGGCTTCTGGATGGAACACATGAACAACGATGGAAAAATAATCCACGCAAATCCATAAGGCGTTGCGTTCTCCTTCCACATGATTAGGAAACATATTCAGCCGTTCTCTTATGCGCCGCTGAATATTGTCGGAAATTGCCTTCGTCTGCGTCGTGGAATTGCCCTCGCAGATGATGAACATATCGGCCGGTGATTCGCCAAGGCGGCGGAGGTCGAGGCGAACGATGTTGCGGCCTTTAATTTCCTGAATGCTTTCAATGATCTGTTGGTTGAGCTCGTCAATGCTGAGCCGGCGTTTTACTTTTACTTGCGTATTCAAATTCAGATTTTGTTAGTTTTGTGAATTGAATTCAAGAAATAACTAATCATTACTAAAGTACAAAAAAAATCTGATTGCACCATCTTAACACGCTTTTTGTTGGAAAGGTTCTTTTACAATTCCATGAGTTAGACTCCACCAACAGTTTTGCGCAAGAATTATTAGCAAAAAGCAAACCAGTTGAGGGCACCATCGTGTGGACGCTAGCACAACCCCAAGGAAGAGGCCAACATGGCAGTAAATGGGAAAGTGAGCCCGGGAAAAACCTGACGCTAAGTCTGATTTTGTATCCAATCTTTCTGCCAGCCTGGCGTAATTTTGCCCTTAACAAGGCCGTTGCTCTGGCAGTTCGGGATTTTGTGTCAGCCTATCTTCCCGAAAAAAATGTTTCCATCAAATGGCCCAACGATATCTACGTAGGCGACCGCAAAATTGGCGGTATTTTAATTCAAAACACCTTGCAGCAAAGTACCATAGCGAGTACCATTATAGGTATTGGCTTGAACATCAATCAAGTTAGTTTCTCGAGTCAGATCCCAAACCCCACTTCGCTGCAATTGGAAAGCGCACAATCTTTTGAACTTACCGCGCTGCTCCCTGTTTTGGCTCAGCATCTAGAACAAAAATATTTGCAATTGCGTGCCAACAACTGGGAACAATTGGATGCTGTTTACTTGCAAAGATTGTACCGCTTGGGGGTTCAATCGGTTTTTCAGCGAATTGATGGCACGGTCATTCGCGGCGTTATCACCGGAATATCTGATTCCGGGCGTTTGCAGATTAGTCATGATGATTTTGTTGAGACTTTTGATCTCAAAGAGGTCAGTTTTATCATTTAAGCAGTGGAAATTTATATTGTCCCATTACTTAATCATTGAAATCGTATCAAGTTGAATAAAGTCGCTTCGCGCGATTCATTAGCATAATCCAAATACATGAAAGTTGCGATTCTTACAGTTGGCGATGAGATTCTAATTGGGCAAATTGTTGATACCAATTCCGCTTGGATGGGACAACAGCTCAATCTCATGGGTGCCCGCGTGGTGAAAATTATTTCGGTTGGCGACACCTTGCCGGAGATCCACCAAGGACTACAAGAAGCCTTGGCTGCCGCTGATGTGGTATTGATGACCGGAGGTTTGGGGCCTACCAAAGACGATATTACCAAAAAAGCCTTGGCGGATTTTTTCCACACCGGAATGGTGTTTCATCAAGCTACTTATGATCGGATTGTAAAAATGTTTGAGGTGTGGGGTCGGCCGATCAATGAGGCACACCGCATTCAATGTTTTTTGCCGGCCAATGCAACAGTTTTGACCAATAAGATGGGAACTGCTCCTGGTATGTGGATGGAGCATGGCGAACAGGTCATTGTATCCATGCCCGGAGTACCTTATGAAATGCAATATTTGATGGAAAAAGAGGTGCTTCCTAAGTTAAAAGACAAATACCACGGTTTGCCCATCGCTCACCGCACCATCCTTACAGTCGGAGAAGGGGAAAGTCATATTGCCGAAAAGTTGGAAGACTTCGAAGATAGCCTACCCAGTAATTTCAAATTGGCCTATTTGCCTAACCTCGGTCAGGTGCGTCTGCGTATCACCGGAACAGGCCCAGACGAGGCACAACTGAATGCCGAGCTCGATGAGAAAGCGGCCATTATCCACGAGCGTTTTTCGGACATAATATATGGTGTAGGCGATGATCAACTGGAAGCAGCGGTGGGACGGATGTTAAAGGAGCGCAACCTGCGTTTGGCAACCGCCGAAAGTTGTACCGGAGGTTACATTGCGCATTTGATCACGTCAATCGCTGGATCATCTGAATATTACCTGGGAAGCGTTATTGCCTATTCCAATGAGGTAAAGGAAAATGTACTCGGCGTATCCCCCGAAACTATTGCCGCTCATGGCGCAGTAAGCGAGGCAACGGTGACAGCAATGGCTCACGGAACGCTCAAGACCATCAAAGCGGATATTGCCTTGGCGATATCCGGTATTGCCGGACCGGGCGGAGGAGGCACGGATAAACCCGTAGGTACCGCCTGGATGGCGGTTACCGATGGCCATCAAACCGTGACTTTTAAGCTTCAAGCCGGGAAAGACCGTTTGAAAAACATCCAATATTTTAGCGTACATGCGCTGAATTTGGTCAGGAAGTTTTTGTTAGGAATGAATTGAAAATAGGAATTTATAGGGTCTCCTTGCTTAAAACCAAAATGGCATCTAAATTTCCATTAATTTTACGGCATAGAAGCCTGTAGCCTTGGAACTTGAACCCTTAATTTTTCCAAATTTTAGGGTGTTGTCGTTCCTGCGCTTTACAAATTCAACCAAATATTAACCAAGTATCCATGGCTCAATTTGAATTGATTATGCCTAAAATGGGGGAGAGCATCATTGAAGCTACCATCCTCCGTTGGGCGAAACAGGTTGGCGATTCAATTGAAGTAGACGAAACAATTGCTGAAATTGCAACCGATAAAGTCGACTCGGAAGTGCCTTCCCCGATTGGAGGAACGATTGCCAAAATCTTGTTTCAAGAAAATGATACCGTGCCAGTAGGCGCTGTTATCGCCTTGATCGATACTGTAAATGGCGTGGTTTCAGCGGCTCCTTCACAAGTAGACACCCTTCCTTTGACTGCCAACAGCAACGGCAAAGCAGCGCTCGAAGCGGTAACTGCCACTTTGACCCCGAGTATTTTAGAGCCAGTAGCCATTGAAAAAGGAGACGGTAGTCGATTTTATTCCCCATTGGTACGCAACATCGCACAACAAGAAAATATTTCAGTTCAGGAACTGGAAGCTATTGCTGGTTCTGGACTACAAGGCCGGGTTACCAAACGTGATGTATTGGCCTATGTTGAAAATCGCCACGAGCAACCTGCTGCGGTGCCCGTTCAACAAAAAAAACCTGCTCCAGCACCCACGCCGTCATTTGTTTCGACTAGCCTAGATGGCAATGTAGAAATTGTGGAGATGGATCGGATGCGCAAGTTGATTTCCGAGCACATGGTCATGTCCAAACAGACTTCTCCGCACGTGACTTCGTTTGTGGAAGCTGATGTGACAGAAATGGTGAAATGGCGAGAAAAAGTTAAGGGTGAATATCTAAAACGCTACAACGAAAAAATCACCTTTACCCCTATTTTTGTAGAAGCGGTAGCCCGCGCCATTCGGGACTTTCCGATGATCAACGTATCAGTAGATGGGAATAAGATTTTGGTCAAAAAAGACATCCACATTGGTATGGCTGCTGCCCTACCATCCGGGAACTTGATTGTACCCGTCATCAAAAACGCCGACCAGCACAATTTGGCTGGCTTGACAAAAGTGGTAAACGACTTGGCCAATCGGGCGCGCAACAACCAACTTAAGCCAGAAGACATCCAAGGGGGTACTTTTACCTTGACCAATGTTGGGACTTTTGGGAATGTAATGGGTACGCCGATCATCAATCAACCCCAGGCAGCTATTTTGGCTACCGGCGCGATTCGCAAAAAACCAGCTGTTATCGAGACGGAATATGGTGATCTTATTGCTGTTCGGCAGATGATGTTTTTATCGCTTTCTTATGATCACCGCGTAGTAGATGGTTTCCTAGGTGGATCATTTTTGCGTAGAATAGCAGATTATTTGGAAGGATTTGATGTAAATAGGATGGTGTAATGCGCTGATTGGAAGATCATCCCATTTACTTGTATTTAATTTCAACAAATTTTTAGTCGTTTTGAGAGGGTTAGTCGTTAACTTCGGCAACCCTACTCGTATTTATTCGATACAATATGATATCGGTATTTACCAGCGTTATGGTTGCTGATTAAAACCTAGAGCTTGTTAGCGAATTTATTTCTAACCCAGCGGCGAAAAGTAAATTTTTCAACGAGTTCAATGTATTTATGATCTAAACTGGTTAGGCTATGCGTTGCGGATTGATGCTACTTTTATTGTTTGGATGCGCGCTGCTGAGCGCTCAGGAAAGTTTTTCTGACAAAAAACGGCGGGCTAAAGAATTTTTTTACCTCAATAAATACCAGGAAGGACAGAGTATTTTACTGGCGGCGAAAAAAAACAACCGCCAAGAGGATAAAGAATCCAAGCTCCTTATGGCGCTGTGTTCTTATAACCTCAATCAACTGAACGATGCGGAGGAATTGCTCAAAGGATTGCTGGAGAATGAAAAAAATCCATTCCCGGAAACCTTGCTTTATTTGGGGAAAATTCACCATGATAAACAGGAGTTCAACAAAGCCATTGATTACTACAAACTTTATCTAAAAGCCATCAGCAGCAACCACCCCAATCGCTTAGCCGTACTAGATGAAGTGCGGCGCTGTAGTGTAGGACAGCAACAACAGTTTCGTCCAGCGAAGGCCATTGTTGAAAACCTTGGCCCACAAATCAATACGTCTTACGATGAATTTGGCCCTTTGATGAGCCCCAATTATACCGATCGGCTGTATTTTTCTACTACTCGACAGGGGAATACGGGCGGTGCGCGCAATCAATTTGGTCAACCCGATGATGTATTTGGACGCTATTACAGTGATATTTTTGCTGGCCAGCTTATTAATGGGCAATGGGGCGGGGTACAAAGTATGCATTACTTGCTCAACAGTCCCCAGCACGAGGTGTTATTGGATTTTAGCGCCAATGGCAAAGCCTTGTATTATTTCAAAGGCACTTCATTTGCTCAAGGTCAAATCCTGATCGATACGTTTCGTTCAGGGAATCGGGCTTTAACTTCAGATCCTTTCACGGCACCTTTGGAGGCCATCGCCGGACTTACCGCGCCACACATCTTTAACGATACACTGGTTATTTTTCCAAGTTTAAGACCAGGCGGTTATGGCGGTTTGGATCTTTATAAAACTGCATTGCGCAAGGGGCGCTGGACACCTCCTCAAAACTTGGGGCCAGAAATCAATAGCCCCTACGATGAAACCACGCCCTTTTTAGCGCGTGATGGACGCACCCTTTATTTTAGTTCCAATCAAGCTACAGCCAGCATCGGCGGATTTGACGTTTTTCGCTCTTTTTTCATTGCTGCTGCTGGAAAATGGACGTCGCCCGATAATCTTGGAATACCCATTAATTCGGCGGGGGATGACACCCATTTTCGATTGTCACGTGATGGATATACGGCTTTCTTTTGTTCCGCCCGCCGCGATGGAATGGGGGAAAGAGATATTTATGCCGCTTATTTTTATGAATACTTACAAGAAATGAATGGGGTTAGCATCAGTAGTGTTCCACCTTCAGCAGTTCCAGTGGCTAATCGGCAACCTTCACCAGGGGGAACTGTTCCCAACTCGGTCAATGTAACCCGTGGGGAAACTCCATTGCTTAAAGCCATTGAATATACCAGTGACGCTGAGTGGCAACAACCCGCTTTACGGATTCAAATGGATCCTTTGATCAAGATCATCAATGAAAATCCTGGCGTGCAGTTGGTTGTTTCGCCTTCTTCCCGACAAGAAATGGCGGTTTCAAGTCGCTTGTTTAGCGCTATGAAAAGTGCAGAGAATATTGCGCTTTATCTACGCGAGCGGGGTGTTCCGGCACAATCGCTTATCTTGCGTTCCCGTGCACCTGATCCTACTCAGCAAAGCATGAAGTTGGTTCGCTTCCAACTCCTGGTTCCGGATGGGTTACCGCTTAAACCACTTTACGATCCCAGCAGTGCTCCGGAAAAAGGATTGATTTACCGATTACAGATTGCGCAGTCCAGTGGTATTTATCAGGGTACTTTGTTGAGTCAGACAGGTAACCCGCTCATGGAGCGGGGAAACGTAAGCGGGAGCTACTTGTATTTAGTGGGGCAATACGCCACTTATGCAGAAGCATTGGCCGCCCGACAAAGACTTGGGCAAAGTAGTCAATCGGGGATTGCCATTACCCCTTATGCTGACGGGCATCGCATCAACGTGGAACAGGCATCGCGGATGGTTTTTCAATATCCCGATTTACAAGCGTTCATCAATGGCGGAGGATAAAAAATTTTAAACGCATAGCCGACAAAATGCTAAAATAATCCAGTTAACAGAAGATTGTTTTGTAACATAATCTTCGGTATAATTGTTGAAATTAAACTTTCATTCAATAAATTCGTGGGACAACCCGTGCTAGTCTTCTATACTTAAAACCATATCAGATCATGAGATTGATTTATGCCTGTGCTATTTGTTTGCTTTTGTTCTCAACCAGTTGCGGTAATGTAAAACCGGTACCTAAACCTGCTCCGGTTGAAACTTCCAAACTGCCTTTGGATTTGCTGAAGCTGCCAAAAGGATTTAAAATTTCCGTTTATGCTGAAAATGTAACCACTGCTCGGGAGATGGCGTTGTCGCCAAACGGTACTCTGTTTGTGGGAACTCGCGACAAAGGCAGTGTTTATGCCTTGGTTGATACTGATAAAGATTTCAAGGCAGATAAAATGTATGAAATTGCTAAAGGACTTAACCTCCCTACTGGCGTCGCTTTTAGAAATGGCGACCTTTATGTTGCTGAAGTAAGCCGCATCCTAAAATTCGAAAACATTGAAAGCCAATTGGCTAACCCGCCGCAGCCTAAAGTGGTATACGATAAATATCCTACTGACAAACACCACGGCTGGAAATTCATTGCTTTTGGGCCGGATGGCAAACTATATGTGCCAGTAGGTGCTCCTTGTAACATCTGCGAATCAAAAGACGAGATTTATAACTCCATCACCCGCATCAATCCTGATGGAACGGGGATGGAAATTGTTCAGCGTGGCATTCGCAATACCGTAGGATTTACTTGGAATCCCAAAACGAAGTATTTGTGGTTTACGGATAATGGCCGCGATATGCTTGGCGATGATATCCCTGCTTGCGAGCTTAACTGCGCAACCAAAGACAACCAGCATTTTGGCTATCCTTATTGTCATCAAGGAGATTATCCTGATCCTGAATTTGGCAGCAAACACCCTTGTGGTGATTTCACACCGCCAGCACAAAAGCTAGGTGCGCACGTAGCGCCACTGGGAATTGAATTCTACACCGGTAAAATGTTTCCAGCAGAATACCGCGACAACCTCGCTATTTTTGCTGAACATGGTTCTTGGAACCGCAGTAAAAAAAGCGGTTACCGGGTAATGATGGTAAAAACCGATGGCAATAAATCTTTGAGCTATACTCCATTTATTGAAGGGTGGTTGGATGTTGCCAAAGATCAAGCTTGGGGGCGCCCAGTTGATATCGAACTGATGCCTGATGGCTCAATGTTGGTTTCTGATGATTTTGCAGATGTTATTTAT
This sequence comes from Chitinophagales bacterium, assembly GCA_038240665.1. GTDB lineage: Bacteria > Bacteroidota > Bacteroidia > Chitinophagales > Saprospiraceae > Haliscomenobacter. The sequence continues at coordinate 2,167 of JBBRGN010000158.1, read as the reverse complement.
CGCATTGTTTATCAGGGATCTTAATGAATAGGTGTTTTTATGAGAATAGCAATGGGGTGCAATTGCATTTTATTGCTGTTCTCCTTCCTTAAAAGCGATCAACTTGTTTGTTGAACCATCCTTTTTCAGGTTTTAGAAAAAAACTGACCATGATGAAATGGCTATTGTTTGCAGCGTTTTGCCTTCCCGTTGGATTATGCGCCCAAAAATTGGTGCTTTCAGAAGAATTGCCGCTCCGCACCGATGTGTCGTATGACATCATCGGTGAATTAAAAGGCCGGGTCTTGATTTTTCGCAACCGGATTGATAAGTTTGAAGTTCAGGCTTTTGATGATCAAATGCGCTCCACTTGGTCCAAACCAGTAGAACTCGAAAAACGCAGTCCAGCAGTTGTTGGAATCAACACTGTAAAAGATAGTTTTTCCATCATCTATAGTTGTAAGGAAAAAGGGAGCACTTTTATTCGCGCTGATCTATTCGATGCTTCAGCCAATAAAAAGAAGACCCTGATGGTAAAAGATTATGGGTACATGTTTTTTACGCCCCGTTTTTCCATCGTCAGAAGTGAAGACCGTACCAAAGTCTTGATCTATTATGTGGAGAAAGATATATTTAGCGCTGTTTGTTTTGACAATGTCACCATGAAAGTTCTATGGGACTCTAGTTTTCCTTTGGACAGTTACTTGCTTACGGATGATGTATCGCATGTACAGTTGAGCAATGAAGGGCGGATGTATTCGATTTTGGAAAAAGACAACTACGCAACGCGTAAGGAAAAACATCGACTTATCCTCTTTACTTATGGCGGTGAAAAGGATCTGCTGACCAGTTTTATTGTGCCCATGCAAGATCGGCTTACTTATGGGGTTTCTTTTCAATTTGACAACCTCAACCAGCGCCTTACTGCTGGCGGACTGTATTTTGAAAGAAACTCTGAACGTGCCGAAGGTTTTTTCTATTTGAGCATTCCAAGGGACAATCCCGATGCTTACGTGTTGGCTTTCAATGTGTTTGACGACAAGTTTGTGTCTGATCTTGAAGGCAAAGAAATTAGGCAAAACCGAGGGATAGGCGAAGTCGATGTACGCAATGTCATCTTAAGACGGGATGGGGGGCTAATTTTGATTGGCGAAGAAAATTTGAATTCCGTGCGCACCATTTCTTCGTTTAGCCGCTTTCCGATGGATAACCTCGCTGCTCGAAGCTCAGTTGATTATTATTACAATGATGTTTTTGTCATCGCCATCAATCCCAATGGAGAACCGCATTGGAAAGATGTCTTGTATAAAAAACAGTTTTCCCAGGACGATAGTGCCGTCTTTTCCTCTTATTTTGTAGTAAAAACGGCTCGTAATTTGCGGCTGTTGTTCAACGATGAAATCAAACAGGAAAATACGGTGAGCGAATATGTATTGAAGGGCGATGGCAAGTTCAACCGTAATAGTATGCTCAGCACCGAGCACCTGAAACTGCACCTTCGATTTAGGGATGCGGTACAAATTTCAGCCGATAAAATCATCGTTCCCAGCGAACGCCGTGGTCAATTGCGTATTGCTAAGATACTTTTATAGGAGAGTTAGCTGAGCGATTATCATCGAATCATTCCTAAAGCGGTTTTTTTCATTATTTTTGCCGGGCAAATTTGAAAAAAAGAACAAATGAATACCCTGCAACCTATCATTGAAAAAGCTTGGGACGATCGTTCCCTATTACAGCAAACCGCTACGCAAGAGGCTGTTTTTGCGGTTGTTGATCTACTTGATAAAGGCGATTTACGCGTTGCCGAGCCTTTGGCGAATGGCGAATGGCAAGTCAACGAATGGGTGAAAAAGGCAGTGGTGCTTTATTTCCCCCTTCGACAAATGGAAATCATCGAGGTTGGCCCTTTTCAGTTTTACGACAAAATTCCACTCAAAAGAGGATATGCTGAACTAGGCGTTCGGGTAGTGCCGCATGCCATTGCTCGGCACGGTTCGTTTTTGGAAAAAGGCGTAATTTTGATGCCTAGCTATGTCAACATTGGCGCTTGGGTTGGCAGCGGAACCATGGTAGATACTTGGGCAACCGTAGGCTCCTGTGCGCAAATCGGTCGCAATGTCCACCTCAGTGGGGGTTAATAATCAACAGAGAATATGGAGACTGGATACAGGGATAGTTTTATTCCACC
>JBBRGN010000157.1:0-11505 GCA_038240665.1 Chitinophagales bacterium | reverse complement strand
TGGTTGGAATCAAATTTCCCAGCAAGCGGCAAAACTAGGTATCAATGTGAAGCAAAGCGAATATGTTAATTTATTATTTAACCTTTCCGGACCGATTAAGGATCCCAAAATAAAATATAATCTGTTGGGCAGCGATGGCAGTCAAACGGCTGGCGACCCTGCTGCCGGAGGCATCAATGGTACGATCGATCAAGGCAAAGTCGCGTTAGAAGCGGAAGCCAAGAAAAAGTTTGACGAAGCTACCGGAAAAGCCAAAGAAGAAGCCCGTAAAGCTTTGGATTCCATTCACAATGCTGTACAAATTGAACTCAATAAGCAAAAAGCCGATTTGGAGAAAAAAGCCAAGGATGCAATAGGAAAACAATTGGGCGATTCACTGAGCAAGGAAGCGCAAAAAACGATCGATAAAGTCTTGAAAAATGACAAAGCAAAAGAGGAAGTAGACAAGGTCAAAAATGATTTGCTGAAGTTTAATCCTTTCAAGAAAAAGGTAAAAACGGATACTATACGCAAAAACTAGATGAATAATTTTATATAAGCGCAACAGCGCCAAGTAGATCAATTGACCTGCTTGGCGCTGTTGCGTTTATGTGAAAATGCTAGCATTCTATTTCCTTGGATACCATACTACTTCCTCAATATTCAAGTCATGACCTATTTTCCTAGAAAGCACAAAAAGATAATCAGACAGCCGATTCAGATAGCGCAAAATAATCTCTTCAACCGGTTCTTCGGTAGATAACGCAACCACCAGCCTTTCGGCGCGGCGACAGATGCAACGACCGACATGGCAGTGAGATACCGCTGGATGACCGCCCGGTAGGATGAAATTTTTCAAAACCGGTAATTTTTCCTCCATTCGGTCAATCCCTAATTCTAGCCATTCGACATCCGAATCTAGCAAATCTGGAGTAGCCAAGGGTTTTTCCGGGTCGCTTGCCAAATTGGCACCAATGGTAAACAACCGATCTTGAATGGTTTTGATAGCCGCCCGATCTCCAGCGTCGCTGATGCTGTCGCGAATCAAGCCCAAGTAGGAATTCAGTTCGTCGACCGTACCGTAAGACTCGATGCGCAGGTGGTATTTGGGCAGCCGTTTGCCGCCAAACAATCCTGTTTCGCCTTGATCTCCGGTTTTGGTATAAATTTTAAATGACATAGCTATTAAAGAACGATTAGACGCCCTGTGCTTTCAATACGCTAACAATGTTGTTATTAAGCTGATCGCTTTCAATCAAACCATCGCGCATGCGTACAATGCGGTGGGCATGAGCAGCAATATCTGGTTCGTGGGTTACTACGATGATGGTGTTCCCTGCCTTGTGAATTTCTTCAAAAAGTCCCATGATCTCATAAGAGGTGGTGGAGTCCAAGTTACCCGTAGGTTCGTCGGCAAGAATGATCGAAGGCGAGTTGACCAGTGCCCGAGCAATCGCGACACGCTGGCGCTGACCACCTGAAAGTTCGTTGGGTCGGTGATCTACACGGTCACCCAAGTGGACGGCGCGCAGCATCTCTTCGGCACGTTCCAATCTTTTGGATTTTGACATACCCGCGTACACCAAAGGTAGTGCAACGTTTTCCAAAGCAGACAAACGCGGTAACAAATTAAAGGTTTGGAAAACAAACCCGATTTCCTTGTTCCGCACGGCTGCCAACTCCGCATCGGTCATGCTTCCTACGCTGATGTTGTTGAGGATGTATTCTCCAGCGGTAGGCGTATCCAAACACCCCAAGACGTTCATAAAGGTAGATTTCCCAGAACCTGATGGGCCCATTAAAGCTACGTATTCATTTTTGGAGATGTCCAAATTAATGGATTGGAGCGCGTTGACCGTATTGGTACCCATTACGTAGGTCTTCTTCAAATCCTGGACCGAAATAATCGGTTGTGCCATGCGTTTTAGTGCTTTATAAGATTAAAGATCAATTACCTTAGGCACTTTAAAAAAAGTGCCGTCTTGATCTGGAGCGTTGGATAAAGCAGCTTCTTGAGTAACCTGCCCAGAAATATGATCTGGTCTGGATACATTGATATCCTCATTGAGATAAACCAAAGGAGTCACATCACGAGTGTCCAATTCTTGGAGTTTTTCTACCATAACCAAAATCTTGTTAAGGTCATCACTCATGGTAGTACGCTCCGCATCGGTCAATTCCAATCGCGCCAAATGTTCTAGTCGGAAAATTAAGTCGTTGGTGATCGTCATGGCAATTTATTAGATCAGTAGTCCAAATTATTCGGTCAAAATAGACTTAACACGTATTTGAATTCAGTTTTTGAATTTCAAAGCTAATTTCAAGTGCAATTTTAGCGCTTTTCTCTGGCAAAGAAAGAAGTAAATTGTAAATTGACATCGTTTTTGAAAAAATCATGATGAATCAATCCAACAATTCCCTAAAAATCAAACACGTCGCCATCGCCGGAAACATCGGTGCTGGAAAAACGACCCTTACGACCAACCTGAGTCGTAGTTTCAACTGGCTGCCGCATTACGAATCTGCGGATGACAACCCTTATTTGATTGATTTTTACAACGACATGAACCGTTGGTCTTTCAATCTACAGGTTTATTTCCTTAATAGTCGTTATCGCCAAGTGCTTAATATCCTTGAAGGGGATACGACCGTGGTACAAGACCGTACGATTTATGAAGATGCTTATATTTTTGCAAAAAACCTGCACGACATGCAGTTGATGTCGACGCGTGATTTTCAAAATTATCTGGATCTTTTTGAAACGATGTCTTCGCAAATTCAACCACCAGATTTGTTGATTTACCTTCGGGCCAATATCTCTACCTTAGTTGACCACATCCAAAAACGCGGTCGGGAATACGAAGGCAACATAAGCTTGGATTACTTGCGCCGACTCAATGAGCGTTATGAAGAATGGGCCGGCAATTACAAAGGCGGTCGTTTGTTGATCATCAATTCCGATGAATTGGATTTCGCCAACGTTCCCGAAGACATGGGTAAAGTAATTGACCTCGTGAGGGCTGAACTACATGGCTTGTTTTAGTGTTGGACAGGTATTATAATTGAGAAATTATCCATTTTTTTTGTCCATTCACTTATGTACCAGCAATTATTGTCAACTTTGGCTCATACGCCTGCGCGTTTGGTTGCCGTATCCAAAACCAAACCCGAAGAACAAATTTTGGAATTGTACGCCCAGGGGCAACGCATTTTTGGAGAAAACAAGCCACAAGAACTAAACGCCAAGCAGGAAGCTTTACCAAAAGACATAGAGTGGCACTTCATCGGCCACCTGCAAACGAATAAGGTAAAGTACATTGCTGCTTATATCGCCTTAATTCATTCCGTGGATAGCCTCAAATTGCTGCAAGAAATTGATAAGCAAGCGGCCAAAAACAACCGCGTCATTGATTGTTTGTTGCAATTCAAAATTGCCGCCGAAGACACCAAATTTGGTTTGACTTTGGAGGATGCTCAAGCATTATTGGCTGACCCTGCTTTTGCTTCTTTGCAAGGGGTGCGTATCGTGGGCGTGATGGGCATGGCTACATTTACCGATGACGAGAGTCAGGTGTGTCAAGAATTTCGCTTCCTCAAACAAATATTTGATCAATTGAAAAGCACTTTTTTTGCAGCCGAACCAGCCTTCAAAGAGATTTCAATGGGCATGTCGGATGATTATGCCATCGCTTTGGAAGAAGGCAGTACACTTATTCGTATTGGAACCTTGCTTTTTGGCAATCGGGGTTGATTTAGGGTAAAGAAGCAAGGGACAGGTTTTTTTGCTTTGGCTGCTTTGCCCTAATCGCAGCAAAAATTACTCTTTCAATAGTTTTCCTGCAAAAATTTTCTCCTTGGTGATGATCTGAATCACGTACAAACCAGCAGCCCAGTTGTCAATTGACAGTCGGCTACCGCCCACGCTGAGTTCCTGATTAAGAATTTGCCGCCCCTGGATGTCCCAAACTGCGAGCAAACCTTGGTTTAATTCTCGGAGCACCGGTATATCGATCCAATCCCGGGCTGGATTTGGGGCAAAATTCAATGTTTCGATGGGGATGACTTCGCGTACCGCAGTTGCTGCACTGGTGGTAAAAGTTGTAGAAAAAACAGATAAACCGCCGCGGGTGTTCCCCAATACCAAATCCATCTTGCCATCGCTATTGATATCACCTAGGGCAGGTCGACAGCGACTGCCAATGTTGATATTGCCTAGATTAGGGGTTTCTTGGGTAAATGCTGTGGTCAACTTTCCTTCAATTACACTGTATAAGCGCAGATCTCCACTTTCGGTTCCGCAAAGTATTTTCCATAAACCACCTTGTTGAAATACCACTGGTGAACTGTGCCCCACCGGGAAATCCTTCCGCGTATCGATCAATCCTAGCCGTTCGGTATTGGGTAAAGTTTTGGGATCAGCTATAAATTTAGGGCTTTGCGAAGTACCTACGTTTTGAAAAAAGTTGACATTACCAATGCGTTCGCCAACGATCAGATCTGGTAAGTTATCGCCATTCAAATCAGCTATTTGTGGTACGCTGGCTTGCCCGATATCAATACCAGCAAAAGGGTATTGAAAAGGGCCAAATTGCATGGGTTTGCCAGGTCCAGCAATGTTTTCGGCATAAAAAAGTTGACCAAATTCTTCCCCTACGATAATGTCCAGGTCTTTATCGCCATCCATATCGCCAAATGCTGGAGCAAATGAATAAGCAGTGCGGTAGTACTGCATCATGTTCAGCCAATTGTCATTCACCAATTTATAGCTAGGTGATAAGCGCGACCCTACGTTTTCAAACAGGTAAAGCCGCGGATCACGGCTACCGTCGGCATGAAAAACCGAAAAATTACCGACAACTAAATCCAATAAGCCATCGGCATTATAGTCGACCAATACAGGATTGGCGCCTGACCCCAAATCAATCATGTCTTCAGTAAGGAAATCGTCTTGCTTATAGCGGAATTTAGCTGCTTGTGGCGTCCCTACCCCTTCGTAAACCCAAGCTACCGCCCGATCCTCAGAAGCCATATCAGCATTGGGGGAAGCAACAATGTCTTTTTTTCCATCCCCGGTGACATCTACATAAAAGGCAGCGGGAAAAGCCGGTAACTCCAATGTTTGATCATAGATAGGAAAACGAGAATCTTGGGTATCCATCCATGCCTGTTTACAGTTTCCACCATTGTGCAGGTATACCAGGTTATTGGAAGCGATATCTCCAAGGATCAACTCGCGGTCGCCATCATTATCAGCATCAAAAGTCATTAAGGTGGAGCCGCTATGGCGATAGTTAACGGCCAATTCTGCAGCTCCTTGACGGAAACATTGACCGGCAACTGGTGCTAGACTCACCGCACTGGATAGTCCATTTTCAAGAAAACCACCCCAACAGCCATCTTGTAGCCTGTAGAGTACGCTATCTTGACGGTAACCCAATTCTACTGATTGGTTTTTGTAGTACTCTACATATCCTCCACCCAAATTGAAGGTAGCGATGTCTAAATCGCCATCACAATCCAGGTCATCAATGGTAGGAATATCGATACCGGTGACGTATAAATTGACCGCCGATCCCGTAGACAAGGGGTAGCCGAGGAGGTTAAACTGATTTTTAAATTTGAGTCGCCGAAATGCCAAACGATTGTTGGCGTAATACCCGGTATAAACTGTAATGCCATCAATGCCGATGATGTCAGAGTAGGCAAAAATATCTGCTATGCCATCGTTGTTGTAATCGCGCAACAAAACCCAGCTGTTCAGATTGGGAAAGTTGGCAGCATAATCTGGTGCGTAAACGAATTTCTTTCCGTCATTGAGATAAGTCAGGTGCACGTTACCGACTCGATCAAACACGTAGAGGTCCATTTTTCCATCGTTGTTGAAGTCCGCTTCTGAAAACTGCGGACAATTCAATCCCCCACCCCAGGCGTTGCTCAACACCTTGCCATTGAATTCTACCGGCGGCTGAAGCCTTTGGAAAGATTGGCCTTGCAGGGTTGCGGTTTGAACAACCAACACCAGCAACAAACCCACAAGCCACGACAGGGCCAATCTCCCTTTTGAGTACAACGAAAAAAACGTCATGCTTTTCATTTTGAACGGTTTAAACAGCGTATGAAATAAAACGCAAAAAATCAAAATTGCTTTCCTGAGATGGATAATTAAAAGAGGGTAAAGGTGTATTTAGGTAAAATCAAAATTGTTTCGATTACATTAAAACCAAATACCATGCCAAAAAATCATCAAGCGTTTTTTTACTTGAAAAAAAATTGACATCTAACTAAGGAATAGAATTTAACGAAACCACTGTTTGAGCTTACCCAATAAACGCAACATTTTAAGGTTGAGGGAAAGACCAGCATTGAAGAAGAAGCCATTGATGGTGATCCAATCTTCGGTGCGTCGAAATTCAGCGAGGTTGGCAAAAGCTACAATTCGAGGTTTTTGAAAAGGTGCACGCCAGTACAAAGAGCGATCGGTGAGTGCGAAACCCTCTTTACCGTTGCCCAGTAAACTTTGATCCGCCAGTAAAATGATCTTCTCATCACGGGCCGGAAAAAGGTAGGATTGGCTGGCGTTTTTGAGTTTATCCATCGGAATTTTAAGCAAATCAGTATACACCCTTTCTTTTTCCGTTGAAAAATCCAGGTAATCTACCATCACCTGGAATAAATTGGCCTCTTCGCGGATCGTTTGCTGGTATTTGAGAATGGCTTCAGGAAGGGCTATTTCGGTGATATCCTTGCAATACCGGATGATAAAGTAATCAAGTAGCTCGTCAAAAAGGTCTTCAATTTGCTGGTTAATGGCGCTGCTTGAGACCATACCCAGTTCTTGCAATTGTTGAAAACGATCCGCTTGCAAAGCAAAACGGCGCGCAACGATGTCGCGGAACCCGCTGCCATACAGTCGCTCAGCATAATCGGTTAATTTATCCGGTTGATGCTCTCGATCCACCCTTTGTTTGAGGGCCATAAAAAAAAGCTCCGTCAACTGTGACGCCAATTCTTGGTTGAAATCCAAAAGCGGGTCAGCCTGATCAGCAGTGCCCCAATCAGGTTGAGGGGCGCCACAATTCAAGCAAAATCGGGCATCCTCAGGAAGGAGGGTTTGACATCGAAAACACCTTTTCATACGTTACCTTTCCAGAAAACATTCTGGGTAAATTACTGTTTGAATGGGAAAATTAGAAAAAAATTGCCAAAACAACGCAAGAAGCAAGATTTACCACAAAAAACCTGCCCAGTTTGCGGACGTCCATTTGCATGGCGCAAGAAATGGGAAAAAGTATGGACAGAGGTAATCTATTGCAGCGAAAGGTGTAAACGCAACAAAAACAAGTCAAGCGATGAATGATTCAATGGGAAAAAATCAATCCAACAAAGCTCCGGAGCAAGAAGAATATTATAGTGAGTACACGACGATGATGTTCCACCCGCACAATGTGTTGCTGGTATTGTTGTTGATTGGCATCAGTGCAATGTTTTTGAGTCTGACGTTGGCCTTTATTTATACCCGCGTGCAAAGCGGTATTCCCGCCATTCAATTGCCCTCTTTGTTTTACTTCAACACTTTAATACTATTGGGAAGCAGCGGAACCATGGTTTGGGCCAATCGTTCTTACCTAGCTGATCATACCGAGAACTATCAAAAAGCGCTCAAAGCAACGATGGCGCTGTCTTTTTTCTTTATGATCATGCAATTCATTGCTTGGTGGCAATTGTTTGCCAACGGAATAGCCATCAATTCGGGAAATTCTGCTAGTTACCTGTACTTAATTTCCATTTTGCACTTTGCCCACGTCATTGCGGGTTTGCCATTTTTGGGCGTTTTTTTGTACAATGCACGCAAACACATGAAAGAGCCCGTTAGTGTTTTGGTTTATTTTTCTGATCCTGAACGGCGTTTAAAACTGCGTTTACTTAATATTTACTGGCATTTCTTGGATGGACTCTGGATTTATTTGATGTTGTTTTTCTTGGTCAATTATTTTATTTAGAATGGATTGGCGCAGCTAGCTTTACTTTTTTGACGCATTAGCTTTTCCTAAATGCGAAAATACCCTTTTTACCCTTCACGCTTTCTTCTATATTTGTGGCTTCAAATGAATTGAATTGATGGAAGCTGCTTACGAACCTGAAATTACCGCTCAAACCGCGCAGAAACTTGGCGTATCTGCTGAAGAGTTTGACCGCATTGTTAAGATCATGGGGCGTACGCCCAATTTCACCGAACTAAGTATCTTTTCGGTGATGTGGTCGGAACATTGTTCCTATAAAAATTCGATACACTGGTTAAAAACCTTGCCTCGCGAAGGCAAACGCTTACTCGTAGGCGCAGGTGAGGAAAACGCTGGCTTGGTCGATATTGGTGATGGCTTAGCTTGTGCTTTTAAGATCGAATCTCACAACCACCCTTCAGCTATTGAGCCTTATCAAGGTGCAGCGACTGGCGTAGGGGGTATCCACCGCGATATTTTCACCATGGGGGCTCGTCCCATCGCTTCCCTAAATTCTTTGCGTTTTGGCAACATTGATTTGCCACACACCAAACACCTCATCCGTGGAGTGGTGAAAGGCATCGGCGATTATGGCAATTCTTTTGGTGTACCTACTGTAGGAGGCGAAGTGTACTTCAACAATTGTTACAACCAAAACATCCTGGTCAACGCCATGTCGGTAGGAATTGTAAAAATAGGTGAAACGGTCTCCGCCATTGCCGAAGGTCCTGGTAACCCTGTTTTTATTGTAGGTTCTGCTACTGGTAAGGACGGCATTCACGGTGCTACATTTGCTTCTGCTGATTTGACCGAAGATTCGGCTGAAGATTTACCCGCAGTTCAGGTCGGCGACCCTTTTCAGGAAAAGCTTTTGTTGGAAGCGAGTTTGGAGGCCATCCAAACCGGGGCAATTGTGGGCATGCAAGACATGGGCGCAGCTGGAATCACTTGTTCAACCTCCGAGATGAGCGCCAAATCAGGTACTGGTATGCGCATCGACCTCAGCAAGGTACCAACCCGTCAAGCCAATATGAAAGCCTGGGAGATCTTGCTTTCCGAAAGCCAGGAACGCATGCTTGTGGTGGTGCACAAAGGTCAAGAAGACAAGATTTTAGAAGTTTTTGATAAATGGGATTTGGAATGTGCACAAATCGGCGAAGTAACCGATACCGGACGTTTGGAGTTTTATCATCATGGTGAATTGGTAGCAGAACTCGAAGCAGAACCCCTGGTACTAGGCGGTGGCGCTCCAGTTTACCAACGCGAGTATACCAAACCCAAGTACTTAGAACAAAACCATAAATTTCACTACCGCCATCTCCAGTCACCAGAACATTATTATGAGGTGGCCAAAAAATTGTGCGCCTCCCCCAATTTGGTTTCCAAGCGCTGGATCTATGAACAGTACGACTCTACCGTTCGCACCAACTCCATGGGCACCAACCAGCCTTCTGATGCTGCCCTAGTCCGCATTAAAGGAACTAAAAAAGCGCTGGCATTGACAACGGATTGCAACCCCATGTACGTATATTCAGATCCCTATCATGGTGCAATCATTGCAGTGGCTGAAGCAGCACGCAACATAGTTTGTTCGGGAGGTATGCCAGTAGCCATTACCAATTGTCTTAACTTTGGTAACCCCCACAATCCTGAAGTGTACTGGCAATTTGTACAAGTCATTAAAGGTATGGGCGAAGCTTGTCGAAAATTCAATACACCAGTAACGGGTGGTAACGTAAGTTTTTACAACCAAACCGTACTTAAGGATAAAACCGAACCAATTTTCCCAACCCCTACTATTGGAATGCTGGGCATTTTAGACGATTACAAATGGCAAACCACCATTGACTTTAAGGAAGAAGGCCACCAGATCTATATGTTAGGTACGCCTCATGATGATGTCAACTGCTCTGAATACCTACGGGTAATCCACGATATCCAGAACAGTCCAACGCCACACTTAGACATGGAAGAAGAAATTCATATTCAGCAAAGTGTGATGAAAATAATCCGTAAACAAATGATTGCTTCTGCGCATGACATTTCTGATGGCGGTTTGTTTTTCAATTTACTAGAAAGCAGTTTTGCCAGCGGCTTAGGTTTTCACTTGGAGACCGATACCAATTTTCGCAAAGATGCCTACCTCTTCGGAGAAAGTCAAAGCCGTATTGTAGTAACGGTCTCTATGGAAAAAGAAGACGAGCTTGTCAATTACCTCAACGGCCACAATGTGCCTTTTAGCCGCATCGGAGAAGTGGTCGGCAATAGCATCATCGTTGACGACGAGTCGTTTGGTCCGATTACCGAGTGGAAAACTATTTTTGACAACACCTTAGCGGAAAAAATGGAAACCGCGCTATAAATCGAATACCATGAAACGTATACTTACTTTTTTGATTCTAATTGCTTTGACTGTCCTATTTTTTCAATGCGCCGATGTAAAAGGTACCGTCATTGAAGGGAAAGTAAGCGGTGCCGGAAATTTGCAAGTGTTCTTGGATGATGTCGTCATTGGTCAGGCAGCCACGGTGCTCAAAAAAGAGGACATTGGTAGTGGCGGCGGCTTCAAATTGAGCTTTCCGGAAGGATTGCCCGCTGGTATCTACAACTTGCGGATTGGTGCTAAAAGAATCAACTTGATTTTTGACGGCAATCAAAAAAAAGTAAGCATAAAAGGGGACTTGGCTACACTTCAAGATTACGATGTCACGATTGAGGGCTCTCCCAGCTCACAAGCATTGGCAGATGTTTTAAAAGGTGCAATTACCAAGAAATTGAACGTAGATGATGTGATCACCTATGTAGACACCACCAAAAACGCTCTTCTGGGCGCGTACATCGCTTATCGGGCCTTGGGAGCAGCCGGTGCTTATTCGCCAATCCAACGGCGTGCATTGCAAAAATTAGCTGCTGCTGACCCGGACAATCCCAATATCCAGCCTTACAACAACTTTATTGCCGCCGTTGAAACGCAATTCAACCAACAACAAAGTCAGGAAAGAATTCAGATTGGCGGCCCTGCTCCCGATATTGCTTTGCCTAGCCCAGATGGTAAGGTGCTGCGTTTGTCCGATCTAAAAGGAAAAGTAGTGCTCCTTGATTTTTGGGCCAGCTGGTGCGGACCTTGTCGCCGCGAAAACCCCAATGTAGTAGCCATTTACAATAAGTACAAAGACAAAGGTTTTACCATCTTCAGCGTGTCCCTTGATGGATTGAACGACAATGATCGCTCACAGGTAAATCCAAGTCAATTGGCTACCTATCTTACGCGTGGCAAAGATGAATGGGTAAAAGCGATCAAAGAAGATAATTTAACCTGGCCTTATCATGTGAGTGATTTGCGGCAATGGTCGGCTATTCCAGCGGAAATCTACGGGGTAAGAGGTATTCCACGGGCATTCATGATTGATCGGAAAGGGAATATAGTTTCTACCGAGGTACGCGGTGCCGCAAATCTTGAGGCAGAATTGCTAAAGTATTTGTAGGAATTTTATTAAGAACAGAAAACACAAAAGCCGCAGGGGCT
>JBBRGN010000156.1:0-11523 GCA_038240665.1 Chitinophagales bacterium | reverse complement strand
GACCTTGAGTGCCTTATCCGAACGTTTGTATACTCATAACGCCCTAGTTTCTTATGTCATCAACAAAGGTTTTCAAAAAAATTTCAACGATTTTGTCAATGCCTATCGCGTTACAGTTTTTACAGAAAAAGTAAAGGATCCCAAATGGAGCCATTACACTTTATTGGCTTTAGCATTTGAGTGTGGTTTCAACTCAAAATCGACCTTTAATCGAGCAGTAAAAAAAGCAACGGGTTTGTTGCCCTCGGGTCTGGTGCGAGAGCAATGAACAGAAACAAGTCCTGGGGAGACAATTTAAAAAATCCCTTGTAAATCATTCCAGCCCCTTACCGAGGCAGCACTGCGTTCTTGGCGCTCTGTTCCCCCATAAATCAGAAAGGGACGCACAAGACCTGGTTCTTTGAGCTGTTTTTGGAAATAAGCAAGATTATCAAAAAACGACGAATTCAGGGTAGTAGATGATTTAATTTCAGCTATAGTTAATTGTCCGTTTTTTTCAGCCAGCAGATCAATTTCCCGACCATTGCTTTCTTGCCAAAAATACAAATCTGCTTGCCAACCTTGTTCATATTGTTGCTTGACCATCTCCGCCACTACAAGATTCTCAAATAAATTACCCCGCGCAAAATGGCTATTTAGATCACTTGGCGACGTAATGCCCATCAGGTTTGCTGCAAAACCAACATCGTAAAAGTAAAGTTTGGGCGTCTTTGAAATCCGTTTTGAGAAATTCTGGAAGTAAGGCGGCAACAAAAAACAAATATGACTGGCTTCTAAGAGGCTAATCCATGCTTTTGCGGTGACCGGAGAAATACCGGTATCCGCGGCAAGCCCCTGGTAATTCAAGGGTTGACCGATACGACCTGCGCACAAACGAACGAAATTTCGGAACTGAATTAAATTGTGTACAGAAGAAAGCTGGCGAACATCCCGTTGTACATAGGTTTCCAGATAATTTGGGTAAAAATCAAGGGGCGACAAATTTTGGTCATAAATGCGGGGATAAAAGCCCTGAAAAATAGCGGTTTCCATCTCTTCTGGCATCCTTCGGGCTGTTTGTAACTCAGAAAAGGAAAAAGGAAATAATTTGAATAATGCTACTCTTCCGGCAAGGCTTTGGGTAATCCCTTCCATGAGTAAGTAATTCTGTGAGCCAGATAAAAGATATTGTCCAGGAATGCGATCTTCGTCAACTTTTCCTTGTAGATAGTTGAATAAATGGGGTACGCGTTGCGCTTCATCAATAATGACATAACGATCGTAAGTAGCCAAAAATTTTCTAGGATCTTGTAGAGCAAAATCTTGATAATCAGGATTTTCAAGTGAAACGTAAGTGTAGTTTGGAAACAACTCGCGCAATAAAGTGGTTTTGCCGGATTGCCGCGGCCCAGTGATGGAAACGATAGGGAATTTTTGATACAACTCGATTATGCGACTTTCAATTTGGCGGCGTACGAACATATTGGCATGTTTTTATGTAAATCTAAGATTTAATCTTCGATTTACATAAAATTGGTTAGAGGTATTGTTGAAGGGATGGACGACCTAGTTAAAATCATCTCGATCCTTTCTTGTTTTGATTCAGATTATTTTCCCGAGTGTCTTTTTTACCTACATTTGTTTAGCCTTAAAACGAGCAATTGAGAAATTTTTTTCTCCAAATAGACCACAGATTTACTCATATCCTAAAAACCTTCCGATGAAAAAGTTACTACTAAGCGTGCTGTTATTGACTCATGGGCTCTTTAGTTTTGCCCAAATTACGGTTCCAGCCAGCACTTTTCCAACCATCAAAGATACCCTGCGTTACGCTACGGATAGTCGACCTTCCGCAGCGCTTAATGCCATCTTTACGCCGCCAGGTGGCAGTCAAACTTGGGATTTGTCCACGCTGGTAGAACGATCCATTTCGGAGCTCATTTACCGTGCCGCTAGTACGGGAAAGAATGTCAGCGCTTTTCCGGGAGCGGATTTGGTGCTGGTTACAGGACTCCAGGAGACTTACTATAATGTCACCAATACCCGATTCGAAAACATGGGGTATGCTGGAAAAGATCCCTTTGGACTCAATGTGAACATCTTATTCCAGTCCCGTCCGCCCCTCGCCGAACGCCGTGCTCCGCAGCGTTTTTTTGACATCAATCAACTCACTAGCGATTTCTCGCAGTCCATTTCTATCAAGGATTTGCCGGATGTGATTAAAAAAAATATTCCCGGGGTTGACGCAATTGATTCGGTTCGCATTCGATTGACCACTCGGCGTACGGATCTAGTGGATGGATATGGTACGCTTAAATTACCTTTTGCCCAGTATCCAGTTCTACGCGAAAAACGCACCGAGTACCGCCAAAAGGCAATCGATGCCCATACTTTTTTAGGCTGGATTGAATTGCCTCGCGATTTGCTGGTGAATGCCGGATTAGGAGAATTGTTGGCTACGGATACGCTCACCAGTTATCATTTTTTCAATGACCGCAGCAAAGAAGTAATCGCTCAAGTCAACCTCAACAATGACTTAAACCAAGTAACGAGCGTGCAGTTTAAAGCGGCACCGAGAAAGACTGTCGCAACGCGTGAGGTACTTAGCCCAGTAGCGCAATTGCAATTATTTCCCAATCCTACCAGTGAAGTGTTGCTGTTGAATTTTCAATCTTTGGTTAGCGAACAGCTCACCATTGGCATTTTTGATGATTTGGGAAGGCTGCTGCAAGACGGGATCATACCCGCTGGTCGCGGACAAAACACTCAATGGCCAATCGCCATCCAACATTTACCCAATGGGCTTTATACCTTGGTGTTGAGTGCTGGAGAAAAAATGGAAGCCCAGCGCTTTATCGTACTCCATTGATCAAAAAACATCGACAAGCGCTAGGCGAATAGTACTTGTCGATGTTTTTTTCAATCCATATGCTTACCTATCAAAACTTAAATATGAAACACCTACGTCAGCTCCGTTATGGATTTATGGCCTTGATACTTCTTGCCGCGGCCACATTATTGCGGGGGCAAGCAAATGGTTCGGTTGAGATCGCCGTTGGTCAATTTTTGAATACCTTGAATACCGAAGAACTTCAAAAAACAAGCTATGCCATTGGCGATCCGCTGCGCAAAAAATGGTCGAACCTGCCGGTAGGTATGATGCCTCGTCCAGGAATACGCTATGGGGAGCTATCTGATAAAAGCCGTTTGGCTTTTCATCGGGTGTTGACTTCAATTTTGAGTTCGCAAGGTTATCTTAAGACCACAAGCATAATGGCGCTTGATGATATCCTGAATACGCTGTACCAGCAAGCATTTGATCAAGGAAGCATCGATCAAAAAACCTTAAAAATGATCCAAAGTTTGAATTGGTCGCATGGCAATTACTACATTTCAATTTGGGGCAAGCCACAAAGCAAAGATCCCTGGGGGCTAGATTTTGGCGGTCACCACCTGGCTCTAAACATCACGCTAAAGGATAAAACCATCATTACTTCGCCTTTTTTCTATGGTACCGACCCATCAGAGGTGAAGTCCGCAAAATATGCTGGTTTAAGGATCTCAAGCAAAGAAGAAGATTATGGTTTTATGCTGGTCAATATGCTAAGCGAAAGCCAAAAAGCCAAAGCTATTTTAAAGCAAGAAGTACCCAACGACATCATCACCAGTCCTAATAGTAGCCAGCGCATTACGTCCTATTATGGCATTTCCGCTGCCGATTTTAATGAAGACTAAACCGTGGTGTTAAAAATCCTAATTGAGGAGTACATCCACAATTTTGAACATCCCATTGCACACCGATTGATGGACAAACTGCTCAAAACAGGACTTAAAAAAGTCTATTTTGCTTGGGTGGGTAGCCTGGACAACGACAAACCGCATTATTACATCATCAATGCTCCCGATTTTCTTATTGAGTACGACAATGTTGGTTTTCAAAATGATGGCAATCATGTCCACGCTATTCTTCGCGAAAAAGGCAATGATTTTGGTGAGGATTTATTGAAACGGCATTATTTGGAAGAAAAACATTGATTTGACTAGCCTTTTTTCTTGAGATTTTGTGGGGATTTTTCCACAAATAAATTTTCCCACAAGATTTCATGTTTATTACTCACCCGGCAGGGTGGGTAAATGCTCAAAAAAACTTCCTTTTTTCACCGCTTAGGGTGATTGCATCTCCAGCGTTTTACCAGCAATTTTGTTGCAGTCGTTCATTTAAAACCTTAAGGACATGCAACAAGCATTAAAATGTAAAAACTGCGCCAATTTTAAAGAAAAAGAAACCCAATCACACCTAAAAAGTAGGGTATTAAGTGCATTTTACAATTTATTGCCTCTTTTTCTTACCCAGACTGTTCTCCAATTTTTAGCTCAAGAAAAAGAAGACCTTCAACATCTTGGGCGAAAACCCTTCCTCCGTAATAATGAGTATGAATTAAGTTTAAACGCCCAGGGACACCAAACCGTCTGGGCTTTAAAACGCAATGTCAACCTTACCGATTTTAGGTTCCAAACTTTAGCAATAGCTTGATTTGACTATTCAAAAATAGGCATAGAATCAATTGATATTAAAACTCAAAACTTTATACAATGAACAATTTAACCAAGGCATTCAAGCACAGTTGCTTTTTGGCCATCCTGACCATGTTTTTTGCTGTTTCACTGCAAGCCCAACCGATACCCTCTAAAATCACCAATCGATTTACGGGAGAAAACCTCGGTTTGCAAAATGGAACCCCTTATTTATCTACAGCAGCAACCGACACCTGGCTGTTAGAACCAACTGGCGAAGCAGGCTTTGTAAGAATAAAGCACGTGGCCAGCGGTACTTATCTACACAATCAAAATGGAGTAAAACTTGAAGCCGGTGGTATCCAACCGGGCTGGTGGAGCGCACAGTGGACTTTAAAGTCAATTGATGGAAATGTACAAATCATCAATCGATGGCAAAATACCTATATCCACAATGAGCATAAAACAATTGAATTAGGTGCCCTCGGTAACCCAGGTTGGTGGAGTGCTCAATGGAAAGTGCAAGAGAGTCCAATTTCAGCAGGCTCTCCAGGATCATTTTACCTGATTTTTGCCTCTGATTCACAATGGGCATGGACATCTAGGACAGATAAAGAAGATAAGACCGAGACTGAAGCAGAAAAAGAAAGCACTGCAACCATCCTGAACGAAAACCATGTAAAAAGCATGAATATTCTGGTTAACGATTTGGGTACCGTAAAAGGTTTGGTGCTAAATGGAGACCTTACTGCATATGGAAACCCGGGTGAGTTTGATAAATTTAATTCAATTTATGCGGGTTTAAAAACACCGATGTATTTAGGGTTGGGAAATCACGACTATTCCAACAACATAGATCATACCTATGAAAACCATGCTGGAAATAGAATGGTAGAGTTTATGATAAATCACATCAAAAGTAATGGAAGTACCAACTCTGATTACAAAGTTTCGGATGCTTTTCAATTTCCAAGTATTGTAACCACAATCACCGGTAGCCTTGCTTACTCTTGGGATATGGGTAATGTACATTTTGTCCAATTGCAAAATTTCCCGATTTATCAGCGGGAGTGGAGCAACTACGTAACCATTGGAGCAGCCAAAACTAAAACCGTAAAAATAACGGCTTCTTTGAATTGGCTAGAGCAGGACTTGAGCATTGCCAGGAAAGCTGGAAAAATGATTATCCTCAATTACCACGATTCTGATGAGCATTGGAAGGAATTTAGCGGCACTAAATTTGGAAGTCTGTCTTCCCAATTTACCAAAATTCTTGATAACTATAAGGTTGGAGCAGTCTTTGTAGGCCACTATCACACCTCAATTGGTGGGGTTGAAAATTACAGCTCTAGAGATGTGAACTATGGCAATACCCCGCTATTTTACTGCGGCTCCGCTTCACAAAGCAAATACCTACTGGTAAATTTTAGTGGAAATAAAATGACCGTAGAAAATGTTTCTAGCATCAATGGAATCCCCAATCGCTCCGATAAAAAAGAATATATCTTGTTTAATCAAGCCTCAACCGTTACGCCGCCTAAACCTGATGGCTGGATTACCTTTTTTAATGAAGCGGGCTATGTGGCTAAATACGCGCTGATTTATAATTTGGATGGCCAGGAAAAAAGTTTTGAAACAGGGAACCTGGCACTTGGAAACAAGAAACGTTTTGAAATTCCAGGGAGAGCAACCAACATTCGAATTAAAGGGGAAGGCCAAACGGGATTGGTATGGGAGCCATGGAAAACTATTTTTAATAAACAGTTTACCAGTGCTCCCAATCAATGTTTCAAATCATTTGGCACTACGTTGAATCAAAAATGGGACAACAATTGCGAATAATCAAGCGCTAAGTTTTAAAAAATAGGTGAGCAGTAGGTATGCTCACCTATTTTTTAAAGTAGGATCAATTCCACCTGAAACCCCTTTTCATATCCAGCCGTCAGGGTGGCGCCGATATTTTTTGCCCGCATCGCCATATTGCTCATTCCCATTCCATCAGAATTGGATTGGGGAGTCTGCGACCCATTGTCGTGGATCAGTAAGCGCAATTGGTTTTGTTGTTTTTCAAAAACAACATCTACCTGGCTGGCATCAGAATGTTTGAGGATGTTGGTCAGTGCTTCTTTGAAAATAAGGTAAATGTTTTGGCGCTTTTCGGGATCAATGAACCGTTCTCCTTCGATGTGATTGACCTGGAATTGATACTTTATATTTTTAGAGCCTAGGTTTTTCTCAGCAAAAGCCCGCATTCGATCGATTAGGTTTTCAAATTTATCTTTGCGCGAATCGATCAACCAAACGGTATCGCGCATCCCCTCCATTGCTTCCCGGCTCATCGCGCTAAGTTCATTCAGGGCGGGTTTGAGGTCGGCAGCGGCAGCATAGGCCAGCATCTGCGACTGCATGGCCAAACCAGATAAAATAGATCCTACATCGTCGTGAAGATCACTAGAGATCTTGGTACGCATAGATTCCAAAGCCTTGATTTTCTTTACTGCTTGGGTAGTGCGGAATTGAATAATGGCATAAATAGCCAGCACCAGGAGCATAAAATACAGCGCATACGCCCACCAAGTTTTCCACCAAGGCGGCCGGATGGTAAAAGGGTAAGAAAGCGCTTTACTCCAGTAGCCATCTTCATTCATGGCTTTGACTTTAAAAGTATAATTCCCTGGCGCTAAGTTTCCATAAGGGGCTTCGGTACGGACACTTAAACCACTCCAGTTTTTATCCAAGCCTTCCAATTGATATTGGTAGCGCATTTTATTGGGAGATTTAGTGGAGATGCCAATAAAACCGAAGCTTAGAAAATTATTGTTGTATGCCAAACTCAGGTATTCGGGTATCGCTTGCCAAGCCGATAAGCCGGTAAATCGAAAATTGCCCACTTTTACGCCATTGCCCAGGCTAAATGTAGTGTCTTGATTTTCTGCCAATTGCGACCAAGGAATACTTTCGTTAAACAAGGAAATATTGTTTAAAGCCACTTCCGGTGCCCGCGCAATTATTTTATCCCCAACAGGGTGGTATATACTCAATCGATCGCTTGCACCGACCCATACTTCCCCTTGTTGATCGATCTGGATAGCGCCTAGATAACAGGAAACGCCTAAAAATCCATCTTCGTAACTGTAGTTTTTAAACAGTACAGCTGAAGCTGCGCGGTTTTCAACAATTGGTAAGTATTTTTTTTCCAATTTCAACAAAGCTGATCGCGACATTTTACTTAAACCGGAGCGGGAACCCAACCAAATATTGTCTGCTTTGTCCAATGCAATGCTCAGCACATTGTTGTTGGACAATCCTTCTTTTTCTCCAAAACGGGTAAATTTGTTGAGGCTTGGATCAAAGCGAATTAAGCCTTTGCCCACCGAGCTGATCCAAAGCAGGCCTTGTTGATCTTGAACAATACCCGACACATCATTTGAAAAAAAGCCTTCGTGTTCAGTGAAATGGGTAAAAATTTTGCGTTGCCGATCGAGGCGTGTAAGCCCGCCGCCTTTTGTCCCGATCCAGATATTGCCCTGCCGGTCTTCGATGATGCTTTTAATGTCATCAAGACTTAGGCCTTCTTTGGTGGTATAATTGGTGAAAAACCGCCCAGTTGGATCCAATTGAGAAACACCATTGTTCCAACTTCCAAACCAAATGGCGCCACTTTTGTCCTGATACATACAGCGAATGTCGTTACCGCATAAACCCGACTCAATGGTAAACGTCTCAAAGTTTTTTCCGTTGAATTTTGAGACGCCGCCACCCCAAGTGCCACACCAGATGTTTCCATCGCGGTCTTCTAACAGACTAAAAACGCCATCGTTATCCAAGTTTTGTCCCAACCCATCTTTGGAAAAATAATGCTCGAAAGTATTTTTTTTGCGGTCAAAATGTGCTAAACCGCCTCCACGTGTACCCAACCATAGATCCCCTTTTCGATCATTTAATATGTTGAATACAATGTTGCTACTCAAACCTTCCGCGGTGCTTAGGTGCGTCAACATATTACCTTGGTATTTTACTAAACCACCCCCCAACGAACTTAACCAGATCACTCCCGATCGATCTTCGATCAAATCGGATATGAAATTGTTTTCCAATCCTTGTTTTTCGGTAAAGTGGGTTATGGTTTTTTTACCATCGTTTAAGCGCAGCAAACCTGCGCCATCGGTGGTCAGCCAAATATTGGCTTTTTGATCTTGATAAATACAATTAATGATACAATCAGCATCAAGCGGGTAGCTGGAAAAAGTAGAACCGTCAAAGGTGGTAGCTATTCCTCCCGTAGATCCCAACCACAATAGGCCATCTTGGTCAAGACAAATGGAGTATATGGAATTGGCGCGGAGCCCGTTTTTTTCGGTATATTGATAAAAAGCTTTGCCGTCATATTGGGTGAGGCCGGCAGCGGTTCCAAACCAAAGGTTCCCTTGCTTGTCTTCTTTTGCACACAAAACATCGAGGTTGGTCAAACCTTGTTGCTCCGTAAAATGGATAAAGTTATTGCCATCGTATTCAATAAGTCCATCTTCCGTACAAAACCAAAGATTTTCTTGCCGATCCTGGATGATTTTATCAACCGCAGCATCGGTAAAGCCTTCCTTTTGGAGATAATTGAAAAAGTTTTTTCCGTCATATTTTGAAATGCCACCGCCCCAAAAACCGATCCAAATATTCCCATCTTTATCTTGAAATAAACTTGCAATATTGTTGTTGAGTAAACCCGCTTGTTCGGTGTAAGTGAAAAATTGTTTGCCATCGTATCTACAAAGTCCGCCACCATCGGTACCAATCCAAAGATAGCCATCGTGGTCGCTAAGTAAACAAGTTGTTTGAATGTGTTTTAATCCTTGCAGAACACTAAAAGAGCTAAAGTTATCGGGGTTGTGATTGCTGATGTGGGCGTCTTTAGCCACACTGATTTCAGGAATACCAACAGGAACCGGGTGGTGGATGGCTTTGTGGATGGCTGGCAATGCGCAACCATTTTGACCAGGGATAAATTTATCGACCTGGCCAACTTTTACTTTTTGTGGTTGCTCAAGGGGGAGAGTATTGGTGTTGGTAGGCTTCTTCAAGGGATAACAAACGGCACCCTTAAATGTTTGGCTAATAGGTAGCGGGAGCGGGATGGTGAAATCTTTAGAAGCTAAGCGTTTTCCATACGCGAGGTGAATTTCGGGTGCGAAATCCGAAGCAGAATCGCTTGAATCAGCTCGTTTACAGCAAAAAAAGAAGGAAAACAGCAACAAAAAGCAAAAACCTTTTGTGCTTGAAAAATATGGAATACGCATGCGGAATTGGGAGAACATATAATCGACTTTGGATGAAGGATAGCGCTTATGAACCAAAATACGAATTTCTGCTTTTTTTATTCCTTCTCGTTGATCTTTTTTTGAAGGACTTAGGAAGGAGTCGGTAATAAAGAGCCAGATAAAAGTGGTAGCAATTTCCGGTTTAAGATGTACACATTTAAAGTTGGTTTGGAGCTAGATTCAGGAATCACCACTTTCCAAGGGTTTCGATTTGCTAAAATGAACTTGTTGACGGTTTAAAATACGGGCAGGTCTTGAACCAAAAATCGCTGCAAAAGTGGTACTTTATCGTTGAATCATTCCTTATTTAATGTAGCCCTTCATGTATTGAGTGATGGCCTCGGTTTTATTATTGACATGGAGTACTTTATACAGCTTTTTGACGTGCGAACGAACGGTTTCTATCGAGATGAACAACTCATTTGAGATGGTCGCATAACTTTTACCGTCTACCAGCTTTTCCAAAATCTCTTTTTGTCGCTCGGAAAGTATGCTGGCTTTACTTACCCGCCCACCCATCAAGTGATTGACAATTTCGCGGGCAATAGAAGGCGACATATAAGATCCACCCAAGCCAACAATTCTGAGGGCGTCCACAATTTCTTCTAAGCTGGCTTTTTTGGAGATATAAGAACATGCACCAGTGCACAAGGCTTTCAAAATCACCTCTTCCTCTTCGTAAGTTGTAAGCATTACAATGTCTTGTTGCGGCATTTTTTCCAAAATCAATGGAATGGCTTTTAAACCCGATAAGCCAGGCAATCCAATATCGAGCAAAAGGATATCCGACTGCAAGGAGGGGGTAATTTGTAACGTATGAAAAAATGATTCCACCGAACCTTCAACCACCGCTAATTCGAATTCCTCGTGAAATCCGATAAATTTGGACACATTCTCCCGTACAACCTTATTGTCTTCAATGATGCTAATTTTTGTCTTTTTCATGCTAGTAGGTTTTAGGTAAAATTACAGGCATTTTATTGAAAAACAGCTCACCCTCTCAGGTGATTTTTGGGCTCAATACTTGATCTTTTTCACCTTTCCGGGTGATTGTGGATTTTTCTGTTTCCCTTAACTTTGTAGCAACTTTTCAACCACATTATGGCCTGTAAGAGTAAAATTAGAAAAAAACGGTTACAGTGCTATAGTAAGGAATGAGTCAATAATAAGGTATCAATTTTGACTAGGTTATTTTGTTGCCAGACAACTATCTTTTTGAGGCGAATAGCCGAGCTATGTAGTTTGTCGAAAATAATGATGGTCATTGATGTGCTTATTGTTGAATCATTCCTTGGCGTTGAGGAAGTCAAATACTCTTTTTTTATTCACTTAAAAAATACGATAAATGAAAAAATTCAAAAGCCAACCTGTTTATCTTTCTGGCAAATCTATTCTTGATTTCTGGCAGCGTCACCAGGGGAGAACATCTCCATTCCTATTTTTCCTTTGCCTATTTTTTAGCGCTCAGCTGCTGCTAGGACAGGAAACTGCTGAATTTAAGAATGCTTGGACTAAAAACTTTCTCGGCGCTAATGCCAACAAAGGAAGTGTAGAAAGCCAAGGGAATAGCACAATCTGGGTGGTTGAAAAAACGGCCAATTCAAATGAAATTCGCTTAAAAAACAATGCAACTGGGGGGTATTTAAATTGTGAAAAAGATCAAAAATTTCCTGCAGTAGGTAATATTAATCCCGAATGGTGGAGCGCATTGTGGGTC
>JBBRGN010000155.1:0-11645 GCA_038240665.1 Chitinophagales bacterium | reverse complement strand
ATTGGGTCCAGCAAATATTGATACTCGTATTGTAAAAGAGCGCTATCTCCGCGAAAATGCATACACCACTGGTCCTCTTTTACACAATGGGATCGCCAATAACCAAGTGGGCTATGTGCGGTATTCCTCTTTTAGCAGCAAGGTATCGGCCTTTGATATGGCCTTTGTATTTAGTCGGTATGCCAAAACCAAGGGCTTGATCTTCGATTTGCGGCAAAATGGCGGCGGCAGCATCAGCAATGTTTTTACCATGCTCAATGCATTGGTGGGCCAGCGTACTTTCTTGTACCATTCGTACCTGAAAAACGGCCCAGGAAGGGAGGATTTTGAAGGACCTCAGAATGCTTATGCTGAGCCAGCGGGTACTATTCGCTATCCCGGTAAAGTCGCTATTTTAGTGGATCGAGGTTCTTTTAGCGCAACTTCTTTTTTTACGCTCGGCGCGCGTGAACTTCCCAACGTTACCATTATTGGCGACAGCACTGGAGGCGGATTGGGCATTCCAAATGGAGGACAATTGCCGAATGGTTGGACTTATCGTTTTTCCATTTCGCGTACTTTGACGGCCAATGGCGAAAATTTTGAAAGCGGTATTCCACCAGATATTCGGGTGCTTTTGACCGAGGCAGATCGATTAAAAGGGATTGATACCGTGATTGAACGAGCCGTTTTAGAGTTGCTAAAATAGAAGGGCAGCAACAATAACGGAGACGGACTGTACAAGCATGATGCCGTCGGTCCAGATGCTAAAATAGTATTCCGGTAGAGACTCTTTGGCAAAAGCCAAGGTAAAGACTCCCAGCAGCATCGTAAAGACCAAAGTGCAACCTACGCCAAAGCTATAGGTATCAAGATAACAATTGAGACTGGTCATCAAAATAGCCAAACCCATAGTGAGGTAGCTGATGAATTTGGCTTTTTTAACACCAAAATATACCGGCAGCGTAATGGCCTGTTGGGTTTTGTCAAAAACCATATCGCGAATATCGAATACCATAGCTAAACTGAAGATGAAAAAAGCCCGTTCTAAAAGCATGGGGAATACGGCATGTTGTCCAAATGCATGACCTGCTAAAATCGGCAGACCCACCGTTACCCAGCTCCAAGTAATGGACAACACAAAAATCTTTACGCCCGGGATATCCCGTAAGCGCTGTCGATTGGGAAAAATTGGCAATGCATAAGCAAAACTAAGTACGGCTGGAGCAGCAATGCCTAAAATAAGGCTATGGGACAACCCCGCATAAAGGATCAAGCTGGCAATTCCCGTAACATAGGAAAACACCTGGAGGTAATTTTTGTAGTGAAGGATAAATCCCCACCGTTGATTGGAGTTGGTAGATGTGACGCGCTTAAGTCCTCCTAGCCGGTGCAAGCAATACAAAAAAACAGTAGCGCAGAATACGAATAAGGCTAGACGGTCAAAACCTAATCTGCCGAAGACCAATGCCTGGGTTTGCCAATACAAGCCCAATGCGGCAAAGCTGATCCAAATATTTCCGTAAATAAACAGCTCAAGCGCCTGCTTTAGCCAGCGCATAAAGAATAGATTTTCGGCTGTAATGATGGCGGGGTGAAAAAAAAGCATTTTGCACCCCGCCAAAAAATCAGCAATTAAAAATATTTAAAATTGTGTCCGTAACTAATTTTTTGGATCGACTCGTAGATGAGTTTGATCACGTTATTGACATCATCCTTGTGTGCCATCTCTACAGTGGTATGCATGTAACGCAATGGAAGCGATATCAGTGCCGATGGTACACCGCCATTAGAATAAGCAAAAGCATCGGTATCGGTACCCGTTCGGCGAGAAGCGGCCTCACGCTGGAAAGGGATTTCTTTTTCCTCGGCAGTGTCGATGATCAATTCCAAGAGTTTATTGTGTACCGCTGGCGCATAAGTAACTGAAGGACCGCTGCCGCACTTCACATCACCAAATTTCTTTTTGCTGATCAAAGGCGTATTGGTGTCATGCGTTACATCGGTAACGATTGCAACATGTGGCTTGATGGTTTGAGCGATCATTTCTGCGCCTCTCAAGCCTACTTCTTCCTGCACCGAGTTCACCAAATAAAGGGAAAAAGGCAGTTCAATCTTGTTTTCATGCAGCAAGCGAGCTACCTCAGCAATACAAAAGCCGCCCATCCGGTTGTCCAAGGCCCGACCTACATAATAGCGATCATTGAGCAGGATAACTTCGTCTTCATAGGTAATGACGCAGCCTACATGAATGCCCATCTCCAGCACTTCCGCTTTATCTTTTGCACCTACGTCAATGAAGATATTTTCCAATTTGGGAATAAGCGGCGTTTCCTCGCCTCCACGGGTATGGATAGCTGGCCAACCAAAAACCCCCGTCACCATCCCGTTCTTGGTATGAATGTTGACGCGTTTGGAAGGTGCAATCATTTGATCTGAACCCCCATTCCTTACAACATGAATGAACCCATCATCGGTAATGAAATGAACGAACCAGGAGATTTCATCCGCATGACCTTCGATAACGACTCTAAAGTCCTTACCAGGGTTGATGATGCCGTAAGCAGTACCATAATTGTCCAGCGACCATTCGTGAACATAGGGACGGATGTATTCCAACCACAACTGTTGACCCGGCGCCTCAAATCCAGTTGGCGAAGCGTTGTTGAGGTATTTAAATAAAAACGTTTCTGATTTTTCGGTAATCACTGACATATTGTTTCAGTGGTGTTTTAGTGCAATGAAAATAAATATAGGAATATTCCGGTTTCTGCTTAGTTCTTGCGGTATTTTATTGCATTTTTTTGCAAAATTAACCCACCCAGCGCAAGCTCCAAGCTTTGGGATCAGTACTCCAATCCTTTAAAGTCTCCAAATCAGCTTCGGCAATATAATTCTCAGCCATCGCCGCAAGCATAAGTTCAGCGTAGTTGCTCAAGGTGCTCAGCGGGCAACCCACAGCATCAAAAGCCAATTGAGCCTCCGGGAATTGATAGGTGAATATGGCTAGTGTACCTAAAACATGGCATTCAGCTTCCCGTAATGCTTGCAAAGCGGCTAAACTACTACCTCCTGTAGAAATTAAATCTTCGATCAAAACAACTTTCTGCCCCGCATGAACAACACCTTCGATTAGGTTTTGGCGACCATGTGCCTTGGGTTTATCCCGAACATAGACAAAAGGAAGGTCTAATTGATCGGCCAGCAGCATGCCATGTGGAATACCGGCAGTGGCAACTGCGGCAATTACTTCCACGTTTGGAAAGAGCTCCTTGATTTGGGCTACAAAATATTGAATGATTTTCTTGCGGGTTGCAGGATAAGACAAGATGGTGCGGTTATCGCAATAAATTGGCGATTTCAAACCAGACGCCCAAGTAAAGGGTTTTTGCGGACTCAGCTTTATTGCCTTAATTTGCAAAAGCTGTTGAGCTACTTCGACTGCAATATTCATTGTAAATTTAATTTCCGCCAAATGTACAAAATCTATATTAACGACACGCCCTTGATCTTACAAGAAGCGCTTCCCAATCAGATACTTCCCTTAGGCGACGATCGGCATTTGATCACTCGGTATTCTGGAGCAGCAAAAACGCTGTTCAGCTATTCCGATCTGTTGGAAAAACCACACCGCGTTGAGGGTGTTACCATCTATTCCAGTAACTATGAGCAATTGGTAGCTGATTTTTTCTCCAACTTCCAATTGATTGAAGCCGCCGGAGGCGTTGTAACAAATGAAGTAGGGAAAGTGTTGGTGATTTTTCGGAGAGGTTCTTGGGATCTTCCAAAAGGTAAAATTGATGCTGGCGAAACTCCTGAAGAAGCCGCTGTCCGCGAAGTGGAGGAAGAAACTGGACTACAGCAGTTAAATTTAACTTCTGCCATCACCCAAACTTATCATACTTATCGGGATGGAAAAAACCGCCGCATTCTCAAGCGTACTTATTGGTACAAAATGAATACGCATCAGCAACCGCTTATCCCTCAAACCGAAGAGGATATTGAAATAGCTGAATGGGTTGATTTGGAAGCGTTTTTAGGTCAAAAAAACTTGGTAGTGTACAATAACATTCGTGAGGTTTTGGAAAAGCACTAAACCAACTGTTCTAATTCCCACCCACTTTTCTCTGATCCGTGATTGATCAAAAAACAAGAGGGGCCTCGCCGTAGCGAAGCCCCTATCTTATTCTTAGAAAATCAGATTACCATAGATTATGTTTGAATACCAACTTTTACAACGAAAAAGATAGGTAAAATGGCAGCAAAAGAGACAGACTAGAGTGGTTGCTTATTGTTGAATCATTCCATAAACATGAAAAAAATCAAACTTTACCAGTTTAATTTTCTTAACCCTACAAATTAAAATTAAATCCAATTCGAATTAACCTGCCAGTAACTCAATATAAGCGCTAAAGTGTACACCAACCAGGTCACCCAATCCAAATAACTACTCGGCAAAATTCCATGCCGCCGATACAAATAAAACATCTGCAAGATTTTTTCCAGGCCATAAGCAACCGCATTTGCTAGGGCAAGTCCTACTAATCCCCATTTTTCAATCCACCAAAAACCCAGTAGCACCGTGGTTAGCAATTCGGCGAGCGAGATCCAAAGCGTGATGTTGTTGTCCTGCAAGCCACTTAAAATGGTACGGGTGAAAACAATCCTACTGATCAGCAGCAGCAAAAAAGCATTGAATACCGGTATGCTCTCCAGGTATACCGCGCTAAACAGTGCTGGAAACCACCATTTGCTGGTCAATAACAACAACAGCGTCATTGGATAGAGGGTGTGCATCAATTGCCGAGATTGTCGACGTATTTTTTCTAAACCCTGTTGTCTATTCCTAGCGATCTCGGGAATCAAGGCGGCATTTAAGCCATCGGCCAGCGCCAGTGCTAGCGGAAACTCGCGGGCGCCATAGCGAAAAAGGGCAAACATCCGCTCATCCCCATGGAAGTGAAAATTGACCAACCAGTTGTTAAACGTTTGCATAAATCCACCTAATAAGCCGTACAAAACCAATGGCAAAGCCAGGTACAACCATTTTCGCAACAACCGGCTATCCCATTTCATCCGCGCATATCGTATCAGTAAGTGAACCAACCAAAAGCACTTGACAAAAGCTACAACTGCCAAACCTACAATGCTAATTTCAATACCCAAGCCTAGGAACACGGGGAGCAAAACGACCAGTAATTGGGCGCTAAACGACACGGTACCGTAGCCTACGATGTGCCAAGGTTTTTGGAGCAATAAATAAATGTACTCAATGAGGAAAGAAGGAAGCTGCAAAGCCAAAAATAGGATGGACCATTGAAAAAAGGGAAGATCATCCCTACCACTAAAAACTGGAAGAAAAACAGTAGGTAAAAACGCCAGTAAACTTACCAATAGCAGCGTAACTGCCATAAAAACAACACCGACGATAAACAATAATTTCTGTTGGTTTTCAGCATCTAAACGCGGGTAGTAGCTCAATAACGCCTGGATCATGCCAAATATCCAAAAAAAACTAAGCGCATAGCTCAAAAACCATACCTGCTCGTATTGCCCTACTGCAAGGGGCGACAAACTACTTTTTGCCAAAAAAATGGCAATCAAAATGCCCGTCCCCTGGCGAAACAACTGAAAAAGCTGCATACCCTGGGTAGAAGTAATCGGATAGGCAGTGATGACGCGGATGATGTTCAAAATAGGTTCGTCTTCAACAGCGTTTTTTCGAGAAACCAAAATGAATTCCCGAAAAAATGCTTAGATTTTGTAATCCAACTCCTTGAAGACGATGCCATATTCTGCTAGCTCTGCTAATACGGGTTCATAAACCTCCTTCATCACGGGGATCTGTACGCCGCGGGATTGTATCTTACCTTCTACCACCAACTTTACAAAAATACCCATCGGCAAGCCAACGGTTTGTGCCATGGCAGTGTCTTCGTCATTTTTGCCTTTGAGCGACATGGTGGAAGTGCGGCGTCTTTTCTCACCTTTTAGCTCGTAGTCAATCTCGTGGTGCATCACCACCCAATCTTTATCGGTCGCTTTTAACTTCCATTTTTCTCGCAATAAGTGCTCCAAGATCAGCGCAGGAGTGGCATTGGGAAGTTTGATTTTTTTCTTGCTGAACAATCCCAACCAATCCAATTTCTGCATAATCAGAGAGTTTTCTTCCTCACCCAACATCAAGGCAATCCGTTCTTTGACCGATCCGCCGTTGTATTTATCGACATAGGCATCCATCAATTCGTGGTAGCTGATTTCGCCAGAGTGCAAAATCGGGAAATCGGCATCGGTAAGTCCAATTTGGATCAAGGCGTCCCAAGCTTCGCAAAAGCCAACATTTCTCAAAGTGCCGCGCAAAATATTGGGGATGTCGGCCAAGCCATAGACGTCGCGGTACAACAAGGAATCGCGGTTGGCATAGGCCTCCAAAACGCCAATATTGGGAATGTTGACCTCTTTTTTTTCTTTGTACAATCGACTATAGGGGGTGTAGCGCAATTTTCCGTTTTCGAGGTATTGCGCAGTACCTTGTCCGGCCAAAACCACGTTACGCGGATTCCAGGTAAACTTGTAATTCCAAGGATTATCAGCGCTTTCGGGAGCAATCAATCCCCCGGTATAAGAGTAAAAAGAAGTGATCTTTCCGTTTTGTTCTTTGATGTCATCGATCATCTTCATGGCCGACATGTGATCGATCCCAGGATCCAAACCCATTTCGCCCATAAAGATCAATTCGCGGTCGCGGGCTTCATCACCCAAGCGGTACATTTCTTGTGAAACATAGGACGCGGTGATGAGGTGTTTTTTGAGTTTGACGCAGTCGTGTGCTACCTCTAAATGGAGATGAGCAGGCAACAAAGATACCACTACATCGGCCCTACTTATCAATTCCCGTCGATCGTTGACCTTCATCACATCCAGCCATACCGCTCTACCTTGGGGATGCTTTCCGATTTTATTTTCAGCATTTTCCAACACAGCGTCCGCCACGGTTACAAACCAGCTATTGGCGCTGGCTTTATCTAAAACATATTTGATCAGCGAACTAGAGGACAAACCCGCTCCAATGATGAGGATATTATTCATATACTAGGATTTTGGACTTGGATTAAGCAATTAGGAATGATTTAATAGTGCTAGAAGCCATTTTTAGCGTTTAAAAATGCTATATTCACTACTTATTTCAACCTGTATGCAACAACAAAAATTGGTCATTAACTACCTCCGGTATGACAACCGGGAAGAAATTCCGCTCAAATATAGGGAATTACTAAAGCGCGCCGAAGGATCGCTGACTTTTTCTTACGCTCCATACTCTAATTTTCACGTTGGAGCGGCGGTGGAGATGCAAAATGGCGAAATTTTGACGGGTAGTAACCAGGAAAATGCGGCCTACCCCATGTGTTTGTGCGCAGAACGAACGGCCTTGGCGGTAGCAGCTTCTCTTTATCCACAGATCGCCCCTTTGGCGATGGCGATTGTAGGGGCAAAAAAAGACCTCATGATTTCTCCCTGTGGTGCTTGTAGGCAAGTAATCTGGGAAACCGAACACAAACATGGTCAAAAAATTCAACTCTGGGTGCAAGGCCCTCATGACAGCGTGTATGTGTTTGATTCGGTGGGCGATTTGCTGCCTTTTGGATTTAAATTTTAGTTTAATGGGTATTCTCTTGATCCTTTACGGCAGACGCATGAATGCCAAAAGCGACCTCGGAGAGATCTAACGTTTGTAGCAATTGGCCCGTACGTACATGTTTTTGACCTCGGAGAGGTCTAACGTTTGTAGGTGTTTTAGACCTCGGAGAGGTCTAACGTTTGTAACAATTGGCCCGTACCTACGTGTTTTTGACCTCGGAGAGGTCTAACGTTTGTAACAATTGGCCCGTACGTACGTGTTTTAGACCTCGGAGAGGTCTAACGTTTGTAGCAATTGGCCCGTACGTACATTTTTTTGACCTCGGAGAGGTCTAACGTTTGTAGCAATTGGCCCGTACGTACATGTTTTTGACCTCGGAGGGGTCTAACGTTTGTAGCAATTGGCCCGTACGTACATGTTTTAGACCTCGGAGAGGTCTAACGTTTGTAGCAATTGGCCCGTTTGTAGGTATTT
Organism: Chitinophagales bacterium; assembly: GCA_038240665.1. Classification (GTDB taxonomy): domain Bacteria; phylum Bacteroidota; class Bacteroidia; order Chitinophagales; family Saprospiraceae; genus Haliscomenobacter. Next base: position 3,553 of record JBBRGN010000155.1, on the reverse strand, counting down.
TGACCTCGGAGAGGTCTAATGTTTGTAATATGAACGGACAAATGATGAATTTTGCCCCCTCCCTCATCTATACGAAGAAAACATCAAATGACCCGCGTTTTATTCCCAAGCTGATTGAGCATCCCTTTTCACCGTATCTGATAGCGCAACCCCAGTTGTAAAAACTGTGGTTTCAACCGATATACGTCCGACTTGATCAAATCAGCAAAAGCGCTTTGAACGGCGATACGGACATACCAGCGGGGCGAAAATTGGTAACTGGCTCCCAATTGCACCGACCATCCCCAGCGACTGGTCAAATCTGGATTTAATGCCGTGCCCTTGCTCCCAGCAAAACTGGAATAAGACTGTTTGGCTTCAATGCTTTTGTCCGCTGAGAAAGGATTGGTTGATACCGACAAAAGTGGAAGGTTTTTTTGGCGTAGGTAGGCCAAATGCTGTTGAAAAATCACCCCGCCTTCAATTTGCCAATGCTGACCCAGCTTGCGCTGTAGCAACAAGGGCACAAACAAAGTACGAATTTCAATGGCCGCTGATGAATATGCCTGCACTAGCGAGGTGTCCGCACCTTTGCCCGAGGAAACACCTAAAGTTCGTATAGCCAAGGAAAACTGCTTACCAGATTGCGCAGCTTGCAAATTCAAATTGGCAAGCTGGTATCCAACTCCGGTTAAAAGACTCCATTTTCCAAAAGATTTCCCCAGCAACAAACTTGAGTTCCCGCTGGGTCCGCTCGATAAGTTGCTGGCCATGAATGCCGCATCTGCCCATAAGTGGAGTCTGGAATCTTGCCTAGCATGTTCTTGGATGGATAAGTGCTCAGGATTTATCGGACGCTCCAATTCGGTCTGAAGTGCAGGCAGCGCAATCAAATCAAGCCCCAACATTGGTTTAGCTTGCAGAGCCGAATCAAGAGGATGATTGGTAAGCAAAAGCGGGTTGTTTTTATTGAGGTCAACTGATGGCGTTTGCGGGCTTAAGTTTTCAGCCTTCCGGGAGCTAACAAGTTTTAATTGATCAAAATCACTTGAAACATTTGAAAAATGGGCATTTTGAGTTGGTTGCTTGATTTTTTTTGCCGCCAAGTAGGATTGCTGGAGCTTAGCTTTAGCGGCAGTTGGAGCAATGATCAACTCAGTCTTTGGGTGCTGATCTACGGAAGACAAAGGCACTTTTTTTGTATTCGAAAAAGTATTGGCAGCAAGCGGCGAAATCGCTTTTTTTTCGGCTGCCTCCTTTTTAAGGTTTGGCGTCGATAAAACCTCTTGTTTATTTTTTGACCAAGTAAATCGATTGGTTGCTGGCAAAACAAATAGCAAGGACAAGCCACCCAGCCACCACCAAATCAAGGCGCGGCGCCGTTTTTCTTGCGGCATTTCTACATCAAGAGTCTGACGCATCTGCTCCCATGCCAAATCCATAAATTGCTCGTCGGTCCAATTATCCTGCATAGTTCGTCCGATTGTGATGCCCATTGATCAATTCCTTCAATTGCTTGCGCGCCATCGACAAATGCCACTTGGAGTTGCCTTCGCTCATGTGGAGCATGGTTCCAATTTCGGCATGGGTGTACCCCTCGATGGCATAATATTTAAAAACCTTTTTGCTGACCTCTGGCAAGCGATCCACCAACACCATGATGTCCTCGTAATACAAATCGCTTAAAGCTTCCGAACGCGTTGGCGCATCTCGGCCTTCCAATTCCAGGAGGTTGATTTGTCGGGCGTTGGCACGAAAATAATCCGACAAACAGTGAAAAACAATTCGTCTGATCCAGCCTTCAAGCGACCCATTAAAGGAAAAAGTGTCGATTTTTTTAAAAACCTTCAAGAGGCCATTGTTGACGATTTCCAATGCCACATCGCGATCATCGGTGTACCTAGAGCACATACGCATCATGGTCGGAAAATACTTGCGGTACAGTATTTCCTGAAAAATGCGGTTGTTATCGGTGCATCCCTTTACCAACTCTGCTTCAGTATGTCGCTGATCTTGAGGCATGTCTATTTTTTAGAACGCTATCCCAGTTCGAAACACCCAGCGCTGAAGTGACAGGTTTTGACGATAAGCGTAACCATCGCCAAAAGACTGTTCATTGCTGATATTTTGCTGTAGATAGCCCACTTCGGTAAACCATCTTTTGTTTTTTCCGGTATGCCAAATGATGCCTACTGCCGGATGAAAACGGAACCCACCCTGAGATTTAAAATTGACGCCATTGGTGTTAATCAGTTGGTTAGCATAGCCATAACCGGTTTCCGCTGAGAAATACCAATTGTTTTTTGCCTTCGGAACTGGCAGCCAGCGCGTAGCCAGGGTAATGGGCGCTATATGCCAAAATTGCCCCCGTGTAATGGCAATCTCATACCCTAGCCCAAGACCTACTCCCAACGATGGGCGAAAATTCCACCCCAGGGTATAACCAGCCCCAAAACCAAAGGAAGCTGAATTGCCGCTTTTTCCGCCAAACTGCGGCTGGGCGTAGGCCATTTGAAAAAAATGTTTGCTCCCTTCCTGCGCATAACTCATCCAACTGATGCTGAAGAAAAGTAACGTTAGGATTCCTTTTTTCATCGCTTTGTAGCTAACTTTTTGAAAAACCGATACTTACTGCTTAACCGCGATCTTGCTCAATAATTCCAACTTTTTGGGATTGGCAAAATTGTATTGAAAAACCCCATCGTTGCCGGTTACAATCGCGATCTTCGACTGTCCCAGAGGGATAACGTCAAAAGTGTTGATTCCCTTCACCTGATCCAATTGATTAGCATCGATGTTCAAGTCGTCCTTAGCATCGTATACTTTGAGTCCGTCATTATCATCACAAATCATCAAAATTCCATCCGTAATGCCGAGCCCAATGGGGTGCCTGAGGGGATAACTTTTGATCAAAACCGGGGATTTGAGGTCTTTTATATTCAATACATCCAACTGGTTGTTGAAGCCATTGCAAACGGTACCATCGCGCAGGGTCACATAGGCGCGATCGCCTTCCACCACTACTGGGTCGCAGGCCCGCACATGACCAAACATGGAAACAAAGGTGGGTTTATCGGGCGTAGCTAGATCATAGATAAACATCCCGCTTTGACTACCGATGAACAGCTTATTGTCGTAGGGAAAAATGGTTTCGATGTTGAAACCGATCGGAAAGTCATTGGTTTTGAAGGGTTTAGCGCCATTGGCCAAGCTAAATGAAAAAAGGTTGCTTTGGCTAACCGTGTATAAAAAATCAGCGTTGATGGTAAAACGGGCCGTTGACCCGCCAATGCCTACATTGCCTCCTGGAGTGGTTGAAGTTTGGCCTTTGGCTCCGTTAGCACTGAAAACGCGGCTATCAAAAGAATCGGCTTCCCTTATCCAAATCCCTCCACCACCGCTATAAATATTGGGATTGGCATCACAATTGAATTTTTGGGTTTCGCTACTTCTATTGTACCCCACTACGATTCCTTTCTCTGGATCAACACCAAAATTCGGGAATACGTCGGTTAATCGATTTACCAATTGCGGGGTAGTAGGATTGCTTAAGTCAAAAACCAAGAGATCCAAG
>JBBRGN010000154.1:0-11708 GCA_038240665.1 Chitinophagales bacterium | reverse complement strand
CGTATCGATCCCTTCTACTATCAATAACTTATCAATCATGCCCGCTACTAAGCCTAAATGATTGATTTCTTTACTTGTTATGTCTTCTGTCATCCCATAAAGTTAATTATTTTTTCACTCTTTGGGGGTGGGGAAGCGCGGCTATTTTGTTGCCAGACAACCATCTTTTGAGGCGAATAGCCGAGCCAAGTAGACAGTCAAAATAATGATGGTTATTGATGCGCTTATTTTTTATCGCCCCTTAGTCACTATTTTTCGCCAAAAATGACCACTTGGGTATTCACTCGCTTTTTCTCCTCCAAATACCGCTGATAATCATCGCTAAATTCCAGGCGATTCTGAATGGTATCCTGATACTCGCCAGACAAACCGATCAGTAATTCTGAAATTTCCCTTACCGCGTGTCTTCCTCCTTCCTGTCCAGTGAGATAATCGCCAATTTTATTGTCGGCAATAAAAGATTGAAACATTGGGCTTGCCGCGCGCCGCACACAGAAGGATAAACCGCATCTTTTAGCGGAACTAAGATCTAGCACATCGTCAAAAGCAAAGGCCATTTGATCAAACCCTACGCCAAATTGTGCTGAAAAATCCTCGAAAGCCTTGAGTTTGTGGGTAAAACCTAAATAAACAGCATGAAGGTTTTCCCGCTTTGCCAATTCAATCGCGGTAGGGTTATGTGCCCCAGAAATGATCGCCACAAAAGGAAGTTGGCCAGTAATTCTCCAGGAATTATAACGAAGCATATTGAGCCCCATCGAATCCGGTTCTGAATAGGCACTACCCCGTTCTTGGCTTTTGATGCCATCATTAAAAACGCCATCCCAATCAAAGACATAGGCTTTGATTAGGCGCATTTTTTGGACAAAAGCATCTTCTGGAGTCAAAAAGACACCTCCAATTGCGCTGAATTTATCCTCGATGTTGCTCATATAATGGAAGCGAAACTGCTGATCCGATTCTAGCGGTATTTTTTCTCGATGTTGTGAATCTCAATCAAAGGTTTCAAAAACTCCTCTAGCTTATCAAGCTGATATTGACTAGCGGCATCACATAAAGCTTCCTGCGGATTGGGATGCGCTTCGATAAAAATGCCATCTACCCCTGCAGCTACGCCTGATCTTGCCAGCGTAGGCAAATACTGCCGCAAACCGCCCGTAGGATCGGAACTAGGAATGCCGTATTTACGAATGGAGTGGGTAATGTCAAAAATAACGGGATAGCCCAAAGAAGCCATGTCATAAAAGCTACGCGGGTCAACGATCAGGTCATTGTAGCCAAACACATACCCCCGCTCAGTCAGCAAGATATTGTGGTTACCCGTTGATTCTATTTTCTTGACCGGTTTGTCCATGTTGGCGGGAGAAATAAACTGCCCATGTTTGAGGTTGATTATTTTTCCAGTTTTGGCAGCTTCCACCACCAAAATCGTTTGCATACACAAGTAGGCCGGAATCTGGATCACATCCAACACTTCTGCTGCTGCTGCGATTTGATCTGGATAATGGATATCCGAAAGAATGGGGAGAGAAAACTCTTTTTTGATTTTTTCCAACATGCGCAAACCCGCGTCTATCCCCGGTCCGGTGTAATAATCCACTGAGCTGCGGTTGTCTTTCATAAACGAAGACTTAAAAATCAGCGGCACGGCGAGTTTTTCAGATATTTGTTTGAGTTTTTCCGCTGTTTTCATCATCAAGCTTTCTTCTTCGATGACGCAAGGCCCGGAAATCATAAAAAACTCTTTCCAATCAATACCAATATTATTCATGGCTTTTTCTTTAAAAGGTCTACGGAAGTGCCTGTTAGGAGTGTTTGAATTAAAAAACTCCGGGCAGGGCAAAGATAATTATTGTACTCATTTTGGCCAATTTTTTACTTAGCGCTAGGTATAACCAAGTTCTGATATCAACCACTCGTTGATTTGCTTTGTTTCGTATAATAAATGGAGCTGTACCCGGACTGGATACTTCGAAATCCTTAGCTTTAAGCTTTCTGTGAAAATTACTTTTTGTGTTTTCATTCCTTAGCGTGAAAAAGCGATTTCTTTTGGGCTTCAAAAGAAAATCCCGAATACGCACTTAAACAATATGCTCATGCGATTCCTCTTTCTGCTTTCGTTTCTACTCTTCATCGATGTATACAGCTTCCAAGCAATCCGAGTGATTGCGCAGCAATGGACAGTTGGTGCCCGAACCATTTTTTATGGTTTTTTTCTAGCTATATCTGCCTTTTCGCTTTTTTTCATTTTAATCAATGAATGGGGGTTGACGGGGTATTTCCCGAAGTTATTTTTGGTATATGGCCGTGCCTTTGTATTTGTAGCTTATATATCTAAATTTTTGATTTTACCTTTTTTACTGATCGACGATGTACGGCGTGGCGTACTTTGGGTAGCCAATAAATGGAGCACAAAGTCTACATTTAGCCCCAATCGCATGCGTTTTTTGAGTCAATTGGGATTAGGATTGGGTAGCGTACCTTTTGTTAGTTTGACTTATGGGATGATCGCAAATCCTTATCGGTACCGTATTTTTAGAGAGACGGTAAAAATTAAAGATTTGCCAGAAAGTCTGAAGGGCTTGAAAATAGTGCAAATTTCGGATGTCCACTCGGGTAGCTTTACTTTTAAGGAGCCGGTAAAACACGCCATTGAAATGATCAATGCGGAGAAAGCCGATTTGGTCTTTTTTACGGGCGACTTGGTCAATGACAAGGCTGATGAGATGGACAACTTCCTCGATGTTTTTGACAAAATAACCGCTAAACACGGGGTATATTCCGTTTTGGGTAATCATGATTATGGTGATTATGTGCCTTGGAAGAGTCCAGAAGCCAAAAGCGCCAATTTGGATCGTTTAAAGGATGTCCACCGCCAATTGGGATGGAATTTGCTGCTCAATGAACACCGTATGTTGGAGATCAACAATGAACAAATTGCGGTAATTGGGGTGGAAAATTATTCCGCGCATTTGCGTTTCCCCAAACATGGGAAGTTATTAGAAGCACATCAAGGCAGCGAAAAGGCCAAAGTAAAATTGTTGCTTTCCCACGATCCTTCGCATTGGGAGTACCAGGTTGTTCCCAAATTCAAAGACATTGACTTGACATTCTCCGGGCATACCCATGGATTACAATTTGGTATCGAGATTCCTGGCTTTTTCAAGTGGAGCCCTATTCAATATGTTTACAAACAATGGGCAGGACTGTATCAAGAAGAAAATCAATACTTATACGTCAATCGCGGACTAGGATTTTTGGGCTATCCTGGGCGGGTAGGAATTTTACCGGAAGTGACGGTTATAGAATTGGCTTAGAAATTCAACGAAAAAAAAACACCGCTTTCGACTGGCTCTTTTACCGCCGAAAGGGGTGTGTTTTTTCATTCATATCCTTATTTCCACTCCAACCCTGGGAAAAAAGCATCTTTCAAATGATCTATTTTGAATGTATCATCGCGGTTTTGGACAATGCTGATCACATCAAATCGAATTTCGCCTACATGATTATTCCGTTCGCAGTACACGGCCGCCGCCGATGCCAATAACTTTTGCTTTTTCTTATCGACAAAAGCCTCCGGCCTACCAAAATAATCTGAGCTACGTGTTTTCACCTCCACGAAGACAATAAGGGTTTCATGTAAAAAGATGAGATCTACTTCCGCACGACTGTAGCGCCAATTGCTGGCTAAAAAAGTATATCCCTGCTGGATGAGGAATTCCTTGGCGAGGTTTTCACCCGATTTGCCGATTTCAGTGTTGGTTTGAGGAGTCACTGGATTTAGTTTTTTCCTCAAGATAAAAATTGAAACAGAAATGGGCAAAAAAAATGCAGAACCCATTGCTGGGTTCTGCCTCAAAAAATGCCGTTCAAAAATGAAAAATGAAACAACTTCTAATTACCTAAAATTTTAGTCTGAATAAACCTACCGGATTCGGAGAACCTGGTAGATGGATCCTAACGAATTGCCGCAGCAAGTACCATGCGTTTCGTTTCAGTAAAGGAATCGGTTTCCAGTTGGTAAAAGAGTATTCCATTCGTATTCAACATATCGCGGCGGATTTCCACCTCATTGTAGCCTTTTTCAAAATTGCTTTGATTGCGGTAGACCAGTCTACCCGACAAATCAAAGACACTAATCGTAGCCAGCATTGCGCTTGGCAAAGTAAATCCGATCTGAGTACGCTCTGCGAAAGGGTTTGGATAGTTTTGATACAAAGCATAGTTGCTTTTTGGTGCACCAGTCCCTCCATTTAGGTCTCGCAAATTCAAGAGTACCTGCAGTTGTTCGCCGGCTTTATTGTAGGCTTCCGATGGTGTAGGTTTTTCTGCCAAAGAAAGGGCCGTAACCAAATCCGAAGTACGCAAGGCTTTGAATTTCAGGGTGAACATTTTCAGTTTACCTTTGGCCACGTTAGAGCCTTGGCTGTTCCAACTGGTGGAAAACAAACCAGTTTCCATTTTCGAGATACCGAAGTTTTGCGTGTTCAAGTTCGGTAATTCGCCGGGCTGAAAATCAAGCAATTGCAGCAATTTAGCGTTAAAGTCGAGGGTAAATTGGTAGCCTTGTAGTTTTTCAATATCGGTGCTTTCAAAGTTTACACTGAACTCATCCCCTTGTTTAAAGGAAATATTATCGGCTTCTACTGAAATCTCGCCATTGGTAGATCTACTTTCGTTACCTCCTAAGCTATTGGCACGAGCTGATTTATTCACATCCCCTATTTTTATCCCAACAAAGTCAATCAGCAAATTTTTATTGGTCAGGTTTTTCAACTCCTTTGACTCTGGGAATGCGACCTTTAAGGGATCTTGTCCATCAGGGAAGTTGAAGCTTGCATCGATGAATCGCCAGGAAGTATTTCCGTTCGGAAATTCAGTATCATATCCAAGTACCACCTTACGCAATTTGATCAAATCAAGGGTGGTAATGGCGCCGTTTTTGTCCACATCAGCAGCTATCAGCTGATAAGGGGAAGTCAATAGCCCTGTGCCCAAGATGTGTTTTTGAATCAGAATTACGTCAATGGTACTTACTCCGTTGAGGATATCGTCGTTCTTCAGTGGAGTCAAAGTATAATCGCGTTTCAGCTGAATGTCGCTAAAAGTAAAACCTCCTTTTACATCTGTAGTTTTTTCATTCGGCGATGATCCCTGCAAAATCAGTTTAACGGCTTCCAATTCATCACCCATGGTAGTTTTGATCTGTCCTGCAATTTTACCCTTGATTGTACTGGCAGGACAAATGTTGTTGTTGTCTTGAACTTCTAGAAGGGTATTGCAAAAGCTGCTGTTTCCATTGGCGTCAGTAGCCCACAATTCTATGGCCAAGGTTCCGATATCATCACATCCAAAGCTCAGGATGTCGGCAGTTGGCGGCGTTGTAGGAATCAACCCTCCCGATCTACGCAGCGCCAATTTAAGGTCGCTTTTTGGTGTACAGGCGTCAATTGTTCCAGCATCAAAAGCTTTAGCATCCACCCATGCTCCGGGAACGCCATCTTTCATGGCGAGGTTGATCGATAGCTTATTTATGCAAACCATCTCTGGCCCTTTCTGGTCAATTACGGTGACCCTAACTTTTACAGTTGAGTAGTTGCCACAGGGGTCAACTGCTCGGTAAGAAATAATCGTAGTACCGATTGGATACTCCCCGCTGGCATCTCCTAATTTGAGGGCTGCAAACTTTGAATCATTGGTAATCGATACCGAGTTGCTGCAATCTGTAGCCGTTGGTAGAGGTATTGTCACTTTAGCAGACAAACAGTTTGCAGATACCGCAACCGTGATGTCTTTGGGTGCTACCAATTTCGGAGGCTCCTGATCTTCCACTTTAATGATCTGAGTAAAAGAAAACTTACCCTTGCTATTGGGAACATTTGGATTAAAATTACACCAATCGATGATCGTCCAAGTCCTGAGGATTTTGTAACAAGAAGGATAGCTTGCATTGAAAAGTTTGTCTTCCCTGGAAATTGCAGTGGCGCCGCAAGTTGCTTGCCGAATGATGGGTTCGCGGTAACCAAGCGGCAAATCAGCCGGTTCAGTTTTAGCGCCACATCCTAGTGTACTGATGTAATCCTTAGGCCATGTTATCATGCTATCAACGAGTACATTATCATTGATCAATTCGATGGTTTGGGTACAAGTAGATTGCAATCCCCCTCTGTCGGTAGCCGTCCAGGTACGGGTAATCAATCCTCTACCGCAAGCCTTTTCGTCGAATTTAGAAGTAGAATCCAATCTATAGCTGCAGTTTTCTAGTACAATAGGCGTGCCAAATCTTCCTAAATTGCTGTAATCATCGGTACATTTAATTGTTTTATTATCTGGGCATATCAAGCGGGGGGGCAACTGATCCTGAACTAGAATCGAAGAAGTACAATCGTTGTAATGTCCATATAAATCACCTCCATTTTGTTCGCGAGCTGGATCTACTGGGCCAGCGCCCGGATCAATATCATAAACCCGCATGTTCACCTGAACCAACCCTGAATCACGGTCAGTACAGCAAAAGGCAACCCAATCATCATACCATTCTTGGTAGCCAATGATCAATGCGGAGTCATCACCATTTACGCCGGAACAGCTGCTGGCTTTAACGCGTTTGGCTTTAAAATAGAGGATACTGGTACAATTGTCTTTGCTTCCTTCGTCAAAACTTTTTGCCAAAATATAGGCTACTCCATTATCGGGCAAGGAAACCGTTTTTCTGCTGGAACAAACTGCGGTTGGCACCTGATTGTCTTCAACGATCAAATTAGCGAAGCAGATCGTTGAGTTACCACATTGATCAAGAGCAGTATATTTGATGATATGTGCGCCCTTCGGTACGTAGAAATAAGGACCTAGTCCTCCTCCGCCAAAGGAAGGTTCAATCAAGAAAACCGGATTAGGATCGCAATTATCGGTAATAGTTGGTCTAGGTAAATACACGGTCGCACTACACTGCCCAGCAGAGGTGTTTACTCTTATCGTTGGTGGGCAAACAAGTACAGGTGGGGTAAGATCTCTTACCTTGATCGTTTGTGTTTGATTATAAAAAGTACCTGTACAGCCATCGCGAACCGTCCAGCGGCGAAATAAAGTCCAAGCTGTTCCACCACAGGTAAAAACAGAGTCTTCAAGAAATGCTACGCTGTAGTTACAGAATCCATTATTCAGAATTGTCCCCCTCTGGAAGGTAGGAAAACCTGTCAAGCGAGGTCGAGTATTGGGTTGACTACAAGAAAGCGTCGTGTCTCTTGGGAAAGTGATTTCTTGCTGAGTTATACGTCGCAAAACAATAATTTGCGTACAGCTTCCAATATTCCCAACGGAGTCGCGAGCCGTCCAAGTTCTAAAGATGACCGCAGCAGTATCTGAACCACATCGACCAGCAGAAACTTGATCCGAAAACCTAGCACGAAGATTGGGCGAACAGTTATCTGTCACTAGAGGGCGACCAATTACGCGGGCGCTGGTATCTGCCGTACATGCCAAACTAAGGCTACTACAGTTGATCTGTGGTGCAGATAAATCTAAAGGCATTAAGTAACCTGTACAAAACAAACCCGTAGTTTGATCCAAAATGGTAACCGTCAGCGTCTGTCCAATATAGCGGCGAGCCGCAATGACCAGTGGTTGCACACCCTGGGCAATTGGGTTGCCATTCCGATCACGTACAATGATCGTTTTTTGACCTTGACAATCTCTGGGTGCTGATTGAATGAGGCTATCCACAATGATCAGCTGACAATTGGCTTGAATCCCTACTCGAACCGGCCCATTAGGGTCAGCTGCTTTGCATACCAGTTGGCATTGTGCAGAAAGTTCAGGGATACTGAAAAACATCAACAACAGCCACAAGGCCCACTGAAAAAACTGTCGACTCGTTCGCCGACGTTTGATGATGACCGTATTTGTCGGCCAATTCAATACATCATGTACACTCATGACTAAATTTTTTTGAGGTAATTAAAAAATTGCTCCTAAAGGGCATTGATACAGCATTCTTTGGGTAAATCCCATTCTTCAAAAATTCAAATTTGTACGGCTAGATCGCTGTTGCTCAATCCATCAGGAGAGATGAGTGTTTCCTCAGTAGTTTCGTTTCATTCTCTCTTTACTTGGCATAAATGTGGAAATTCAACGCATATGTTTCTTTCCGCTAGTGAATCAATTAGATGCATCGCCGAAAATCATCTCCTCTTTGACGCATTATTAATTTCCTCAATAAAATCCAAAACCGTGCCAAAGTGAAATCGGAAATGTTAAATGGACGAAATAAAAAAATAATTCATATGAAAAGTGAATTTGCTGGTTGGCTAGGAGGTATTCCCATGGTAGGCTAAAAGCAAAAAAGCCCCCCTCTAGTAAGTCCAGAGAGAGGCCATCCCAAAAACCGATTTAAGTATTAAAAATTTATAGCTAGGCTAATGCCGAATGCTGATCAAAACCAATGATTGCGGAAGAAAAAGGGTAAAAATAAGCATTGATGAATTCGAACAAACGATTCAAAAGAGATACGAAAAGTAGTACAGCGTTCTCAAGGACGATTCATCAAAAAAGGGGGGTTACCCAAAAAAATTGTAGCATAATCCCGAAACTTGGGGGGAAGGACAGAATTAGGCTAGATCCGCATTTAATAACCTCTACAAGCTCTAGAAAAAAATAGGGGGAAAGAAAAATAATTCCCAAAACTTGCCTACAAATGTAAGGTTATCTCTTGATAATGCAATATTAATGAAAAATTATTTTTCCAATAAATCATGAATTTTTCCTCAAATCGATTCTAAAAAGATCCACTAGCAAGGCGTGTTGAAATAGAGACAAGGAAGCTTTTTTTATGCTGATTGAAATACTTCCCAGCATACTTCATTCCGGAAAATGCTGGGAAGTGTCCTTTCAATATGATAGAAATGATTCAACAATAAAGCACCTCTTTTTTCTTCCTATCTTAACGTCTTCCGTAAGGGCTTCGCGGACTTTTTTTATTTTTGTTAAAGCCAAAAATAAGCGAAAACTCATGCGAACCCACTGAATACCGTTGAAGATCCTGTAATGATAAATCAAACGTATAAAACATACGAAGGTTATCAGAAATTTCAGTTCCCAGCATGATGCCTACCGTTTTAATGGATCGATAGGACAAACCAGTGATCAGTTTATCATTTAAGAAACCTACTTTCATATTGACGTCCATTTGAAATGGAGCATTTTTGATTTGCCGAACCATGATCGAAGGCTCGATGCTCATCGCGCCATCTGCTACATCGAATCGGTGCCCTGCCAAGAAAACATAATAGCTAAAAAAGCTGCCTTGGGTACTGGTTACGATGTTGTCCAAACGCGCTTTTACTAAGTTGGTAAAGGACAAACCGAAATAAGTATTTTCCTTGACGGTAGCAAAGAATCCAAAAGATGCATCAAAAGATTGCCTACCTCTTATGGCACTTTCAATTCTCGAATCTCCAGGTTGATAAAATGTTTGCGCAAGGATGCCATTTCCCAATCTAACATCTTGAAATTCAGTAGAAAAACCTATCGCTATTTTTACGGTTTCCTGAATACTAAATCGGAAAGCATAGTTTAATTTTGCCCGTACACGGGTGAGTCGAGCCGCATTTTCAGCCAATACGCCCGCTCCGATGCCAAAGGTTTTTCCAAGAGGGCCATTGTATTGAACGCCAAAAGTTGTAGGCGCATCAGGAAAACCAGCCCATTGTGTGCGGGCATTAAACTGAACCTGAGTTTGGTCTTTGAATCCAGCGGCAGCAGGGTTGACCAAGATAGGTGTGATGTTGTAATGAGCAAAGATGGCTTCGTCTTGCCCAAACAAAGCACTGCCTAGAAATAGTGCTACGAAAAAGGGTAATAATTTTTTCATGGATAAAATCGGTTTGTGGTTCATGGAAAGGCTGTTTGGGCTGGCTTAAAGCCAACCCAAACAGATTGTATGTTAACTATGGATTATTCACGTAATAAGGTAATCGATCCTTTTATCTGTACTCTCTGTCCACTGACGTTATCTTTGTATTCTAGTACATAGTAGTAAGCTCCATCTGGCAATACTTCACCGGATTGTGAAACACCTTTCCAGTCGTTGTTGTAGTTTTTGGAAACATATACTTGTTGTCCCCAACGGTTGTAGATTTTGACTACGTTTTCTGAGAATTCTTCTATACAGTTGATCAAGAACGCCTCATTTAAGCCATCGCCATCAGGTGAGATCACTGCACGCATATCTAAGCATGGATAACGACGATCCAAAACCCGTGCCATTGAAATTTCAGGAGCCGATTTACAGCCTTTTGCATCTACTACTGCAACTACATAATCGCCTGGGCAAAGATTGATGGCAATAGAATCTGCAACTTTAACCGGTGCATTCCAACGGAAAGTATAGGGCTTATTTCCTCCTTTAACGATTGCTCTAGCTCTACCATTACAATTTTCGGTAGCGTTGATGGTTTCCATGGTAACCTGAATCGGAGCAGGGTCTTTTACACTAAAGGTTCCAACCGTGGTACATTTGTTGCGGTCAGTAACCGTAACTGTATAACTGCCTTGCTGAAGGAAGGCGATTCTAGGGTTTGTCGATTGTGTACTCCAATTGTAAGTATATATTGAACCTTGAATTCCACCAGCTACATTGGCTACAATCTCTCCATCACGACTACCTTGGCAAGCAGGATTGGAGATGAATGCATCTAAAATTAAAGCTGGCGGCATCAAAAGCTCCACATTCTTTTCAACTGCACAACCCAATCCATCGGTTACCCGGATTTTATATTTACCGCCTCTAGCGTTTTGAATCGTTTGATTGCTAGAAATAAGCGTATCAGTACGCAACCATTCATAGGTGTAGTTTGAACCACCGCCACTGATGGCGTTGATCCGCGCAGAACCATCGCGACCATTGGGACAGCTAACCGCAAACCCATTGAAATTTGACAAAACATCAATAGTGACACTCAAATTTGAAGTGGTGCCAACGGTGAACTGTCTTTCCAAGATGTTGCCAGATTTTTCCTTTACTATGCTCCGGTAGATACCTGCTGGAACATTTCCAAGGTCTTTTACTCTTGCCACCGTATCGCCGCGGGCATTCAACCAAGCGTAGCGATAAGGCGCTTCGCCGCCATTGATTTGAAGTTTTACGCCGCCGCTAGCCTCTGAAGGACAGTTGGCATTGTTAATAACCCCCTTGACCCCGAAAGTATTTACTACAATACCTTCAAATGATTTACGACAACCATTTCCATCCACAACAGTAGGTATAAAAGTACCTTCACAGAGGTTAATGATTTGATTTCCAGTGTTTGGTGAATTCCAGGTAACATTGTACGTTGGCGCGCCGCCAGTAATATTGATAGCGATGTTTCCGGTACAACCTGCATCTTCGCTATCGTGTCGAACGGTAAATCCGCTAATTGCTACTGCTGAGGGCTGGCTGATGACGACATTGCCTTCAAAGATTGAATTAGCAGAGTCGGTCACTTTATAGGTAAAGGAACCTGCACGTAAATTTTTTCGTTCAACAACGCCATTACTAGAGTTAACAGCTGGAGCGTTATCGCCAAATGTCACTACGAAAGGACCGATACCACCACTGATTTGCAGGCGCATCAACCCTGTAGCATCACCATTACATTTTACGTCGGTTAAGTCCGATCCGATTGACAAAGGAGGAGCTTTAAATTCTACTTTGGCACAAACGGAAGCAG
>JBBRGN010000153.1:0-11718 GCA_038240665.1 Chitinophagales bacterium | reverse complement strand
GTATGGTACTTTGATTGGTCATCAACATCGTTAAACGGTCAATTCCGATTCCCAGGCCCGAAGTAGGCGGCATCCCGTACTCCAATGAACGAAGGAAATCTTCATCCAACACCATGGCTTCTTCGTCGCCGCGGGCAGCTAAGGCCAACTGTTCCTCAAAACGCTCGCGTTGATCGATGGGGTCATTGAGTTCTGAATAAGCGTTGGCAATTTCTTTGCCATTTACAAACAACTCAAAACGTTCCACCAAACCTGGTTTGCTGCGGTGTTTTTTGGCCAATGGGGTCATTTCAATCGGGTAATCGGTGATATAAGTCGGTTGAATGAGGTTTTTTTCCACCTTAGCGCCAAAAATCTCATCGATCAACTTGCCTTTGCCCATTGATCCATCAATCCCAACGTGTAAAGTACGGCACAATTCGCGCAATTGGGTTTCATCCATTTCCGAAACATCAATGCCCGTATATTCCAAAATAGAGTCGTACATCGACAAGCGGCGATAAGGCCCGGCAAATTCGATTAGGTATTCGCCCACCAATACTTTGGTATCGCCATTGACCTCAAGGGCTATGGCTTCAATACACTGCTCCACCATGCCCATCATCCAATCGTAGTCTTTGTAGGCTACATAGATTTCCATAGAGGTAAACTCTGGATTGTGCGTGCGATCCATGCCTTCGTTGCGGAACATTTTTCCAATTTCGTACACCCCGTCAAAACCTCCAACAATCAAGCGCTTGAGGTACAATTCGTTGGCAATACGCATGTACAAAGGAATATCCAAAGTATTGTGGTGCGTATTGAATGGGCGAGCCGCTGCCCCCCCATGAATCGGTTGCAAAATAGGTGTTTCTACTTCCAACCAACCCTGAGCATCAAAAAACTTGCGCATGGTAGAAATAACGCGACTGCGTTTAATGAATATTTCTTTGAATTGGGGATTTACGGTGAGGTCCACATACCGCTGACGGTGTCTTTGCTCAGGGTCGGTGAAAGCATCGTAGATTTCAGTTTCTCCTGTTTCTTCGTTGACTTTGCTTTTGACCACTGGTAAGGGACGAAGCGATTTGCTCAACACCTTTAGTTCGGTCACATGGATTGTCAATTCCCCTGTTTTGGTAAAAAAGGCATGGCCTTTTACTCCAATATAATCGCCAATGTCCAGCAACTTTTTAAATACTGTATTATAAAGGTCGGTATTCTCTGGCGGACAGATTTCATCTCGGGAAACGTAGATTTGAATACGCCCTGATGAGTCCTGCAATTCTGCAAAAGCCGCCTTACCCATAATCCGTTTCATCATCAACCTGCCGGCCATAGCTACGGTTTGGAATTGATCGCTTCCTTCGGTGTATCCGGCCTTAACTTCGTTGGCCAAGGCATTTACAAGGAAAGCTTCCGCAGGATAGGGATCAAAACCCAAATCCCGTAGTTCTTGAAGATTGGCTCTCCGAATTACTTCCTGTTCGCTCAGATGATGCGTGTGTTGCATGGTTACCAAATTCTTTTTTGAGTTCCTGTACCCCTTGGCCGCTTAAAAAGTTTGCCAAGTGTGGTACAATACCCTATTATCGTAAAGAGAATGGCGTAAAAGCGCCTATTCTCAAAAAGTTGTGCAAAAATATGGAATTTGTCTGAGTAAAAGCATTTAGGATGGGGTTAATAATAAATTGCCGTTGTGAAGTATATTTTGCCCTAAAAGAGTAGCTTAATGTTGATTCATTCTTAAGAGATTCAATATGCATTGGAAAAAAACCAAACTTTTAAGGGTTTCTTTTGGGGAACAAATTTTTTATTTTTATTTTTTTAACAACAATTATTTTTATTTTTGTTCTAAATCTAAGCTCATGGCTAAAATCCCTATTAAACCACACGATGAATTTTTCAAAGCTACTTTTGGTCAATTAGGTATTGCATTGGATTTTCTACTCCAATTTTTTCCTCCCTCCATTCGCAATGAATTGGATTTAAAAAATTTAAAACGCCATAATGGCTCCTATTGAGTGCCATTTAAAGGAATCATTTTCGGATGTAGTTTATCAATGTCCGCTTGTTTCAAAAGAACAATCGGTCTTGATCTCTTTTATTTTAGAACACAAAAGCAAAGCAGAGGCAATGCCGCATCTGCAATTATTGCGTTATATGATTGATGGTTGGGAAGAACAAATCAAACAAAAGCAAGCGCTCAACCTTATCATCCCTATTGTCGTCTATCATGGCCAACAACAGTGGCATCAACGAGACCTATCCAGCTACTTTGGCTTCGACATTCCTCAAAGCCTACTTCCTTTTTTACCTCAATTCGATTATCTCCTGACCAACATCCAAAATTTATCAAAAGAACACATTTTGGAACTCAATCGCGGGTTACTCATCAATACGCTTCTGATGTTTAAATACATCTGGGATACTGATTTTATATTAAAAAACCACGCGTTGATTTTTATCCATCTTGACGAAACACAGGAACACCAAAACTTCATTATTTCACTACTTGCTTATTTGTTTAAAAGTTCGGAAATTGGCTCTACAAAAGCCAAAAAGTTCATCGAACAACTGCCTTCATCTTTAAACAAAGACATTATGAGTACCTACGACCAAATTGTAGAAGAAGGGATTTCAATTGGATTGGAGCGGGGAATTGCAAAAGGAATCGAGCAAGGAATTGAAAAAGGGATCGAGCAAGGAATTGAAAAGACATTATGGTATAGTACTACTGAGATGATCCGCTTACAATTGGATGAATCACTTATCATGAAAGTTTTACATGTTGATCAAATCTTTATTGACAAGGTAAAAAGTGAGATCGAACGCTCCTAGTCCTCTTCTTTGGGATAAGGAATGCTACAAAAATTAATAACCTCTTTTTTCTTCATTCAGCTATCTCTTACCCTAAAAAAACAAGGGCAATCTCGATATGAGATTGCCCTTGTCAATTCTATTTAAGTCCTTTACACCTTAATAACCAGGATTCTGGCCAAAAGTGGTTGGGTTGTTCATGATGTCGATTTCCTGCTGTGGAATGGCATACAACAAGCGGAATGGCGCGATGGTGATTTTTTTGTTGGCCGCAATTTCTGTAATTGCAGTTCCTCTTCTCACCAAATCAAACCAACGGTCGCATTCGAATGGTAATTCCAATCGTCTTTGCTTGTAGATTTCAGCCCGGAAGCTTTCCTGAGTAGGCAAATCCGTTCCGGTCAATTCCTTCAAACCTGCACGCTTACGTACTGCATTCAAATAGGCGAAAGCCGTACCTGCTGTAGTGCTGGCGTTGTAACCCAATTCATTGATCGCTTCCGCTTGGATCAACAATACATCAGCGAAGCGAAGCACTGGAAAATCATTTCCAGCAGCGTTGTTAACGGGTTGATCCAAAAATTTACGTGGCATGATGTTACCATTACCGGTTGGTTTCACCGCATCAACCAACGTTTTACGTAGATCTCCTACTTCAGTATATGCTTTTTGGATGGTAGTATCTACCCCAATCACCTGGGTGTTGGCATACCAAAAACCATGATCTTGACCTGCAATGCCTTTAGCAAAACGTACTGCAAACAGAATTTCAGCATGGTATTTTACCGTTGGGCTAAATACGTCTGCTACGTTTGGCAACAAAGAAAACACCTTGGAATTGATCACTTCATCCAATATGGTACGGGCGTTGCTGAATTTTTTCTGGTACAAATAGACCTTGCCAAGCAAGCCTTTTGCTGCACCTTGGGTGACGCGACCTAAATCAACAGCGCCGTAGGAAGCCGGCAAGTTTGCAGCAGCAAACGTCAAATCCGCCTCAATTTGAGCATAAATTGCCGCAACATCGTCCCGCTTTAAAGTAGCAGCACTAACGGGGTCAATGATTTTTGTAACCAACGGAACTGCTCCCCACAAACGCACCAAGTTGAAATAGTTCAATGCGCGAAGAAAAGAAGCTTCTCCTTTGATGCGGTTTTTCAGGGTATTGTCCATGTTGATGGGGTCAATCGATTCCAATACAGTATTGCAACGATAAATACCATTATATATAGAGATCCAAGCGGTATAAAGGTTGGTATTACCAGGGTTATCAGAAAAACGGTTGATCTGATAGTTTTGACCTGCGCCAGAAGATGGATCTTGGTCAGAAAAATTATCCGCACGGTTTTCCATCAATACTTGGAATGTACCGCCAAACTGGCTACCCAAAGCCAATGCTTTGTAACAGCCATTCACCGCAGTGACAGCGTCAGAAGAAGTTTTGAAAAAAGTTTCTGGCGCGATGGTAGAAATCGGATTCAGCACCAGAAAGTCTTTTTTGCAAGAAGTGCATACCAAAAGGAATAAGCACAAAACAGCAATTGTATTTTTCATTTGAATTTCAATTTTTGGTAAAAAATAAAAATGCACGGACTTGGATTAGAAGCTAAAGCTCAAACCAAGCGTATAGGTGCGTGCTAAAGGATAAGAACCATAGTCTTCACCATTCGTCAAAGAGTTATCCGGACGGTTGGTGATTTCTGGGTTGAAGAAGGGGTATTTTGTCCAGGTTACTGGGTTCAATACAGCAAAGTAAATTCTTGCTCCAGAAATCATGCTTTTTGCTAACATTTCGCTTGGGAAAGTATAGCCCAATGACATATTACGGATACGTACATAAGAGCCATCCTCGATGTGCCAGCTAGAAGTAATACCATTACCGCCAGTCGCCAAACGGTTGGCACGGTTCACCGTACCGCTACCGATGTTGTCAGGAGATTTGTAATAATCCAATACCGGTGTAATGTTGTTGAAGTTACCCTCTACGTTGGCAAAGTAACGCTTAAGCAGTGCCATCACTTTAAAGCCTTGGCTTCCTTGAATAGCAATGTTGAAATCAAACCCTTTGTAGCGAATGGTGTTGCTGAATCCAAAAGTGTACTTTGGCTGGAAATTACCGAGGATTTTGCGGTCGTTGGCATCGATTTTCCCATCACCGTTGACATCTTCAAATTTAAAGTCGCCTACTTTGGTCGGGTTGCTGGTCTTGGCAGAATTGTCCAAATCTGCTTTGTCCTTGTAAATACCAATCTGGTTGTATACGTAGTAAGAAGCAATGGTTTGTCCAATCTGAGTGATAAAGTAGGTATTACCCGTACCACCAGTTTGGATAATTGGCGCCCCCGAAGCTCCAAGCTTGGTTACTTTGTTTTTGTTGGAAGAGAAGTTGAAATTGCCTTCAATCGCCCAATCAGAACCCAAACGCTTATTGTAACCCAAAGTCACTTCAATACCGCGGTTGTTCATGGCGCCGATGTTTTGCAAATAAGTGCTAAAACCGGAACCCCCAGGTACAGGCAAGTTCAACAACAGCTTGCTGGTGTTGGAGTTGTATACGTCAACCGTTAAGTTCAAAGCAGATTGAAACAAGCTGATGTCAACGCCTAAGTCAGTACTGGCGGTATTTTCCCAAGACAAGTTGGAGTTAGCTGGAGAGATTACCGAGATGCCGTTGTTCAATACCTGGTTGCCAAAAATGTAGTTGCTATTCGTGTTGCCCAATTGCGCCTTAGAACCATAGTTTGGAATTTGGAAGTTACCCGTCAAACCATAACTTGCTCTGATTTTGAAGGCATTGATGAATGGAACATTTTCCATAAAATGTTCTCTAGCAATGTCCCAAGCTCCTGATACTGATGGAAACAAAGCCCAGCGGTTGTTGGAACCAAAACGGGAAGAACCATCACGACGGGCTGAAACAGACAAAAAGTACTTACGCCCGTAGTTGTACTGCGCTCTACCTAAGTATGACAACAAGCTCCACTGCTGTAACGTAGAGCTACCGGAAGAGATCTGACCTGCATTCAAGGTAGTTACCGCATCCGTTGGGAAGTTGATAGAAGTAAGGGTATTGCGGTCTTGATTCTCTTTTTGAGCCGTGAAACCAGCCAAAAGATCCAAACGATGCTCGCCAAATTGCTTGGTATAAGTCAAGGTGTGCTCCACCAACCAGTTGGCAAATTGATCAGTATTGGAAAAACCGGTAGAAACAGAGGGACCAACCGCGCCCTGAGTAGGAAGGTTAGATGGGCGGAAGTAATCCCGACGGAAAGTATTTATATCGGTAGCTACAGATAGGCGATACTTCAAGCCATCGGTAATTTCATATTCCGCATAAGCATTTGCCAATAAACGGAAGTTTTTGATCTGATCTCTGGTCAAACTAGCTACCGCAACTGGGTTCAACTGGTTGGTCTGTCCATAACCCCAAACGTTTACTGAGTCAGCAAAGGTACCATTTGGGTTTCTAACTGGAAAAATCGGCGCATACCCCAAAGAGTTGGCAATTACTCCTGAGTTAGGAGCAAACCAAGGGCCTTCAGAGTTAACCACTCGATTTGTAGAAAACGTTGGGCTCATGTTTACACCCATCCGGAATTTATCCAACTTAGCATCAACCCGGAAACGGGTATTGTAACGTTGCAAGTTGTTGTTGATCACGATACCATCTTGGTTAAAGTAGTTTCCTGAGAACAAGAACGTGATGTTTTCATTACCGCCGCTAAAAGACAACGTGTGGTTTTGCATGGCTGCTTTACGGAAAATCTCCTTCTGCCAGTCAGTATTCGTCAAGCCTTGCTGACCATTGAGGTAAGGCAAAATTTGCGGAGGAATTTGCGTCGCTGGGTTGGCTGGACGTACGCTGTTTGGATCGGTCGGCTTACCGCTAGGATTGGCGTCTAGATAGGCATTGTTGTGACCATCATAAACCACCTTAGCATACTGATAAGCATCTAAAACATCTACGTGTTTGTTCACTTCCTGTATGCCGTAGCTGCCATCGTAGCTTACTTTTAGTTTACCGGCTTTTCCTTTTTTTGTAGTAATCAAGATTACTCCACCCGAACCTCTTGATCCATAAATAGCTGCCGAAGCGGCATCTTTCAATACATCAATGGATTCGATATCGTTTGGATTGATCGCTGACAAAGGGTTAAAAGGCTGCTCATAGCTATTTACACCGCCTGAAGCGGTACGGGTATCATTCGTTACTGGAATACCGTCGATTACAAACAATGGGTTGTTGCCCGCACTGATCGAGCTTACACCACGGATACGGATTGATACGTTACCACCGGGAGCACCGCTAGACTGGATAACCTGAACGCCCGCCATTTTACCCGCTAAAGCTTGATCGAACGAAGTAACCGCCTGCTCTTTGATGTCTTTCGCTTGCACCGAAGCTACTGAACCCGTCAAATCACGCTTGGATTTCACCCCATAACCTGTAACCACCAAGGCGTTTAAGCTGGTAGAGGAAAATTTCATGCTGATGTTCAACGCTGGATTTGTGCCCGACTTAGCAACAAAGTCTCTGATGATTTGCTCCTCATAACCAACATAGGTAATGATCAAAGTTACCGCTTGGTCTACTGGCAATAAAAGACTGAAACTACCATCAAAATCGGTTACTGCACCTTTATCGGTACCTTTGATTTTGATCGACGCCCCTACCAAAGGTTCGCCAGCTTCTGAGGTGATTTTCCCTTTAACTTCCTCATCTACTATGGTTGTAGAGAAGTTAGCCGCTAAAAGGTTTTTTGAAAAAAGTGGATTGGATAGGCTTAAGCCCAAAAATAAGACGACTGCGGCATTCCAGAGCAACAAGCTTTTGGAATGAAAACGCATACTCTTATTGAGTGCAGGTTTCATAATAGTGAAGTTTTTTTTGAAAAAATCTTAAAGTAGAATTGATCCACTTGAATGGAGATCATCCACAAATTTAGAGTGGCAAAATGGTAGGCGTGCTTAGATCCTAATTAAGTAATTGTGATTTTTTTTGAAAAAAAGTGGGAATAATTTTACCAAATGATATGTTAAAAATAAAAAATAAAAAAATTCAAAAAACTGATTATCAACATTTTAATTGAATCAAAGTATTAGTCACGTAAATTAAAGATTAATTTAAAATTTTATTTTTTTGGTAAAAAATCGTTCTTGTTAAGATTGGATTAAATATCTTTTTTTTTCGAGGCCAATTGATTTTCTGAAGCGCCCTACAAATCACTTCCTACGCACTGAACGTTAAGTCCGTTGGATTGTTAACTTAATTCGCAGTATTGATCTATAAAGAGAAATGATGTAAATGCTCAAAATTGCCTACCATTCTATCTATAAATATTCGCTTCCTGCGGGGCATCGCTTCCCCATGGACAAGTATGATTTATTGCCCGAACAACTGCTATACGAGGGAACAGCAAGTCCTGATAATTTTTTTGAACCTACTCCTGCCGAGGAAGCCGTCATCCAGCTCACCCATACCGAAACTTACTGGCGCAAATTGCGCGATCAGCAATTGGATGTCAAAGAAATCAGAGCAATCGGATTCCCCATGTCTGAAAGATTGGTGCAAAGAACGCGCACCATTGCCAACGGCACGATTCAAGGCGCTAGTTTTGCCCAGCAATATGGCATTGCAATGAACATTGCTGGAGGGACGCACCACGCCTACGCTCATCGAGGCGAAGGTTTTTGTTTACTCAACGATATAGCTGTAGCGGCCAATTATCTTTTACATCAAGGGAAAGCGCAAAAAATTTTGATCATTGATTTGGATGTACATCAAGGCAATGGTAGTGCACATATTTTCCGCCATGAGCCGCGGGTGTTTACTTTTAGCATGCACGGCGCCAAAAACTTCCCGACCCGCAAAGAAATTTCCGATTTGGACATCGGTCTGCCGGACGGCTTAACGGATGGCCCTTATCTCCAAATTTTGCGCAATACCTTACCCATGTTATTGGATCTGGTTCAACCCGATTTTATTTTTTACCTCTCTGGTGTAGACGTATTGGACAGTGATAAACTGGGCAGGCTTAAAATGAGCATCCCGGGTTGTAGAGAACGGGACAAACTGGTTTTTGAAATCTGCAAAAGAAATGAAATACCCGTGATGGTCAGCATGGGCGGAGGGTATTCGGAGCGCCTCGCTTTAATTATTGAAGCCCATGCCAACACTTATCGTTTGGCACAAGACTTGTATTTCTAGAGGCGATTATCTAACACCCCAAATTGATAAACCGTTTCTTGGTGATAGACCTCACCAGGTCGTAAGATGGTACTTGGGAACTGTTGACGGTTCGGAGAATCTGGAAAATGTTGTGTCTCCAAGGCCAACGCGCCATGTCTTATATAAGGGGTGTTACCGTGACCAATATCGCCGCCAT
The DNA here is from genome assembly GCA_038240665.1 of Chitinophagales bacterium. Classification (GTDB taxonomy): domain Bacteria; phylum Bacteroidota; class Bacteroidia; order Chitinophagales; family Saprospiraceae; genus Haliscomenobacter. The sequence continues at coordinate 2,533 of JBBRGN010000153.1, read as the reverse complement.
TGAAATGGTTGGCTGTATATATTTGTAAACCTGGCTCCGTAGTAAAGACCTGAATAAATCTTCCTGATTCAGGGTGATAGACTTCCCCAGCCCAGTCGCCTTCATTAGAATTTAGGACATAGTTCAGATCGTATCCATCCCCAGCTTGATGAATTTGCGTATCAATCCTTCTGGGTGTGGTAAAATCATAAGGCGTACCAACAATAGGGATTAAATTTCCACTTGGGATCAGCTCTTTATCAGTTTCCGTTACCTGGGTTGCTCTAATGGTGAGTTCGTGATCATAAACCGTTCCTTTAAATCCGCCCAAATTAAAGTAGCTGTGATTGGTCAAATTGAGTACGGTGGCTTGATCCGTAGTGGCGGAATACAACAGCTGTAGTTCATTGGTTTCAGTAAAAAAATAGGTCAGTTCTACATGCAGATTACCAGGAAACCCTTCTTCTCCATCTTTACTTAAATATTCCAAACGTACGCCTACTTTATCGGCTTCTTCAACAGTCCCCAATACTGTCCAAAGTACTTTATCAAAACCTGCAAAACCGCCGTGCAAAGTATGTCGTCCATGATTGACCCCAATTTGATAGGTCTTCCCATTCAAGGAAAACCGGCCTTCATTGATTCGATTGGCTACTCTACCACAGATGACGCCGGTATAAGGGCGGCCTTCCGTATAGGCAGCCACATCTGAAAAACCGCATGCAATATGCGCCAAATCGCCATTTCGATCAAGGGTTTCAACCGCAGTAATGGCTGCACCGAAATTGATAAGGGTTACGGAGTTACCAGCGCTATTTTTTAAGACAAATTGATGTATGGGCTGGCCCTGGAATTCACCAACAGTCGACTTTATAAGTTGCATGATCGTGATTCGATGTTATTCGTGAATCATTCTTTTGGTCAAGAAATAAACTGGAACACCTAAAGCCACTATGATCATCCCCGGCCAGGTATAGGCTGGTTTGTAAATCAACAAAATGATACAAATACCCAAAGCTAAAAATACGTATAGCGCAGGGATAATCGGGTAGCCAATTGCTTTATAAGGCCGTTCTGCATCAGGCTGGGTACGACGTAGCACAAAAATGCCAATAATCGTCAATACATAAAATATCAAAACGGCAAAAATGACGTAATCCAGTAAGTTACCGTAGGTTCCTGAAAGACAAAGCAGTGAAGCCCAAATGGATTGCATCACCAAGGCATTAGCAGGTACGCTACGATTATTGAGGGTGCCAGCTTGTTGGAAAAAAAGCTTGTCCTTGGCCATGGCGTAGTATACCCGAGCGCCAGCCAAAATAAGGCCATTGGCACATCCAAAAGTGGAAATCATCACCAACAAAGCCATGATGTAAGAACCAGAAGCGCCAAAAATAACGGCAGCAGCAGCCTCCCCTACTCGATCGCTGGTGGCAAATTGAATGCCTCGGCTGGCCACATCTACCCCATCAGGTACGCCTTGAAGCGGTACTAAAAGCAAAAAAACCACATTAGCCGCTAGATAAAGAATGGTAACGATTAATGTCCCAAAAAACAGACTCAAAGGAATATTGCGTTCAGGCTTTTTTACTTCTCCGGCAATAAAGGTGATGTTGTTCCAAGCATCGCTGGAAAACAGAGACCCCACTTGCGATACCCCCAAGGCCACAATTACCCCTACTGTGGTCAAATTTTCTCGAACCAATGTGCCATTCAAGAGCTGACTTTTTACTGCCGGCCAACTCACGCCAAAGTTTTGTGGAATTACATTGTACCCGATAGCCGCAATAAAACCTGCTACAATCAAACCAATCAGCGCGATCAATTTGGTGGAGGTAAATACAGTTTGTACCGTTTTTCCACTTTGAATGCCCCGACTATTGATAAACGTCAACAGCACGATACAAGCTATTGCCAATAGTTGCGCAGCACTAATTTTTAGTCCTACTATTTCCAGCAAAATGTGTTTTTCGCTAAAAAAAGGGATAAAAACGGCGGTATATTTAGCAAAAGCGACCACTACCGCAGCAATGGTTCCAGTCTGGATAACCGTAAAGAAAGTCCAGCCATAAAGAAAACCAGCCAAAGGGTTGTAAGCTTCCCTTAAATAAATGTACTGTCCGCCAGCTTTGGGCATCATCCCGGCTAGTTCTCCATAGCTCAAAGCAGCCACCAAGGTAAGAATCCCCGTGATTACCCAAACACCAAGCAATAACCATGGCGATCCTACTTGTCGGGCGATATCGGCACTGACAATAAAAATTCCCGAGCCGATCATCGATCCTGCCACCATCATGGTTGCATCAAACAAACTTATCGACCGTTTAAATTCTGGCGAAATGACTTCACTCATGGCAGGTATAGGTTATACGAAGAATTTAAAATTGAATCGGAGGAAAAGATAATTAGTTTTTTTAAAACCACTAGCATTTGCCCTAAAATCACAATCCACCGGTGACTTGTACGCGTTGCCCAGTCATCCATCCCGCTTCTTCACTGGCCAAAAATACAACCACATCAGCTATCTCTTTAGGTTCTCCAATTCTACCTAAAG
>JBBRGN010000152.1:0-11889 GCA_038240665.1 Chitinophagales bacterium | reverse complement strand
TCTTCGATGTGGGAAAGCGTTTTGAAAAGCAGCTGTTCGTAAGTAGGGATGTCCTTACATACAATTTTGATCAAAAAGTCGGCTTCACCAGTAATGATGTAACATTCCACGATTTCATCGATTTGTTTGATTTTCTCTTGAAAGTTTTCAAGTGCCTTGTCTTTTTGCCATGCCAAAGAAACCAACACAAAAGTCTTCACATTCAACCCGATGGATTGCGGATTAACTTTAGCATGGTAGCTTTCGATGATTTCCGTTTGCTCCAGCTTTTTCACGCGTTCCAAAGTAGGCGCGGGAGAAAGGCCAATTTTTTTGGAAAGATCAAGGTTGGTAATCTTACTGCTGTCCTGAAGAATCTTTAGAATCTTCAGGTCAATTTTGTCCAGTTTTTCTGACATGGGTACTTTGCATTTGCTTTACGAGTAAATAAACTTACGCAAGATATGGACAAGCAGAGTAAAGATCAAATTTACTGTCCAAAAAACCTTCATAAATTTTATATTCTACCGATTTTTGGGTGCAATTCGCAACAAAATTTTGAAGTAAAATGTATCCGCTTGAGTTGGTCAAGCGGATACGTCGGTTTTTAAGGCCAAATCCCCAAAGTGAGGTAGTCATTGCTGATTTTTTTGATGGATCCAACAAAGGCCGCCGTACGTAAATCGGTAACTTTGTTGTTTTCCATCATAATATCTCGAATGCCATGATAAGCATTGATCATCGTTTCTTCTAACCCCGAACGCACAAGGTCGATCTCATCAGCTCCGCGGGTGATCACATCCAGCTCCGAGTTGGTGACATCCCTTCCGGTCATTTTTTCCACCAGATGCACGAAATCGGTATATCGAGCTTGATTGAAACGTTTGTCCATGCGCCCAAAACGCATGTGCGACAAATTTTTCAGCCACTCAAAGTAGGAAACAGTTACCCCGCCAGCATTTAGGTATACATCGGGGATGATCATTTTTCCTTTTTGTAGCAATATTTCTTCAGCATCAGCACCGATGGGGCCATTGGCCGCTTCGGCAATGATTTTTGCCTTGATCTTATCCGCGTTCCCCATATGGATTACGCTTTCCAGCGCTGCTGGGATAAGGACATCACATTCCAACTCGAGCACTTGCTCCCGTTCTTCTTTGGCGAAATTCTGGGCGCCAGGGAACTGGAGAATAGAACCGGTTTCTTTGCGGAATTTCAATAATTCATGGATATCGATGCCGTCTTTTTTATAAATGGCACCTTCAACCTCGCCTACGCCAATGAGGATTAAACCTCCTTCATCTTGACAGATTCTTCCAGTAAAGGAGCCCACATTGCCCAGACCTTGGATAATCATGGTCTTGCCTTTGGTACCGGCGCTTAGCCCCAGTTTTTTCATGTCTTCTGGCACATTACAAGCTTCGCGGATGCCATAAAACACGCCACGACCGGTTGCTTCTTCTCGTCCGCGTACACCGTTTAGGGTTACTGGCTTGCCGGTAACACAACCTGCCGAATCAATCTCGTCGCCTTTGAAGGCCCGGTAAGTGTCGTAGATCCAGGCCATTTCACGAGAACCGGTACCATAATCAGGAGCCGGAACGTCAACCGAGGGACCAATTAAGTTGCGTTTGATCAATTCCGAAGTATAACGGCGGGTGATTTTTTCCAAATCTTCTTCGGAATACTCCCAAGGATTGATCTTGACACCGCCTTTAGCGCCCCCAAAAGGCACGTCAACAATGGCACACTTATAGGACATCAGTGCTGCCAGTGCCATGACTTCGTCTTGTGTTACGTGGTTGCTGAAGCGGATACCGCCTTTGGTGGGGGTTCGGTGGTGGCTGTGTTGCACCCGATATGCTTCGATAACTTTCACTTCATTCCCCAATTTTACTGGGAAATTCATCCGATAAACAGCATTACAAATTTTGATTTGTTCCAACAAACCGTGTGGTATTCCGGTGTGTGGAGCAGCTTTATCAAAATAGTGTTCAACACTTTGATAAAAACTTCCAATTTTAGTCATTGGCTTTAATTTGGTTTTCGAGCTTGGTTAGTTTTCGATCTAAATAAATTAGAAAAAGGACAATGCCGATGAAGATGGCTAAAATTACCGCTACAACAACATAGATCTTCCCGGTGCTGCGCATGAAATCTACATCATTGGATTGAGCTGAAAGGGTGGAAGTAGTTGCTAATGATGAGAAAGCAACGAGAAGAGCAAAGCGCGTCTTGTTCATAGCAATAAGATTTGTACGCCAAAATTGGCGTTTTTTATTTGAAATATAAAGAAAGCAATGTTATTTTTTTCAAAAGAAAATTTGCTGAATTAAGAATAAAGGTGCATTAAATCGGAAATTTGAAAGTATAACTTTTATTCTTCTTCAGCAATGGCTTGTAATCGAGCCGTACGGTAAGCGATGGAGGCAATCCAAAAACCGAATAGTGTCCACCCAATCCCGGCGGGATAAAAAACCATGCGCATGGTATTGTCCAGGTCATCGCCGCCAAAAGCCGGATTGCCACCGGCGCCAGGATGCAAACTATCAACCAAACGCGGAATCACAAAAATCAGCGGGATGAGTGCCACAAAAGCAAAAATATTGTAAACTGCACCCAAACGGGCTCTTTTTTCTTCATCCTGAAAAGCGCCACGCAGGATGAAATAAGCAAAATAGATGAGTAGTGCGACCGCGGTCATGTTTTGCTTGATGTCCCAGCTCCAGTAAGCGCCCCAAGTGTTTTTGGCCCAAAGTGCGCCGGTTACCAATCCCAAGATGCCAAAGATTACGCCGGTAGTGGTTAAGGCCAGCGCACGGCGGTCATTGTCGGCATCGAATGTGCGTAGATAACGGGTACTGTAAATCACGGAGAACAAAAACAAGAAAATCATCGCAAACCACAGTGGTACGTGAAAATATTGATTGCGGATGGTTTCTCCCAGAATATTTCGGAAAGGAAAGGTAAACGCCTTGCGTTCGCTCAGGTTGGAGATTGGAGTATTGACCCAAGCTTTTTGTCCAATCACCGGATCAATGGAATCCTGGGTAATGAAAACTGCGGATGGCAACACCGAAGCTCCATCTTTTGGATTGTCGAGGATCAAAGTCAGGTCTTTCACTCGGTCTTTAACGGGCAAAAATGCTGGGATGCTAAAATTGAGTTGAAGCTGGCGGTCGTTGAGCACTTTAACCGAAGTGGCTGCGAGGGAATTTTTATCGTCCAATTTGAGCCAAGCGCGGATGGCACCCTGTTCGCTGCTGTAGAAAGAATTATACCCTTCCACTTGGAGTTGGAGCTGATCGCCGGTATTGGCGCTGGAAGGGGAAACATGGATGATGCCTGGATTTAAAGGAACCAAGAGTCCCATAATTAAGGTGTACAACAACAGCAGTACGCTAATAATTTTCCACCAAACTTGACGAATCATAAGGATTCTAATTTAAGAGCAACTGGGGAATGGAATATTCTTCTTCCACGGTTGCCGTGTTTTGATAATCAATCCCGCCACAAAAACGGGTACAGCAATATTGTTAAGCCCAAAAGTATCAAATCTATGGCTACCAAAATCAATAAATCCTGACCTACCCCAGTATCGTTGATCAATCCAATGGCGTTGGCGGAAAGTTTGACTAAAGTCATCAAAATCGGAATTACCAAAGGGAAACTCAGAACAGCCAAAAGCGTAGCGTTGTTGTCGGCTTTAGCAGAAATAGCGGAAATAAAAGTAAAGGTAATCGAGAAGCCAACGCTACCTAAAAATATAGCGATAAAAAATTGATAAGCCGAGCGCACCGGGTTACCGGCAATGAAACCCAAAGTAGCCCAGGTCAAGAAACTGAGCACCAGTAAAAGCAGGACATTGTAAAGCATTTTTGCTAAAATAACGGCAATGGGTTCTGCTAGGATGTAGTAATACAATTGTCGATTGCCATTTTCTTGGACAAAACTCTTGACGATGGCGTTGACCGCTGCAAACAGCAGAATGATCCAAAAGAGCACATTCCAGACGTTAGGTTGTACCTTAATAAAAGCGACATAAACGATAAACACCGTAGAAAGTACGTACAATAAGATTCCGCTAATGGCATACGTCATGCGGAATTCCAGCAACCATTCCTTGCGCAACAACCATGCAATTTGTCTAATCCAATTCATGAGCGTAAATTTACACGCTTTGTAGCGTTAGCGTACTGCTTATTGCTGCAATTTGAGTAATTTTTCCGCAATTTTATTCCTGATAGAGCTCTATTTCGTTATGACTGAATGATAATACGGCTTAAAAAAGTGTGTTGAATGCCCCGTTGGATTTTACTTCTACCCTTGTGTTTGATTTTTTTGAGCGCCAAAAAAGTCAAAGATCCCGACTACTTGGAAATAACTGCCCAAGCTGGCGACGGTATATTGGCGCTATTGCGCCGGTATCAGCTCGCCGAGTATACCTGTAACTTGCCCAAATTCTGCGCGTTGAATCGCCTTACTGCTAAATCAGCTTTGATTAAAGGCCAAAAATACCGCTTACCCATCGAAATCCAGGTTTTCAACGGTCGTTCTATTCGGAGCTCTATGAATATCCAGGATTTTAAATTGGCCAAAAGTATTCAAGAATACAATGAGGCGGTGTTTAATGCTCAGTTGCGCAAGAAATCATTTCGGGAAGACCATGAGCTTTGGGTTCCTCATCATTTGTTGTTTTGTAAAACTGAAAAAAAGGGACCCCTTGAACCCTTAATGGCTGAAGGGCCGCAGTTAAAAGATTTTGATTTTGTCAAGGAAAGCAATCCAGGCAAACGGCGTTTTCCAATTTTTGGGGCCACGCTGGCTTATACGCCGCTTTTGAGTAAGACATTAGCAGGTAAGATTTTTTACATCGACGCTGGACATGGAGGGAACGACCCCGGGGCAATTGGGAAATACGGTGCTTATCGTTTGTGCGAAGATGAATACGCTTATGATGTGTCCTTACGGCTTTGCCGAAAATTGATCCAACATGGCGCTATCGTTTACATGATCACCCGCGACCCCAATGATGGCATTCGCGGGGGCAAAATACTGCTTTGCGATACCGATGAAAGGGTTTGGGGAGGACAGGAAGTGTCCCGATCACACCGTCCACGTCTATACCAGCGTTCCAATATCATCAATGCCCTGTATGATCAAAATTTAAAGCTGGGTTACAACCAACAAGTATCCATCTCGATCCATGTGGATTCGCGTACAAAAGGACAGCAAGTAGATCTTTTCTTTTATCATCAAAAAGGCAATGAGGCCAGTATTCAATTGGCAAAAATGCTGTATAAAAACATCCAAAGTAAATATGCCCAACACCGTAAAGGGGGGGCTTACAAAGGAAGCGTTACCACCCGCGATCTGCATATGCTTCGTGAAACCAAACCCACGGCCGTTTATTTGGAGTTGGGAAACATTCGCAATGCTTTTGACCAGCAGCGGGTAGTACTGGAAAGCAACCGCGAAGCTTTGGCTAAGTGGCTGTACGATGGTTTAAGTAAGTAGGAAAAAAAACAAGAAACGCTATTGTCCATTTTTTTCCAATCGAATAATCTGTCCAGCGGTTTTTCGACCTTCTTGGTCAGGGTTTTTCCAAAAATTGACCGACCAAATAGGCAAGCATTTCCAGTTGTTTTGATTGAACCAGCGTCGTTGGGATTGTTCCCAATTGAAATCGGTAAAAGGAGTACTGGCAAAAAAACCATCGGCGATCAAGGCAATTGGATGGCCGCCTTCCAGAAGAGGACGAATCATTAAAGGCAAATGTATCGGAGATTCCTGGGGATGGCGAACGATCCTTTCGGGCGCTAAATAGGGGCGCAACATCAGCCCCAGTTCCTGCCAGAAAATCGGCGCTGGATTTTCCAAAGGCACTGCTTCCCGCCATTCCAACAAACGTTCGGCAATAGCCTCTTGGCTTGCAATATCTCCTTTTTGCCAAGCCTCAGCCAATAAGATATAGTTACAAAGTAAAAATGGGCCTTGGTTTTTTTGATTTTGAGCTAGATCAGCCAATACTTCAGCAGGGAGCGAGTGAAACATATGCCCCTCTTTTTGGGCTATTTGCATCAGTTGAAGCAGTTGTTGAATTTGGATAGGATGGTTTAATGCCTCAATCGAAGAATCCAGTTTTCCTTCTTCATCAGGGCCAAATGTGGCTGAAAAAAGCAGTGTATCGGCAGTCAGTCCGGTGAGCTCGCCAAGGTGGTATACTCCAAATCCGCTCCTTTCCAGTTGTTGAATAAAAGTGCTGGTGCTCGTAGGCGTACGGCGCAATTGTAACAGCGCGGCGACAATAGCATCTCGTTGAGCAACAGTAGTTGTGACTATGGCAATGCTTGGCAATCCCGTTTTTGCAGCAGCCTCCAAGTCCAAGACCCAATTCAGGACTGCTTCCACTTCTGCAGAATTGGTTAGTTTATCGGCTTTATACCTACTGTTAGAGACATGATGTACCCATTTAAAGCTTTTGGCAAGCGCAGACTCGGTAAAGTAATGACCATAAAAAATCTGCTGCACATTAGCGGGGTAATAATGGTGGATGCCTTTAAGGTAATGCGTTTCTAGTGGCGTCGGGAGTACATCATCTAATAAGGTGTCGGCTAAACTTAGGTGTTCTTCTCCATCGCCTACCAATACAACGTGTTTTGCCAAGCCAGCCAATTGAAGGATTTCAACCTTCGATATTTCAGCTAGGTTGTTGACAATCAACCAATCAAAAGGTCGATCTGTTTGATGGCCAAAAACACCAAGGGCATTGCTGGGTGTACTCATCCAGATTGGAAAACGTTCGGTAAGCCATGGCGCAGCTTCTTGATACAAAGCTCCTTCGGGAAAATAACCACTTTTGGATGATACCCGCGATCCCCAATTCTTGTCTTTCTTGATTCGTTTCAGCAACTGGGTGTGTCTTTCTTGCCAAAGGTGGCGAATGTGCAAGGACATCATTTTTCGAAGTTGTTCCCAGTTTTCGCGGTATTCTCCTAGCGGTAATTTATCATCAGGCAATGCAGGATCATGTACTTGTTGCAAAGCCTGGTGTAAGAACCAACTTTTGAAAGCAATTTCCCAGTTGCTCGTTTTGATGGTAGCCAAAGCCTGAATGACCTTTTGTTCCGGTTCATTCAAAGACAACCAAAACTGTTGCCAAGGATAAAATGCTTCGAAATCACGCATGTTTCGAAGCAAATGCTCCAGATTGGTCTGCGTTTGTTCCAAAAATTTCTGTCGTTTTTGAAGCGTCAGTAACTGATGTACAACTGGCTCAGCTAGTAACTCGGAATCATTGAGTTCGTGGAGCAGCGCATCCATTTTTTCTTCCAGATTTAGCGGTAAAGTAGAAGTCACCAGTTTTTGCTGTACCGTTTTGCTGCTCAAGCGGGTCGTTTCTTCTTGTAAGTATTGCGGTAAATCATTTTGCCATGCTTGAAGTGCTTTTTGAAATTGCTCAGCCAATGATTTAACCTGTTGTAGGTTTTTTATACGCGACAAAACAGGCCATTCAAAATCAAACTGTGTGTTGCGCCGATAGGATTCTTTTAATTGATCGTACAACTCAAAAACCTGCTGTCGATCTTGCCATAAGTTCCTTTTTTTTAAAGAGAGGGTTCCTAATAGGCGCAATTGCCCGGTAGTTACTGTCAAAAAAGAAGCGCCATGGCTCTGTTCGCCGGTTGCTATTGCTTGTATAAGAATTTCAAGTTGATTGCGAACCAGTTTGTTGGATTGCTCCAGCACGGTGCGCAAGTTGTCGCCATATTGGTTAATTCCCGTGATGTATTCATGTAGCAATGCTCCAAAACGGGTATTAAAACGTTGCAATTTATCGGCTGCCCACTGAGCAGCGCCAGCCCAATTTTTTTTCAAAAAAATTGACTTGCTTAAACCATTCAGCGGATGATTGAAAGTGTGGATGGTATGGAATAAAGGATTTGCCGTTGCGATTAGGGTTTGAAAACGTTCATAATTTAGTTCATCAAACCCATAATCTTGCGCTTGAAGCAAGGCACTAAGCAATTCACGTCGTTCGTGTTTTTGATTGTCTAAAAAAAGGCCAACCGCTTCGGTCCAGTTGTTGCTACCAATAACCGGCCGACGCAGTGCTTGATAGGATTGTTCAAGTTTTAGTTCGAGTCGATTTAGTTTTTGCAGGGATTGTTGGAAAGTAATTGCTGAAAAGCGGGGTTGTCCTTTCTTTTCTTTTTGCTCAGCTGCCAGCAACTTCCAAAGAGCAGCTTCTTCGGTACGCGGTTCACGAAGTAAGTACGTCAAATGTTCCAAGCCATCCAGTGCTAAACGTTGCGTAAACGATTGTGCCGCAGAAAAATGAGTATTGATCACCAAACATTTTTCTCCATTGGCAACGGCGTTGTGGATTATGTTTTGGGTGAGGTAGCGTTTACCGGTTCCAGCGGCACCATTGATTACATTAATCGGCTGGAAAGGCAATTTTTTCCAGACAGAAGCTTGCCAGGGGTCAAGTTCGTGATAAGGAAAAGGTTGCGCCCTGTCTTTTAATGAAGACTCGGATGGCCAACCGGCGTTTCCTTCCAAGACGGTGTAAGGGTTGGTTTTTTTAAAAATCCCCAGTATAGCAGCCGGCAAAATGGATAGCGGTTCAGCAGGGTTGCTTTTTTGTTGAACGTTAGACAAAGCAATCAAATTTCCTTGATCGCCATGCCAGTCTTGGCTGGTTAAATGCAACAGATCGGCAATGATTTTTTTAGGATCTAAGGCGGTTTCTCCTTCCGTTATTTCCCAAGAAAAACCGGATTCAGCTTGTAGTTTTTCAGCAACCAGGGGGTTCACAAAACAACGCCGAAAAGGTTCGCGGTGGTTGATGATCCAGGAATGGCCGGTGTTTGGAGAAAGCTCTAAGGTGATTTGCCAGATCAATAATGGCGCAACGATTTTATGATTGTCATCCTCCCAATGCACAAGAGGATAGCCAATACCCAAGCAAGGAAGGCCATTTTTGCGGAGTTGATTGCGTTGTTCTGTATACAGGTGAATGGCATTTAAGGCGGCTTGGTCTGCTACGTTTAAAGTAAGTATGAAATCTTGCCGATTCAAAAGTTGATCCAGCCAATCATTTTCTAAAAAATCTACGGAGCTTAAGTCAAGAAAATCATTTAATTCAGATGACAAAAGTCCTAAATGGTTAACTTTAGCTGAGTCGATGTCGGGATGAGTAGTCAAATGGCTATATTGATTCATAAAGTTAGTGGACTTAAGAACTTTCCAAAGTTACCAAAACCCTGGAAAATTATTCTTTTTTCAAAATCTAGGCTGAATTTCATTCTTTTTTTTATCTTTAAGGGATATGTTGATAAGAAATTGCCATTATTAATCGTAATAATTGATTAGAAATTCAATTTTGAAGTCAATGCGTAAATAAAACTGAAGTTAATGGTTCAACACATCGGAATAATTTTAACCGATCCTGCAAAGAGAATCATCTGGGTCAACGATGATTTTACATCCATCACGGGCTATACTCTAGGGGAAGCCATTGGAAAGCCTCCTGGAGCAATCCTTCAAGGCCCCAAAACTGATCCAGTAGTGATTCAGCGTATCCGCAAAGGGTTGCAGCTACAAATCCCATTAAAGGAGAAGATCACCAATTATAGAAAAAATGGGGAGGAGTATGTCTGTAAGCTGATTATTCACCCGGTTTTCAATACGGACCACGAGTTGGTAAATTATATTGCTTTTGAGGTGGACTGCGCAAATGACTTGGATGAGCGCCAGATTTCTTTGTTGGAATTCGATGAAAAATATAGATCCAGTAGCTTAAAAGGCATTGAAGAGGTCAAGCTATTTGAACGCTTGAAAAAAGTTTTTGTACTTGAACGGTGTTATCTTAATCCTTCGCTGACTTTGAAAGAAATAGCAGATAAATTGACTACGAATACAAAGTATCTTTCACAGGTTGTGAATCATCAAGCGGGGCTTAATTTTCAGCAATTTGTCAACCTTTACCGCGTGGAGGAAGCCAAAAAGAAAATTCTGAGCACCAGTTTTGGCAACTTAACGCTATATGGGATTGCTTTGCATTGTGGATTTAAAAACAAATCTACCTTCTATAAGGTGTTTAAAGAGGCTACGGGTTTTACCCCTAAGGATTTTATCAATAATCAAGCAAAAGGAGCTGGTAAAAATGCACCATGATATTTCGAGGAAAGCATTTTTTTGATCTAGTGTTCTTCGATTATGCTAGGGTTAAAAAGCGGCCAAATTTTATTGGTTTAGGGGGTAATTTTAAGCGCAATTAAATTATCGACTGTTGATTTTGAGAAGTACTTTAACGGGTATCGCTTAAGTCGTTCAAATCATAAGCCATGGCTGAAATAAAAGGATGGATGAGTTTGCTGTTTTTGCTGGACAATAGCAAAAGTGAGCCTATGGAAGCTGCAATGCTGGGAAAACGTAAATTGCCTAAAGAAAAACGCGATATTCTAAAATCGCTAGCCGAAGAAGAGCTGCTGATTTGCAAAGCTGCCCCTCATTTGGGTGAAAAAACGCGAAAATAATCAACCGAAATAAAATTTCGGATAAACGCTGACTTAGTGCGGTCTTTCCAGTGCTGCAATATTATTGTCTTCCTGATCAAAAGTTTAAAATCGACATCGAATGGAGTCAGCCCTTTACTTTTATTTGCCACAAACCCATGAATTACAGGTAGCTTTACTTACACTAATCAGCATTGGTGTGTTGACAGTTGGTATTAGCATCTTTTTATTGATTAGACCCAAAGTACTCCCCAGTCAATTGTTGCGCCTTTTGCTGCCGATGACGTTATTTTTTGTAGGGATTATTTCCTTGGCTTCGGCTACTCTTAATGGACTTGCTTTACGAAGTTTATACCCGATCAAATTGTATGCCCAATCCATGCTTTTGGAAGGAAGAGTTGTCCGTTATTCATCAATCCGTAACGCTTATTTATTGAACGACGAGCAAGTTTCTCCTCTAAACCCTCAGGTAGTCAATAGTCATGAATACTTTTTAACAATTGAAGAAAACGGGGGCAAAGTCACGCGTATTTCCGAAGAATATTATCCCGTTCAGCAGATTTTGGCACAGCTCAAAGAAGTTATTGGAAAAGCTTCAAGCCCGCCATCAACTCAATAAGCACTCTGATAGTGAAAGTGTTTGTGCGGCCTCAAGTAAAAGAAAGAAGCTTGCGCATGAAGGCCATATTGAGGTTTATTGCCTTAAAACGGAGTTTTGTAGCTACGACCCACCTTTTTTGGGTAGGTAATATCCCCTTTAGGAGACCGAAGTCTTTTTTTAATTTGTTTATAATCAAGAATCTATGTCAAATTGACCAGGTGCAGTGAAAAAAATAAATATTTTTTTGCCAAAACACATGGCGGTTTCACATAGGTTAAATATTTTTGCAAAGCAGAGTGATGTGCGACGACCACATTCACCCATGTATTATTAGCAGGTTTACACAAATTTATTACCAAATAGTTCTACCCCTCCATTTAGAACCATCTAATGCTTGGCGAAGCTAAGCCTGACGACCTTTTAATTTTAATTTATATTTTCATACTTACGCTGATTTTTTTAACCAAATTTTTTCAAATCATTTCATCATAAAAAAAATGACCTTTACTAGCATGATTACCAAAATGACAAGCCTCTGCTTGGTTGTTTTGGCTTTTTTGCTTTTGGGTTCATTGTCTGTATCTGCACAATCAACCTCATGTGGTTGTTTGCAGGTAAACGTGACATTGGATGCCAATTGCCAGTTTACCCTCAATCCAGGCAAGGTGTCTGATGGTAACTGTAATCCGCCATTCCCCACCCCCTAAATGCGGAAATAATATTTTTGGACGGAGGCGCCAAGTAAGTCAATGATCTTTCGTTTGGTATCGTTTAGATTGAGAATAA
>JBBRGN010000151.1:0-11950 GCA_038240665.1 Chitinophagales bacterium | reverse complement strand
AACCCAGATACCGTATACCAATTTACCTTTTGATCTAACGCGGGTTGCAACTGCACCCAATTGGCAGTTGTCAGATACCGTTACACCAAATGTGTTCTTCAATCCTGCTACGGTGCTCAAGAAAGATGCGGTGCAATCCATCGGGCCGGTAGACAAGAAGATAGGCAGTTTTGCCGGAAGCTTCAATTTTGGTGCTTCGAAGTCGCCAATTTTGATCAATACGCGGAAATCATATACGATTCTACCTACACACCAGTCAAAAATCTGGATCGTACGATCGATCTTGATGCCACGACCTTGGCAGATTGGGAACTTGATGTCCGTGTAAGGAGTGCTTACTGAGAAGTTACATTCCAATTCATCCAAATACACTTTATTACCGAAGTAGTTGGTAGTATAAGGAATGTAGTCATTCTTTTTGATTACGCTTTCGTCTGCTGAGCAACGGTTGTATACAGTTACTGCATCGTAAAGTTCGTTGTTACCTGGATCAGTTTCGTCGTCATACAAGAAAGTAAACGTCGAAACGTCAGGACGAGTGAAGTGAATTTCTTGTACCGTAGTCGCGGTATTGCCAAAGCAATCAACGCCAGACCAAGTACGGAAGATCGTAGCAAACAAGTTTGGTTCACGTGTGCTGTTGATACTGTCGCAACCGTAGTAAACTACTCTATCGCTCCACTTGGTAGTTACATTACATCCGCATTTAGGATAAGGAGATGATTTGCTGTTACCGCAATTGTCCGTGAAAATAACCCTACCCAAGTTTCTAACGCCATCACTTGGGTCAGTGTTACCCAGGGGACCTACTGTCTTTGGGTTGTTCAATACAAAATTAACATCTGAGCAAAGCTGTGGCCATGCCTCATAGCTTTCAACGAAAGTTGGTGCAGTCTTGTCTTCCGCCAAAACTTTTCCCCAACAGATCAAAGTTCCGTTGGTCGCAAATAAACCATAAGTGAACAATCCAGGACAGTCAACCGTGGCTTTGTTAGCTGGGTTACCATCTTGTACGATCACGTAAGAATTTTCTGCATTACAGTTACCATCAGACACCTTGCCTGGATTGAGGGTAAACTGGCAATTGGCATCCAATGTCACGTTTACCTGGAAACAACCACATGAGGTTGATTGTGCAGATACAGACAATGAACCCAAAAGCAAAAAAGCCAAAACAACCAAGCAGAGGCTTGTCATTTTGGTCAGTGCGCTTGTAAAGGTCATCTTTACCATAAGATTACAATTTGAAAAAAGTTAGGTTAAAAAAGATTAAGAATTAGCCAAATTGAAAAGACTCAGCATAAATCCTAAGTTTAGGTCGTCACTCCTCGCTACAAAAAAATACATGTCAAAAATACACTTGAGTCGGAAAAAACAAAAATAAAAGTAAAAAATATTTACAAAAAAGTAAAGATTAGGCCCTTTCGTACAAAAAAAATGTACAAAACCCAATGTTTAGCATTTTAAAACTATCGATGATTGATGAATAATCGGAATTTGTTTGAAAGAAGGGTATAATACTCGGAAAGTAGCTACGTATAGCTGTAGAAGTAAATTTAGTTTCATGAGATAAATTTTGTCATTAAATACTTGACAATTAAAAAATCCACTATCTAGTAGCGATGATGCAAATATACGATGGCTTTTTGGTAAAAACATACCCTAAATGAGGTAATTTTAAATATTCTTACGCAAATTATTCTTACACCTTGATTTTCAGCCCCAAAGCTACACCAAAGCATGCTCGTACGCTACTTTTACCAAACCAGCTGTGTTGCTTACCCCGAGCTTCTTCATGATATTTTTTCGGTGAACACCTACCGTTTGTACACTGATGAAGAGGTTTTTCGCAATCTGCTTGTTGCTAAAGGCTTGAGAAATCAATTGCAAGATCTGTAACTCTCGTTTGGTCAATACTTCTTTATTGGTTTTGCCGATCAAATTTAAGGCATGATCCTGTCGAGCATTGCCCCCCAATAGAGATTCACTTAGAAAAACATCCTGGCTCAGCACCCGCTTAGCCGCTATTGGCAACTGCGTGACCGGGTCTGATTTGAGTATACAACCATGTAGACCCTGCTTGAGTAGTTCTTGTACCCTAGAGATATTGAAAAAATCGCTGTACAGTAAAATTTTGATCTGTGGGAGGATGCAACGAACTTCGGTAAGCAATCCAATATGGCGTTTTTCATCACGGCCTAAATCAATGATCATCAGCTCCGGATGAATAGTGCGCAATAGCAAAATCAGACTGGGTTCTGAAAACCCAAAAGTCATGATGTCAAATTGTGGATCAAGCTGTCGTTCTAATACAGCTTTAATGCCTTCTAGAACGACGGGTTGTTCGTCGATTACAACTGTCTTTATTTTCATGGGATAATTTGTTATTGTTCAAACAAAAAAAAATTGCTTGGCTACCCGACAGAGTAATAGCCAACACATTAAGAAACCAACTCAATTAAAGTTATCGACCTAGTAAATACCAGATTAAACAACTTTGGAAAGAATCAGGGGCAAAATGTCGAACATAACCTGAATATGCAAAGCTAAAAAATAAATATCAACTTTTTTATGCTAAGTGGTCCATAACATTAAATGAATAGCTTTTGGCGGTCTCTTTCCCCTTCAAACTGCATTGAGAAGGCTCGCCTTAGCACTACAATGACTGCGTTTTTTGCCATGCCTGAGAAAAAAAATAATCTTTTCAAAATCCATCATTTTATACTACAATCATACTCACCAGCTATTTTGATTCAATTTTGGTGCTTGAATTAAAAAAACCTTATTTTGACCCCAAAAAGGTTAACAATATGTCAAAAATGGATTATGCCACCCTCGCCGTGGTCGCTTTTTGTGTCACGGCGCTAGTCGCTCTCACCTATCGGGTTGTCAATCTTGGTAAACAAGAAAACGCTCCGCTACCAAGCGCAATCACTACGGAGCCTGCTTACAAGGATCCCTATAATGACAATTCAACCAGTGCCACTTTGGAGGATTCTATCGATAGAGCAGGAGCTAAAGTGATCGATACGGTAACTGATGAATTGGATAAGCTCCCAATTAAAGCAAATCCAGCGCAAACAAAGACCCGTGAACCGATAAAAACCAGACCTGCAACAACAGCTAAAGCGCTCGAAAAACAAGTACCTTCAACAAGCGTGATCGCAGAAAAGATACCCATCAAAACGACTGTCGAAGAAAAGCCTACTGCAATCCGTAAAACGACAAAACGTGTTGGAAATAGTGGTGCTTACTTGGTAGTTACCGGTTCTTTTCGCGATAAGTCCAATGCACAATCTGCGGTAAAAGCCCTTAAAAAGCTGGGTTATCCGCAAGCTGAATTGGGCTTTTTTAACAATGGCGCTTACGCCTCAGCCATAGCAGGTCGATTTGAATCCTATGCTTCAGCCAATGTATTGGCAACTCGTTTACGCGAGAAACACCATATCGATGCAATAGTCAAGAAAAAACAATAACCGCAAAGTGCTTATCCGAATTGATTCATCCAAGCCAACATGCCTCCGGTTAGGTTACGAACGTTGGTAAATCCTGCTTGCTGTAGAAACGCTTGTGCTTGGCCGCTACGAGCACCTGAACGGCAATACACAACAATTTCGTCATTTTTATGCGATTCAAGGCCTTCCAGAGCCGCAGTAACCATGCCCAAAGGAATGAGGTTCCCACCTACATTGAATTCTTCGTGTTCATAAGGCTCGCGAACATCAATTAAAACGAAATTTTCGCCGCGTTCCATTTTTTGTTTCAAATCAAGCACAGAAATGTCCATGTGACAAGGATTTAATGATTTTCCAATATACAGTCCAAATGGACCCTTAAAACCAAAGAAATGACGGCGGACCTTCTGGTCACTGCTCGTTGTCATTGTAGCACTCATCAGGTTTTTTATTGATCAAATATAAATTAACTTGTTGTCCTGCTCGGATCAAAGAATCACGGTGAAATGCCGGTTCTTGTTTCCAAACAAAGAGGCCATTAAAACTGGTCGATCCACCCCCATCAATCGTACCGATTACCAGTTGGCTGCTGCGCAACAAAAACTCCGCTTCTTCATAGGTCAAACAGACCAAATTGGGAATTGGAACCTCGCCAGTATTGCGGACTGAAACTACAAATTGTAAGGTTGTTCCCTTTGGAACATTTACCCCGCGTTGCAAATCTTCGGGCGTCAGTTTTTTTCCACCATAATATAGGTACAAAATCGTGTTGTCCTCATATTGCTTATCAAATTTGCGTTCTCTGATTTTTGCATAAACACCTATCCGGTCCAGCTTGCGCTTATACTGCTCAAACTCGTCACTCCCAATTAGATCCGGTAAGGGAACTTGGTTGGGTTTGGAAGCAGTAATGGTTAGATAAATATTCCGATTCTCCTTTACGCGAGAAAGGGGTTTAGGGTTTTGGTCAAGCACCAAAAAAGGTGGTTTCCCCGGCTGATATTCAGAAGAATCAATAACTATTACCCGAAAACTGCTAGATCGGGCTTTGCGGCGGGCTTCATAAAACGAAACACCGCGGTAATCTTGCACTTGTACCGATTCTCCGTGGTGGGTATACCACTTCAAACCCGTTGTTCCTAAAAAGGAGACCAAAAATAGAAAAATCCCAATCGCTGCTAGGTTGCGGAGAAAAATAGCCGAAATAAAAAATCCTAAGGTAGCCTGCAACCAATCTCTAAAGGCTGCATTGACGCCAGTAATCGGCAAAACATTTAATCGATTATTGGTTACTGCCATAGGTATAGCTTCTGGTAGCTCAACCGGAGTGGGCGTAAATACCGTCGTGGTTGGTAATGAAGGCAAAGGCAAGGGTTGAAGTGCTTCGCTATCTCCAATAGGATTAGCTTTTGCTGTATCAGGAATACCGTATTCTCTGCTGAAAGTGAGCAACTTATCAATCAATTGTAAGGGTTGGTAATCTTGTAAGGCGGCTTGCTGAAAAATACTGCTTCTAAACGATAAACAAGGTAAGGTATTGACTTCGATGATGGTGGTTTCCACGCTGCCATCGTCAAATATTTGCAAAAACGCATCAATCGTGCACAACCCATGCAGATTGAGGATACGCGCTACTTTTTCTAAATCTGATTTAACTTGCAACATCAGGTTCTGTTGCTCTTGTGGGGATTGACCTAATTTGACGGGCAAACTAAGCTGTGGTTTTCCTGGCGTTACAGTACCCAAAGGAAATAGTTCCAATTGAAAAACGCCGTCTTCGCCCACTTGTATAAAAACGGGGGCACAGACTTCGAGGATGTTTCGGTTGCTTTGTGGGTTGACAATGGCCTCGCACAGCACCTCGTCCCGCATTGGAAACTCTTCTTTGGTTTTTAAACGCAGAATCCGGCGGTACTCCATACCTTCTGCAGTAGTCGCTCTAAATAGGAGGCGAAAATAGGCTTCTAACTCAGCATGACTGCGCAAAATGCGGACGCCAAAACCACACTCATGGTCATTAGGTTTTACAATAAGGGGGTAAGAAAAGCGATTTTCCACCTTTTGTAAACATGCTTGTATATTGGTCTCGTACTCTTTGCGGCGTACAAGTAATTGATCCGGCACTGGCACTCCATTGAGTTTAAGCACCTGTGCCGTTTGATATTTATTGATGGTAAGCTGGGCAATCGAGGCAGTTGGCCCGTTAAAAGGTATCTTGTGTTGGGCAAGTTCTCGCGCTAAATGCCCATCTTCGCCCGGACGGCCATGTAAAGCCAAAAAGACTTGGTCTACAATTCTGGCCAGATCTTCAAGCGTACGTGGTAAAGCCGACGTAAGTATTCCAGAGGAAGCATATTTCAAAACGATGGCAGCGCTGCGTGTCTGTAAATGGGTAGAAAGGCCAGGCTTTTCGTCGGTACTGATTTTTTGCAGTATTTGATCTGCTGTTTTTTCAAATAACCACGCAAACGGTACTTGAAAAAAAGCATAGTCCGTATCGTTGCCACGAGTCAAAAAAACCGGTAGTACCTGATAATGAGCAGATCCTGCCAAAAGTCCTGAAATGGTTCGTCCGGTTACCAGCGATAGGTTTCGTTCAGGTCCATAACCACCAAATAAAACAGCAACCGTTGTTTTTTTATCTTCTTCAGCCCGCGAACTGCTGATTAAATCATCCAAATAAGCCAGCAAGGCTCGATAGCTGGGATCGGTAGCATTTTCTTGGGTTCTTTCCCACAACGAGACGCGAATCAGGTAAGTCAAAAACTGTGGGGGAAGTAGGCCTATCAAGCCTGACAGTCGAAATAGGGTTTCCAACCAAATAGGCTCAGGGTGAAGGCAGCAATTGCTAATGTATACTGTTTGATTGGCGTCAATATACCCGCCAATCAAGGCGTATGATTGGGCATCTATGGCTGAAAATGCTTTTTCACAGACCTCCATAATGATCCCATTTTGGATTGCTGTAAAAACGGGCAGTCCTTCTTCTGCCAATTCATTCCCCAAAACGGGATCTTCCATGGCCAAAGGCGGTAGCGCCAGCACCGAACCGTCCTCATTGCGCAGCACCAAGCAATGGAAAGCTGCCCCTTCCAAGTTTTCTTCAATGACTAGTTTGCTTCCGCCTAAGCTGCCTTCGAGCAAGAAAACAACCTCGTCTTCAGCGGAGGAAGCAGATTTTTCATCCAAAAACTGCAACAAATATTCTGGATGAGCAATTTGAGTTTTTTGCCCTAAAAAAGTAACGTTTATTGGAAATCCTAATCCGTCGCGGGCATTACCCGTGAGTCGGACGTAATCATTGCGATCAAATGGGCTTTTTTTCTGCCAGTTGTCAACCGAAATAGATGCCCTTCCCAAAACACCATCAATGGCTTCTTGAAAACTTTCAAGGCCATCTCCTTCTCCGATTATGATTTGATGCGCAGCCGCGCTTTGTTCGGTCGCTCTAATCTTCATCGGCGATCCCACGGTAGTCGTCGCTAGTCGCAAAAACTGCCCAGGGTCGGTTTGAATCCAATCTTTACGGGGAATCGTCAAACTACGTGGTCCGCTAAATCCTTTTTCGCGCAATTGATGCAAAAAATCGGCTTGATCACCAGTCAATTGGCTAAGTGCGGCATTGCTTCCAGTATAGGGAATTCGCTGATTAGCGAGCAGTTGAATCAGGCCGCCCTCTTCGACGGGTAGCGCCAGGTAAGCCAAATTAATCAACTGAGGTAGTTCAGCAGGATCAATGGGTTGGCCAATACGATGCAGCAAACGGTCTTCATCAGCCGAATCAAGCGCGCCGAGGCTTTCAATATAAACCCGAAAATCATTGGGAGATGCCAAGAGGGCTTCATGCGGGGGAAAAAAATCGCGAATGGCATTTTGATTGAGATGCGACCAATCCAACAAAACAAAGCGACCTTGGGTGGTCACGAAAATTGGAATGGGCTCAAATAAAATTTGATTTAAGTAAAAATAAATGGTGCGTCCTGCATGAAAAGAACGTTCCCTTTCTCGAGATCCCCCGCCAAAAAATATACCTACTTTGATCTTCATATTGCGCCTTGCAAAATAAGAGGGGAAGCTACGAAAAAAGCTGAACCTCGGCTAAGGATTTTTTTTGCTTTAACGTTATAATCGAAGCAATTAAGCAAAAAACCTTGAATTTTGCCTAGCTAATGGCACGTTTTATTGATTACAAAAAAAAACGCAAAAGGGGAAAAAATTTCTAATTCCAAAAACGTTGGGTTCTAAAAACGTTGGGAAGTAAAATTTTTGGGTTCCAAGTCGATCAAAAAAACTTGGAACCCAAAAATTGGAATCGATCAATCAGCGAGATTTTTTCTTTGACCTTAATCCCGCTGCACCACAAATTTTTTGCTCAAAACTCCTCCTGAAGTACGCAATTGCAAGAAGTAAGTTCCGTCAGGCAATCCCTGGGTATCAATTTGCAAACCATTCGCCCCCTTGGACATCCGCAATTGCCGCAGTATTTGCCCTTGTAAATTGATGACCTGAACCTGAGCTTCTTCTGGTAATGTTTGTTCCAATACCAAGTTCAACTCATTGGCGGTGGGATTGGGGAATAATTTCGCAGCAATATTTAAGATCGGTTCGGTTAATCCCAACACCACTTTTTCATCGATTTTAATGTTGAACTGTCGAACTGGAACAAAGCCGCCTTTTACATCCTTGACCACAAAGGTAAATCCGTCGCGACGCAAAGGGCCGCTATTGTGCAAATAACTGATCAAGCCATTGTTGATATCGGTTTGTGAAAATTCATCACCGATGGCCAAAGTGCGGGCCTGTGACCGCAAAACCCCACCTTCCGGCAAGGTTACCAGTACATATTTCAATTGATCAGCCGTAGCATCTGGGTCTTGAGAAAACAGCAACTGTTTGCTGACCACATTGCTGCGACCGGGAGGTACGCGCAGGGTATCATTGACGGAAATAGAAGGATTGGTGGCGACCAATGAAGAACAAAACTCCAACCTCCATTTTTCCAATGTTCCGGCATTAATGCTTTCCGATTTGGTTACCTGTACCCGTAAAATCCAAGTCCCTTGTTGGTTTTCGCCGATAAAAGCGTTCAAGGCGGCACTTGGTTTAAATACGATTCCCTTATCCGGCGGACAAGATTGCTCAATAGAAGTGGGCGCATTGTCGTCAAAACCGGCAATAAATCGATTGGTCAAGCCTCGACATCCTTCGCTGTACAACAACACCTGCGTTCCTTTCGGACTAATCAAAAAGATCTTGAGGTTGCGTACATATTCATAAGTAATCTGAATGATGGGGATGTTGACTTTATTGATGATTCCACTCTCCGTGACCACTATTTTGGAGTCAACGGTTGGGGTGTTGCGGCTGGGGATGGTTACTGGAACATTAACGCTTTCTGAACTTTTGCAGGTAGTGGTTGCCGTTTGGAAAGTGCTTGGTCGTGTCCAAGCACCGGTTCCACATTCATTAACCGGGCGAATGCGCCAAAAAAACAGTTTATTATCCGGTAAAAGCTTGCTCACGGTGATGCCATTTGCGGTAACTGTACCTGAAGCAAAAGCCATTTTTCCAATAAATGGCAAGGTATCCAACTCGAAATCAAATGTTTTGGCATTTGGAATAGCTCCCCAAACAAAGGGCGTAGACAATTGAATGCCACTGGTTCCGTCTAATGGGGTGGTCAATTTCAAATTGGAAAAATCGTTGTTCAAGGTGGTGAAATAAATGGTGCGCAGAATGGTATCCACGCCTTCTACACTAGCGCGTAAGGTCAAAATAGCAGTATCGCGCAAAATTTTTCGGGTGTCGAATCGCAAGAAACTGCTATCTCCGGGTTTAATGCTCGTGCTAGAAAATACATAAGTTAAACCAGTGGGCAATTTGCCCAATAATTCCAGCTTGATGTTGCGGTTAAAACCACTTAATCCACTGGTGTTGATCTTGTATTCCAAGGAATTGGGTTGGCAGTTAAGAGGTACGCTATAAGGGGAGAGGCCAACCGTAAATGTCTGAGCCGAATTGCTGGTGATCTTGAAATCGTTATTTGAAATATCAAAAAATACGTGATCCGCCGCTTCCACTCGAATCCTTGCCGAAGAGCTGGCTACATTGGGCAAAGTCACGTTCTCAGATCCATCATTTAGCGCCGTTTGTGCTAAAAGATAAGGATAAGTAAATCCGCCATCCAGCGACATGCGGATGTTGACAAATTTAGAATTTACCGGCGCCACATTGGTTTTAGCTACATCCCAACGTACCTCAATGTCATCGCCACCTTTGTAACTTTCATTTCCGGTATTCGGAGAAAGCACTACAAAAGGTCCGGCTTGATCGGTTACCTTGAATTTTATTTCTTCCCAGGCGGTTCCTCCGGCAGTGGGGTTGTTGTCGCGTACGGTGCAGCGGAAAGTCAGATCCCGGGAATAGGTAGGAAGTACTTCCATTCGATCTGTAGTGATGTTTCGCAGCAAGGTTGCCAATTTAGGAAAAACCCGAAAATTGTCAGCAGTTGGTGGTAAGGAGCGAAAAATGGGTGAATTATCTTTTGGCGCCCCTAAATCAACCGATGGCCCTAGATCATATTCTTCCCAGCTGTAGGTAAGCGCGTCTTTATCTGGATCACTACCCACTGCGCTGAGTTGAAATGGCGTACTGATTGGCAAGGTAAAACTAGCCGTAGGTTTTACAATGGCAAGCGTTGGCGATTGATTGGTTGATGGAACAGGGGTCGCGCAGTTTTTGCCGTTACCGATTCGGGAATAAAAAATAAAATCCTCCAGGGAACCGATGTTATAGTAATCATCGGAATCAAACTGTATATTATTTAAATTCCCACAAGATCCGGCATAGGACATGATGGTAGAACCTGAACCTGGTTCAAAAGCGTTTCCTGACGACAGCTGGTCACTATTGGTTGGGCAATTGTTCCAACTGTGTCCACAAGAAAATTGATGGCCAATTTCATGCGCCATAACCCTCGTAGCAATGGCATTGATGTCATTGGTATAAAAGCAGGTGACCCCCGCCCCTTTGTTTTGCGAGCATAGTGAGCTGCCAAATGCGACACCTCCTACATCGGTACAAGCCAAAGTGAAACAGTGCCCAATATCATAGGCTGACGCGCCTATTTTTTGGTTCAATACCTGGGTGTTGATTTGCAAAATGGATTTCCCTTCGTTGGCAATGGGGTATGGATCGGTAGCCGGGTCGAGAAATAGAAGCGAGTCATTGTTGCTGATCAGTTGCAATTTCACCGCCACTTCTTTTCCATAAATCTGATTGACCCGGTTGAGTGCAGTATTCATGGAAGACAAGATCAATGGACGGGTTCCACCATTGCGCTGGGCATATTCACCGGTACAAGCTACCGCCAATCGATAAGTCTGCACATTTACCGCTGCGCTTCGCAAACTCGCTTGAGCCGGGCGGCGTTCCCGCTCGATTATTTCTTTTTGCATGGCTGATTCTGCAACGCCGCAACTCAGATGAGGGATGTCTTCGACCCGCATTTGCAGGGTTTTGGTATAATACGTGATGTAGTATTCGGTATTGAGGTTGCTGGAATAAGGATCAATGTAAACCTTTCCTTCGGGGGTATACATGGCACCGTAAAAACCCTTGGGCGAATAATCAAATCGGGTACTGAGATAAGGATTATCCACTCCGATACCACTAAACGAACGAATTTGCGGATAGCGTTCCTGCAAACCCGGCATCATATTGGGGGATTCTTCAACGGCGAATTTAGCCATCTTCCCATCCGGCAATGGCAGTGCAATAATGAGTTTTTTCCGGCTCCCGGTAAACTCCATTGGAGCTGTTTTTAAAGTTTCGATCAGACCCCTAAGATCTAAAGCCAGGGTACGAAACTCGTTGGTTCGGATATCTACGTCGGCATTTCGGGAAAGAATGATCTTTTCTTGTGGGAAGTCTCTCCAGAAGTTCGCGGCTTCTTGCCCTTTCAAAGCGCTGAATCCAAAAACCAAACCCAAAATCAGGGTAAACCAATACTTCATATAATGTGGTTTTTTTTATTGATTAGAGTTGGTGCAACGGTAGACTGCTTGGCTCAAAAATGATCTTTTCCCTTGCTGTTCGTTCTAGCCTCCATCAAGAAAAAAATCTCTATTTTTGATCTCAATCTCTACCGTCGTACCAACTCCATTTCAAATGTCGCAAATTCCAGCATGGATGTTTACAAATAGAAGTTTAAAAAAAGTAATCTCTCCGACTAGTTTGTTTAAATCTGTACCAAATGCCGTCAAAGAAGCTTAAAAAAGTGCCGACACCTGCATGCGTCCCACATGTACCGGCTGATTTACCCCTGTTTTTCGACCTTCATAGCTAAACCGCAATTGTAAGTTGCGGGCAATTTGTCGATCTACGCTGATGTTCCACAAAAGGTTGCGACCAGGTTGTAATCCATTTAAAATCGCAAAACCAACTGGGCTATTCGGTTTTCCATTGAAATCCACCTCGATCCAGGAAAATTTACT
>JBBRGN010000150.1:0-11981 GCA_038240665.1 Chitinophagales bacterium | reverse complement strand
GGCCAATGCTCACCAAGGGTTTGGCCTCAACAATGATTATGGCGCTCAAAATATTTTGATTCATGGAAATGGGCGTCATTCCGATGCTCGTAGGATTCACTTGAAGCCAAGCGCTGTATTGGGGTTCCAACAACAAAGGCTGATAGAGCATATCCCAGGTATCCGCTACTACCCTATTCAATCCGAGGGTTTCCCCTACGATTTCATCAATTTCCTTTCCGAGCGCTTTACGGGTGTTTTTGAGCACAGCGTCAATCAAAAAACCAATTGGTACATTCATGCTACCAACTTGTAGCAGCGGTTTCTTGAGCCACTTATGACTTACGATTTCCGTTTGGGTCTTGATGGACCAATCTGGCTGAATGGAATAGCTCGTTTTTAAATCTAAAGCAATATCGCCGATGGCATCCAAGATTCCAAAACCCGTATTATAGCGCATGGTCAGCGCTATAGGCAAGGAATAAGTAATGTCTTGAGCTCCTGCTTTAAAAGCAATTTGACCTGCTTTTACTGCTTTGAGCATCATTCTATCCCCATCGTCAAAGTTTTTGTCTTCAAACAAAACGCCTTGGAGTTCATTGTTCAAAGAATTTTCTAGTTCCTTCACATTCACTTCAATAGGAATGTTAAGCAACGATCTTTTGTTTTCCATGGAGACGTTATAAAGTTCAGCCGGACCTTTGATTTTGGCGGATTGTTTACAACCAATCAAAAAAAACAATCCGACAAGGCTAATCAGCAGAGGACGGATATTCATGGGTAATTTTTTAAGTTCAAAAAACGAAAACAAATCGCCTAAAGCGTTTGTGAAACAAATAACGCATTTTTTGATTCAATATTAAACAAATGTTTCACCTTGTGTTGAGTTGACTTATAATGAAGCGTTTTTTTTTAGCTTTCTAAGATTTATGCAACCCTACACAAATAAGTTTGTCCCTACCTGGCAATGCTTCACCCCTCATTTTGAAAGCAACTATTTAACTTGGCGTACTTGAATTTGTGGTAAAATAAAGGAATCTTGACCTATAGCACTCAACAAATCCTTACACGCTTCATTTTTGGGCCTAAAACAATTGAGAACATGAATAAGAAAAACCTAGCCATCATTTTTTCACTTTCCTTTTTGCTGATTCAATCGATTTCAGTCTTATCAGCTTCAAGTAGAACCATCCTTCACAAACGTGCTGCCCGAGAAGTTTTTTTGGGAATACAATCTGAGCACATTTCAGAAGGAAAAGCCAAATTATTGAAACTGGACAATCCCCATGGAAGTTATGTTACCAAAATAATAAAAGGCACTTCTGCAGAAAAAGCGGGTTTGAAAGTGCTGGATTATTTAATTGGTATTGACAACATTCGGGTCAATGACAACCGGGATTTTAGTGATTTGCTGAAAGTTTATGACGCTGGGCAAGCTGCTGTTGTCCACTTTTATCGCTTGGGCAAGCCAATGAAACTCGAGGTTACTTTTGGCAACCCCGATGATGATGACAACAACAACAGTTCAAAAACTTTTCTTGGTGTAAATCAGGAAGGCGATGATAACGACGACGACGATGACCCTAAGCTTGGGGTAAAAGTATCCGTCGTCAATGGCAGTAGTGCCGACAAAATGGGACTTGAAAATGGAGACATCGTCCTGACCATTAATGGCTACCCCATTGTAGATTGGACAGATCTAACCGCTCTGGTCAGCAGCACCGCCCCCGAAAGTGATGTAACCATCGAAGTTCAACGCAAAGGACAACAACTGTCAATAACCGGTAAGATTGGTAAAAAAGGAGATGGTGAAGACAATGCCAAACGGTCTTATTCCTCTTACATTTGGAAAGACAATGGCGAAAGAAACTATTCCCAGCGCAGCTCAGGCTTTCTGGGTATTTATTCCAACGAGGTGTCGCGCGAAAAAGCCAAAAAGCTCAGTTATGACAATCCTTACGGTAGCATGGTTACCAAGGTGATTCCAAAATCTGCTGCCGAAAAGGTGGGGATTTTGCCATTTGATTATATTTTTGGTGTAGACGATCATCGGGTTAGCGCCGATCAGACCCTGACCTCCATCCTGCGCAAATACCAACCTAGTGATAAAGTTACTTTACATCTGATCCGAAAAGGTCAAGAATTGGTATTGCCTTTTGAAATGGGCGAACGCGTGGAAGATTTCAATATGAATTTTTCCAGTTCTAACGATCCCTTCCTTGGAGTTCAAGAATGGCGCAATTCCAGCGATCAAGGCGTAGCGGTCGATGTTCTCAGTGGGACCACTGCTGAAGAGATGGGCTTAAAAGATGGCGACGTCATCACCGCGATCAATGGCAATCGAATAATTGAATGGTCCGACATAAGCATTGCTATTAACGTCCTAAAACCTGGTGAAATGGTAGCCGTTGATTACCTCCGAGAAGGAAAAAAAGGTACGGCAAGCAAACCGATCAAATCCTCCAAAGAAACCCGCTGGAACGAGAACTGGGCAAGCTCTTGGTCAGTAGGAAGTTCTAATAATCGACGCCCAGTCAACCCCGAGATCGATCAAACTAAACGAGAAAGACCTGAAAACTTAAAAACTCAGATCGCCGACCTGGAAACTGCTGAGTTTGACAAGATGAAAAGCCAGTTCAACATTGATCTGCCTAGAACAAATAGCTTAAAAATTGAAAAAATTGAATTGTTCCCTAATACCGCTATAGGTTTGTTCAAATTGCAGTTTGAGCTACCTGAAAAAGGGGCTACAAATATCCGCGTGTTCAACTCCGTTGGGCGCAATATCTATGAATACGATTTGGGTCAATTCAGCGGTCAGTTTTCTGATGACATTGACATTTCACAAAATGGCGCAGGCGTATATTATCTAGAAATACTCCAAGGCGATAAAAGTATTTGCAAAAAGATCGTTTTGCTGCAATAATAAAACGAAATTCTTGAGGATGTTTTTTGTCATTCCAAAATGGATATTCGTCATTTAGTGAAGGTCATTCGTCATTCAATATTCCTTAGGCGAGGTTTTTTCTCTATAGTCAGTAAGCTGTACCTTTTTTTGGTGCAGCTTTTTTTTTGTATTTTCACTCCCGGTTCATTGTAAAAGCTAGGCACACCGAGCATTTTTTTGGTTGAAAAAGCGAAAAAACAATAGACTGATTGTTGCAATGTCTTCTCAAAAAAAATTCAAGTATGAAAAAACTCAAAACAACGATTTGGAAACTTATCGTTCTTTGCTTGCTGTTCGTTCATCCAAACGACTTCTTATCTGCTCAAAAAATCAAAAGCAAACCAGCTGAATCTCCTGCGACTACCACCGCAACTAAAAAAGGGTTTGACGAGAACCTTTACAACTCCATCAAATGGCGTTCCATCGGCCCCTTCCGCGGAGGACGTGCCAGTAGCGTGACAGGAGTTCCTGGAAAACCCAATCTATTCTATTTTGGTGCTACGGGAGGCGGGGTTTGGCGCACTCAGGACGGTGGCCAAACTTGGTCCAACATCTCCGATGGTTTCTTTGGCGGATCAATCGGCGCGGTAGCGGTAGCTGAATCCGACAATAACGTGATCTACGTAGGCGGTGGCGAATTCACTGTCCGAGGGAACGTATCCTCCGGATATGGCATGTGGAAATCCCAGGATGCTGGCAAAACCTGGCAAAAGAGCGGTCTGGAAAAATCCCGACACATTCCACGCATTCGCATCCATCCTAAAAACCCAGATTTGGTTTACGCCGCAGTATTGGGCGATCTCTATAAATCAACCGAGGAGCGCGGCGTTTACCGCAGTAAAGACGGTGGCAAAAATTGGGATCGTGTCCTTTTTGTCAACGCTGATGCTGGCTCAGTAGACCTTGTTCTCGATCCTAGTAATCCGCGCGTTCTATATGCTTCTACTTGGCGGGTTCGTCGTACACCTTACAGCTTAGAAAGTGGCGGCGAAGGCTCAGCGCTTTGGAAAAGCACCGATGGCGGCGATACCTGGGTCAATCTCATGGACAAGAAAGGTATTCCAAAAGGTCCCATTGGTACCATTGGAGTAACGGTATCACCCGTAAATTCTGAACGCGTATGGGCCATCATCGAAGCTCCTGAAGGCGGCGTATTTAGATCCGATGATGGAGGTGCTACTTGGAAAAAAATCAATGAAGATCGATCTCTACGGCAGCGGGCTTGGTATTACTCCCGCATCATTGCCGACACCAAGGATGAAAACATCTGTTACGTGATGAACGTTAATTTTCATCGCTCAACGGACGGAGGAAAAACCTTTACTGAATTCGATACGCCACACGGTGACCACCACGATCTATGGATTGCTCCAGAAGACAATCAGCGCATGGTTGTAGCTGATGATGGCGGAGCTCAGGTCTCCTTTGACGGTGCTCAAAACTGGACTACTTATGGCAACCAGCCCACCGCTCAATTTTATCGGGTAGTAACTGATAATGCTTTTCCTTATCGCATCTATGGCGCTCAACAAGACAATTCCACTCAGCGTATTGCCCATCGTACCGATGGTGGCAGTATTGGTAATCAGGATTGGGAATCTTCAGCAGGTGGCGAGAGTGCTCACCTGGCGGTTGATCCACTTGACAATGATGTCGTATATGGCGGAAGTTATGGTGGTTATTTGCAACGCGTCAATCACCGCACCAAACAAGAACAAGGCATCAACGTATGGCCTGACAACCCCATGGGCTATGGCGCTGAAGGCATGAAATACCGATTTCAGTGGAACTTTCCAATTATGTTTTCCCCTCATGATCCCAAAAAACTGTATGCAGGATCCAACATGCTGCATGTCACCTATGATGGCGGTCGGTCCTGGGCAAACATCAGCCCAGATCTCACCCGCAACGATCCTAGTAAATTGGGATCTTCCGGCGGTGAGATCACCAAGGACAATACAGGGGTAGAATACTATTGCACCATTTTTGCCATGTGCGAATCTCCATATGAGAAAGACTTGATCTGGACGGGTTCGGATGATGGTTTGATTCATGTAACCCGCGATGGAGGTAAAAACTGGAGCAAAGTAAACCCTGAGGGCATGCCTGAATGGATGATGATCAACAGTATTGATGCCGATCCATTCAACAAAGGCGGCGCTTATGTAGCAGGTACGCGCTACAAATTGGGTGATTATACGCCCTACCTTTACCATACCAAAGACTATGGAAAAACCTGGACCAAAATAACCACGGGTATTCCTGCTGAACATTTCACACGGGTGGTTCGCGCTGACCTTAAGCGCCCAGGCTTGTTGTATGCAGGAACCGAAGTAGGCATGTACCTCTCTTTTGACGATGGCGCAAACTGGCAGCCATTTCAATTGAATTTGCCACTTGTTCCTGTTACTGATTTGACCATCAAAAACGACAACTTGATCGCTGCCACCCAGGGTCGTAGCTTTTGGTTGATTGACGACATTACACCTTTGCATCAATTGAGCGAAGCCGTAGCCGCCAAATCATTCAATTTGTATAAGCCTTTGGCCAGCTATCGCATGGATGGCTCCCCCGGTAGACCATCCAAAACCGAAGGTCAAAACCATCCCGGTGGGGTAATGACGCATTTTTATTTGAAAGCCAAACCAGCAGATTCGGTTGAAGTAAAGTTGGCCTTTTTGGAAAAAGATGGCAAGCTGATCAAAGAATATTCTAGCAAATCCAAAGAAGAAGCAGACAAATTGCCAGAGCTAAAAATAGGTGGCAACCTCTTCGTTTGGAACATGCGCTACGCGGATGCCAAGAAATTTGAAGGCATGATCATGTGGGCCGCAGGCGTAACTGGCCCCAAGGCCGTTCCAGGTAAATACAAGGTACGACTTACGGTAGGTAAAGAAGTACAAGAAGAAGAGTTTGAAATCCTAAAAGATCCCCGGTCTGATGCCAGCATTGAGGATTTACAGGAACAATTCAATTTTTTGATCGCAATCCGTGACAAGATGTCGGAAACCCACCAAACCATTACCGATGTCCGCACCATCCGCAAACAATTGAACAATTTCAAAGAATTGTGGAAGGATGACAGCAACATGAAGCCTTTGTTGGAGAAAGCCAATGAAATGGAAAAATCAATTGGCGAGATTGAGAACGAATTGTACCAAACCAAAAACCGGAGTGGTCAAGACCCCCTTAATTTTCCGATCAAATTGAACAACAAATTGGGTCATGTGGGTTCTATCTCCAATCAGGGCGACAACCGCCCTACCAAACAGGCGTATCAGGTTAGGGATGAAATGACCAAGAAAATCGACGATCAATTGGTCAGATACCGCAAAGTTAGAGACGAACAATTGCCAGCTTTCAATCGCATGGTGAAAGATAAAGGAGTTGATGCCATCATTTTGAAAGAGATCAAAAAGAATGCGCAATAAATAGCGTTGGTGCGATGATAGATTGATTCGCTCAATTGCTGCTGTCGCGCTAGCTTGATTAAAAAATGGCGCTCTCCATCAAGAATAGAGAGCGCCATTTTTTTTAAACCTATTTCTAAAAAAAATTAAGGTACAATCACTTTTTTAGGTTCAAGATCAGCAGCAGTCAAATAACGCTTTGCGCCTTTTTTCTTACCTACCGTTTTGATCGCCAGATCCACCGCAGCTTCTACATTTGCGACGCCACCAGAAGTACTCAAAGTGCTAAAATCAACCATTTCGTCTTCAGTACCCGGTTTGACCACCTTAATGGGTTCTTTCACGGCTGAACCGGCAATAATGTCTTTTACCTGTACCGCAGTAAGATCAGGAAAATAAGAACGTACAACTGCTGCTACGCCAGCCACCATTGGAGATGCCATACTGGTTCCCTGAAGGTTTTCATAGGTATTGTCAGGCGTAGTAGAATAGATTTCTTCACCCGGGGCAAATACATCTACCAGCTTGGGGCTGTAATTGGAAAAACTTGCCGCCAAATGATCGCCAGTGACCCAATTGCTTGCGCCAATCTCGATCCAGTTTTCAGCGTATTTTTTGCCAAGCAAGTCATTGGGGTAATTGTTGGCGAAGTCGTTTTCTTTTCCATCGTTACCCGCTGCATGAACCAACAACACATCTTTCTTCATGGCGTATTTTACCGCTTCGTCTACATACTTTTTATTCGGAGATTGTCCTTTGCCAAAGCTCATGTTGATCACCTTAGCTCCATTGTCAACGGCATAGCGGATGGCGTTGGCGACATCTTTGTCCCGTTCATCGCCATCAGGAACGGTACGTACCGACATGATGCGTACATTGTCAGCTACGCCGTCCATACCGATATTGTTGCCGCGAATGGCACCAATGATGCCAGCAACGTGCGTTCCATGACGCGCATCAGGCCCTTTAACGTCGTTATTACCATAAAAACGCTGGGTCAGATCGGCATAGTTGTCGCCTACCAAGCTACGCGAATCATAGTCAGGGTTGTAGTTAAAATTGTACTCGCCATCATAGTGCTCATAAGCTTCTTCAACTTGTTTGTCAAATTCTTCAAATGACATGCCTTGCTCCATCTGTTGCTTGATCACGCCCACCAAACGCTTCATCTTGTCATCGTCGGTTTTAAATTTTTTGATGTCATTCAGCGTGATCTCATCCTTTTTGATAGAAGCTTTCATTTTTGAAATCAGCTCCTTTAGCGTTGAGAAGATGGTGAAGTTTTTGGAAGCTGATTCGCGTTTGGTTTCTACAATGCCTTTATATTCTAGGTATTGCTCATAAAGCGCTTTGTTTTTTTTGCCCAATTTAACCGGGTCAACGTTGGCAAATTTCTTCTTGTATTGGGCATACAAACGAGTCACCTCCAAGTTGTCGTGTACTACATTTTCGCCTTTGGCATTTCCCAAAAAGTTCCAGCCATGAATATCATCGATGTAACCATTGTGGTCGTCATCGATGCCATTTCCGGCAATTTCACCGGGGTTTACCCACATGATGTCCTTCAGGTCTTCATGTAAATAATCTACGCCTGAATCAATAACTGCAACGACAACGGTTTCCCCTTTTTTTCCTTTAGAGATACGTTGGTATAGAGATTCGGTACCTAGTCCAGGTACGCCGTCTTTGGATTGATCAAGGTTAAACCAATTTGCTGGCGCCTCTGTTTGGGCACTTAATCCGCTGGTCAAGACAACCAGAAGCAGCAAAAGTAAAAATCTTGCATTCATGATGATGTTCATTTTTTTTGAATAATGTTGTAAAAGATACGCAAAAATCCGCAAAGGTGATTCAATTGATTTATAACCAGCACTTTAGGGCTTTTTTTAGAACTCGACACATTCAATAAACGCTGCCAAGCATTCAAATACCAAGAAGTAAGGCGCTCAAGATCAAGTTTGACCGTTTACTTTAAGAACGCCTTGGGCAAAATCCCGAGCAAGTTCATACCGATCTAAAAAAGTCTATTATCTTCGTCGCCTGAGTAAGTCGATCTTTTAGTCAACATAAGCTGGCGATCAAAAAACAAACATACTCGAAGTACTTACCAAAACCAAATACTAAGTAATTCTAATGTCTAGATTGAGCCATTACCGTCATTATGCATCTAGCCTTCTACGTTATTTTTTTAATGCAAAAACAAAATACGACATACATTCTCCATTTGTTGTTGATTTCATTGAATATGTTTTGGAAGATAGGCGGCTTTTTTACGCTTTTTCGGAGTTAGACCGCATGCGGCACCGTTTGTTGCGCAATTCTGAGAGCATCCAGATCACGGATTTAGGCGCGGGTTCCAAAGTCAATACCCAAAAAACGCGTCAAATAAAGGACATCGCCAAACACAGCGCCATTGCCGAAGCTACAGCGCAATGGCTTTTTAGAATCGTAGTTCATTATCAACCAAAAACGATTGTTGAATTAGGTACTTCGCTTGGGATTTCAACGATTTACTTGGCTGCGGCTACGCATCAGGGAGAGGTATTCACCATCGAAGGTTGCCAAGATACGGCTGAAGTAGCCCAAAAAACTTTTGAGACCATGGAGATGTCGCACATTCATGGATTGGTTGGGGCATTTGCTGACGTGTTGCCAAATATCTTAAAAAACATTGAAAAATTGGATCTGGTATTTATTGATGGTGATCATCAAAAAGGAGCTTGTTATGACTACTTTGAAACCTGTTTGGCTAAAATCCACGATAAGAGCATCATCATCGTTGCCGACATCCATTGGTCTAAAGAAATGGAAGCTTGTTGGGAACAAATCAAACAACACCAAAGCGTACGTTTATCCATTGACCTCTGGCACCTGGGGGCATTGTTTTTTGTTCCCGCTATTTTGGAACCTCAACATTTAACCCTGATACCCGCAGTGTGGAAACCATGGCGATTGGGTTTTTGGGGGTGATGGCGGCTAAAAATGTTCGTTATCTCCAGCTTTTTTTAAAGCAATCTACCAACCGGTTCAAGTCTTCTTGGGTATTGAAAACATGGGTAGATACCCGGATTGCCGCGCCACGCTGGGATACAAACACCTTTTGTTCGCTCAATTGTTGTTGCAATAAATCAGTTTGGATCCGGGGACTTATTCCTACACCAATTAAATGGTGCGCTCGGTCATCAACACTTTCCACTCTACAACCTAATTCTTGCAGGGCCTCCATTGCTGATGTATTGATGCTGCGACAATAAGCTTGAATATTTTCTAAGCCCCAGGTATTCAGTTGCTTGATGGCAGTAGTCAACATGGGAACGGAAATAAAATTAGACTGCTCACCCATCGAAAAACGGCCAGCCAGGGGTTTGTATTCCCCTTGATAATTGACCAGACCCTGAAAATTTTCACTGTCTTTACGGTTAATCCAATTTTCTTCAATGGGTATACCTTGGTCAAAATGAGATCCAAAATAGGCAACTCCCATCGAATAAGGCCCCAAAAGCCATTTGTATCCCGCAGCCACCAACATATCGGGTTGGATAACACTTGCATCAAAAGGAAGTGCTCCCACCGATTGGGTTCCATCAATCACCAGCAAAGCGCCGACTTCGCGCGTTTTTTTCCGAATACTTTCTAGATCATACTTAATGCCATTGGCCCAATGGATATGACCTAAAGCCACCATTGCGGTATTTTCATCAATCGCGTTGAGCAATGCCTCGCTCCATGCTTGGGTGCGATTAGCAGCATCGGGCAGTTGTACCACTCGCAACTCGCCTCCCGCTTGTTGAAGTACCCGATCCCAGGAGTAATAATTACTAGGAAATTGCTCCTGGGCAACGATGATGTTTTGGTTGGGTTTTAGCTTCAAATTATGCGCTACGTTGGCAATCGCGTAGGAAGCAGAAGGTACTATGGCAATCCTGTCTTTTTCGGTAATATTGATCAGGCGGGCAAAAGCAGATTTCAGCTCCTCTACGGGTTGATAGAAATCCTGGATACTAATGCCCCAAGGGCGATTTTTTAAGCTCAGGTGCTTGATCCCAATTTGCTCGACCTCCTTTAATTGCGGCGACATATAAGCACAGTTGAGGTAGGTTACCTCATCCGCTAGGTCGAATAATGCTTTTTGTGAAGTTGCAATCATTTTGGTTGTTTTAGGAATGAGTCAACATTAAGATTCCAAAATAGACTAGGCTATTTTGATACCTTATTCTCGACTCAGTCCTTAGGCCCGGCCCGTTTCTTTTAGCATTCCAGCCAATAAGCCATTAAATTCCGCCGCTTTGTTCAATTCCTCCAATGTCAGGTGCATGCGATAACACCAATGATGCTTGGGATTCGCCGGCACATTGATGCGTTCTTCAGCGGGGTGTGGATGCCGCAACGTTCCATCAATGGCCATTAGATCTTGTAGCGGAAAAACCGACCACATGCTAGGCCATTGCAAATGTTGATGAATGATGGCTTCTGCTATTTCTGGTTCGCAGGTCAAAGGGGCAATGCCTGTTCCCTGTAATTCTTGTTGAAAAAACCGTTGAATTTGCTCCCGATCGCTTTCTTCCCACCATCCGCGGATGGTCGACATATCGTGCGTAGAAGGACTACAAACCGACCAATACGGAATATCAATCGCTTGGAGGAATTCCGTAGCGGGGTTTTTAGACATGCGCTGAATTTCCAAGCTTAATATGCCCAATTCCTTCATGACTCCTGGTACGGTAGCCGGAACCATGCCTAAATCTTCGCCACAAATCAACATATTAGTAGCTGCCTTCAACGCCGGCAACTTTTTCATTGCCTGTATCTTCCAAAACTCATCTTGGCGACGGAAGAAATAATCGTTGTGCAGCTCAAACAGGCGTTGTTGCTGGCTATAAGGGAGTTTGAGGAAGGAACGCGTTTTGTCCATCATGATCCGCGGGTGGAAAAACTGTTGATCACTCCCCCCTACTTCCCACAGCAAAACATTGGCTACTAGTTCAAACAGTCCAGCTTGAATGTCAGCAGGAGCATTGTTTTCGGGGTTCTCAATATATTCCTGGATGGCGCGCTGACTTTCCCATTCCGCTAAAAAATGATAAATCCCCGAATGCTCTCCACCCAGAAAAACTGATTTAATGTAATCAGCATGCACTCCAAAAAGATCTTGAAGGTCGCCTTCGGTAATGTGCGGTTTGCAAAAACGGGTGTAATCAAAATCAATACCTCGCAAGGAAAGCTCCGTCCGCTCCACTGGAATGGCAGGATTAAATACACCCGGCAAACCTTCAATCTGTTTGTAAGGAATATCCCAAATGCGGAAAAAACCGAGAATATGATCGATGCGGTAAGCGCTAAAATAGCGTGCAAGGTGTTGCATGCGCTGCCTCCACCAAAGGTAATTGTCTTCCGCCATGATCTCCCAGCGGTAAGTCGGGAAACCCCAGTTTTGGCCATTATCTGAAAAAGGATCAGGCGGCGCACCTGCCTGTCCATCCATGTTGTACAAATGGGGAGCTACCCAGGCATCCACGCTATAGCGATAGATTCCAATCGGCAAATCTCCTTTAAGTACCACGCCCAATGAGGCTGCATAAGCTGCCGCTTCGCGCAATTGTTTATCCAAGTGGTCTTGAACAAAATAAAAAAAGGCTACCTCGTCA
>JBBRGN010000149.1:0-11997 GCA_038240665.1 Chitinophagales bacterium | reverse complement strand
GGCATCTATTACAAGCCGGGCTCGCTGAAGGCCGACAACTGCCGCATCGGCAAGCAGGCGATGGAGCGGTTCTGTTTGGAGCACGGGGTGCCCCACGATATTTGCGGCAAGGTGATTGTCGCCACGCGCGAGCAGGAACGCCCTCAACTGGACAAAATTCTCTCCAATGGCCAAGAAAACGGCCTCACTGGAATTCGCAAAATAAGCCCGGCTGAAGCCCGCGAAAAAGAGCCGCACATCAACGTTGTTGAAGCCCTCTGGGTACCTCAAACTGGGATCATTGATTATGTAGCGGTTGCCCAAACTTATGTTAAACTCATCCGCGCTCAAGGGAGCGAAGTGCATACGGGTTGTCAGGCGACCTCGATCATCCGCAAGGACAATGAAGTAACCGTAGAGACCACCAAGGGCTCTTACACGGCAAAAATACTGATCAATTGTGCTGGATTGTACTCCGACCGGGTAGCGGCAATGACCGGACAAGACATCAGCAATATTCGAATACTCCCCTTCCGCGGCGAGTATTACCAGCTTAAACCCGAAAAACAGTACTTGGTCAACAACCTAATTTATCCCGTTCCCAACCCCGATTTTCCTTTTTTGGGCGTTCATTACACGCGGATGATTCATGGCGGTATTGAAGCTGGTCCGAATGCGGTGCTGGCTTTCCGTCGCGAAGGCTATAGCCGTTGGGATTTTCACGCTGGTGAGTTTTTTGAAACGATTGGGTTTAAAGGTTTCCGCAAAATGGCCCAGCAACAATGGCGTTATGGGCTCGACGAGCTGTATCGTTCTTATTCCAAAGCGGCTTTTGTTCGGGCATTGCAACACCTGATTCCCTCGGTCACCGCTGATGATTTAGAGCGTGGCGGCGCGGGAGTGCGCGCCATGGCCTGCGATGCGCAAGGCA
Organism: Chitinophagales bacterium; assembly: GCA_038240665.1. Taxonomy (GTDB): domain Bacteria; phylum Bacteroidota; class Bacteroidia; order Chitinophagales; family Saprospiraceae; genus Haliscomenobacter. The sequence continues at coordinate 11,087 of JBBRGN010000149.1, read as the reverse complement.
AATTAAGCGATGAATTTTTGATTTTTGAAGATAAAAACGTGATCAACGTCTGCAATGCGCCTTCACCGGCGGCTACAGCATCGTTGGCCATTGGTAAAACCATTGCCCAGAAAGCTTTGGAAAGGATTTAGTAACCAAGTGATTAGTTTGAAAACATGAGCCATCACAACATTCAAATGGTCGATTTAAAGCGACAATACCATCAGCTAAAACACGAAATCGATGCTGCCATTCAGGAAGTATTGGATACCAACGCCTATATCAATGGCCCCGCAGTAAAAAGGTTTCAAACCAGCCTAGAAACTTACCTCGGCGCAGCTAGCGTCATCCCTTGTGCCAATGGTACCGACGCGCTACAAATTGCCATGATGGCGCTTGAGCTTCAACCTGGCGATGAAGTCATCGTTCCGGCGTTTACCTATGTGGCTACGGCGGAGGTGATCGCTTTGCTGCAACTCAAACCAGTCATGGTGGATGTCGATCCGCATACCTTTAACATTACTGCAGCAATCGTAGAAGCTGCCATCACGCCTAAAACCAAGGCCATCGTTCCGGTACATCTTTTTGGACAAAGTTGCGACATGGAACCCATCCTTCACTTGGCCAGCGAACACAACCTCTGGGTGATTGAAGACAATGCCCAAGCCATCGGCGCTGATTATACGTTTAGTGATGGCCGAAAACAAAAAACCGGTACGCTCGGTCAAATCGGTTGTACTTCTTTTTATCCTTCCAAAAATCTGGGCGCTTACGGCGACGGCGGTGCCATCAGCACCAACAATGAAGATCTGGCGAGTAAACTCCGCATGGTGTCCAATCATGGTCAAATACGCCGCTATTACCATGATGTGGTGGGGGTAAATTCGCGATTAGACGCCATTCAAGCCGCTATTCTTGATATAAAATTGAAACACCTTGACGCTTATGCCGAGGCACGTCAAAAGGCCGCGGACTTCTACGATCAAGCTTTCGCAAACCTTAGCAGCGTGGTTACGCCGGCGCGTCAGCACAATTCTACCCACGTTTTTCACCAATATACGCTGCTGGTCAAAGGTGGCCGCCGCGACGCACTTCAAGCGTATTTAGCAGATAAAGGCATCCCGACCATGGTCTATTATCCGGTGCCATTGTACGCCCAGGCAGCGTTTAAGCCTTTTACCGATATCTCTTTTTTACCCGTTACTGAAAACCTGTGTCGAGAAGTGATTTCGCTGCCCATGCACACCGAATTAGAGGAGGATACGCTAAGCTATATGACCGAAGAAGTGCAAAAGTTTTTTGTGAATCAAGGGTGAACCCCATCCGAATTTGCGTAAAGAATTTTTATTGAACGCAATAAATAGTTGACACCATGATAGATACGCTGGAAGAACGCTGGTTTGCGGTACACACGATGTACAAACGGGAAAAGTTGGTGCAAAAACAATTGCTGGAACGCGGCATCAATGCTTACGTTCCCATTCAAAAGTTGACGCGCTATTACACCCGTAAAATTAAACATGTTGAACTGCCCCTGATTAATTGCTATGTTTTTGTAAAAATTACCAAAAAGCACTATGTTCCCGTGCTGGAAGTTCCGGATGTGTACAATTACTTACGCATCGGCAAAGAGCTCGCCGCCATTCCTGAAAAAGAAATTGAAATTCTGCGCCGAATAAGTGGAGAAACAACCGATCTGAGCAATCTGGAAGTACGGCAGGGGCTTTGTCTTGAACCTGGGGATACAGTTGAGATCATCAACGGGCGTTTGATGGGGATTCAGGGAAAACTGGTAGAAGAACGCGGTTCTAAAACCGTGGTGATCGAACTCGACAACCTTGGTTATTCTTTGCGCATGCAGATCAATCCTGCTCATTTGCGCATTGTCAGCAAAAACGTTAAGGAAGCGGCCCAATCAACGGTAGGTCTTTTTCAAAAACGGGCTTGGCAGGTATAAGGGTCAATTTTAAGTGGATTTCATTATTTAGCCATATAACAATTGATTGATTTTAAACAGTTTGCACTTCATTTTTCGAAAAGCCTTCGCGACCTTTCGACGGCGAAGCCTTGCTTAACTTGATGGATCATTCGCCCTATTTTGCCCACCCCAGCGCTATTTTGGATCCTGGATGCCAGATTGGCGAAGGAACCAAGATTTGGCATTTTTGCCACCTTATGCCGGAAGCAGTTATCGGCAAAAACTGCAATTTGGGGCAAAACGTATTTGTGGCCAATGGCGTCCAACTAGGGAACAATGTCAAGGTGCAAAACAATGTATCCATTTATACTGGCGTCGTTTGTGAAGATGATGTTTTCCTGGGTCCTTCGATGGTTTTCACCAATGTGATGAACCCCCGCAGCCAAGTCAATCGACAGGATGCCTACCTTACTACCATAGTACGCCAAGGCGCTACCATTGGCGCAAATGCCACGATTGTTTGCGGCGTAGATATCGGCATCTTTGCTTTTATTGGCGCTGGAGCCGTGGTAACCAAAAATGTACGTGATTACGCGCTCGTGGTCGGCAACCCCGCCCAACAAAAAGGCTGGATGAGTCAGCAAGGCGAAAAATTGAAATTCAATCCCCAAGGAGAAGCGGTTTGCCCCGCCAGTGGTCAAAAGTATTGGCTGCGTGAAGGGCAAGTAACCGTCTCCGTTTCCGAATAAATTACCCTTAATTTTTCCGATCCATCAAAAACTTTGCACTCATCGGAGCGGCTGGTTACATCGCGCCGCGTCATTTACAAGCGATCAAAGCAACTGGCAATCGGTTAGTAGCCTCGATTGACAAAAACGATTCCGTTGGGGTGATGGACGCTTATTTCCCAGAGGCTTCATTTTTTACGGAATTTGAGCGTTTTGATCGGCATCTGGAAAAGTTGCAGCGCCAGGGGATCAAAATTGACTACCTCAGCGTTTGCTCGCCCAACTACTTACACGATGCCCATATTCGTTTTGGTTTGCGCTTGGGTGCCGATGTGATCTGTGAAAAACCCTTGACCCTCAACCCCTGGAACATCGATGCGCTGGCCGAAATGACCCAGGAAACGGGCAAACAGGTGTACAACATTCTGCAGTTGCGTTTACATCCCAGCATTGTGGCATTGAAAAAAACGGTCACCGAGAGTCCAGCTGATGCCCTATTTGAAGTAGATCTGACCTACATCACCAGTCGCGGTCATTGGTACTATGCCAGTTGGAAAGGCGACACCAGCAAATCGGGCGGCATTGCGACCAATATTGGCGTACATTTTTTCGACATGCTGACTTGGGTTTTTGGCGCGGTGAAAACCAGCAAAGTCCATCAACACAATCACGATCGCGCAGCTGGTTTTTTGGAATTGGAAAAAGCCCGGGTGCGGTGGTTTTTAAGCATCAATGCCGATACTTTGCCCGCTGAAGTGCAAGCAAAAAATGGCCGTACTTACCGATCGCTGCGTATTGGCGGTCAAGCGTTTGAATTCAGCGATGGGTTTACGGATTTGCATACGCAGAGTTACCAAGCTATTTTGGGTGGCGGCGGTTTTACGTTGGAGGAGGCGCGGCCGGCCATTGAGCTGGTTCATCATATACGGAATGCTCCTGCTTTGGGGTTGGATGGTGATCATCATCTTTTGGCGGCGTTGCCTTTGGCGGATCATCCTTTTGGGTGGTGATGGGGTTTTTGGGATTGCGTTCCGTCAACATCACAAAAAATCCGTGTTCCGTCAACATCATAAAAAAATCCAAAAAACAAAATAGACTACTTTGTACCAAGCATTAATCCAAAAAGAAAAAACCATTGCTGTCATCGGCCTAGGCTATGTAGGACTCCCGCTAGCCCTGGAATTTGCCAAACACTTCCGAGTCATCGGTTTTGACATCAACCAAGCTCGCGTAGACCTGATGCAAAACGGGATCGACCCCACCCGCGAATTGGGCCCCGAAGCCTTTGTAAATGCCGATATTCAATTCACCACCAACCCGGAGGATTTAAAAAAGGCCAATTTTTTCATCATTGCCGTACCTACGGACATCAACGAACACAAAGTACCCAACCTGATTCCTTTGCAAAAATCTTCGGAAAGCGTAGGTAAAGCCCTCAAACCCGGCGATTATGTGGTGTATGAATCAACCGTGTACCCAGGTTGTACCGAAGAAGATTGCCTCCCTATCTTGGAGCAGTTCAGCGGACTCCAAGCGCCACAAGATTTTAAAATCGGCTATTCTCCCGAACGCATCAATCCGGGCGACAAAACCCGTACCCTCACCAATATCCTTAAGATTGTATCCGGTTGTGATGCAGAATCGCTTGCGACCATCTCAAAAGTCTACCGTCAAATCATCAAAGCGGGCATCTACGAAGCGCCAGCCATTAAAGTTGCTGAAGCTGCCAAGGTGATCGAAAACATCCAACGCGACCTCAACATTTCCCTCGTGAATGAGCTGGCGATGATTTTTGACAAAATTGGCATCGATACCACCGCCGTACTCGATGCCGCCGGTACCAAGTGGAATTTTCACCGCTATTTGCCCGGACTGGTAGGCGGACATTGTATTGGCGTGGATCCTTATTACCTATTGCACAAGGCTCGACAATTGGGTATTGAGCCGCAAGTGATTGCCGCGGGTCGCCGCATCAACGACGCCATGCCGGTGTGGATCGCCCGTACGCTGGTGCAAAACCTGTTACAAAAAGGTAAGAACCCTGGCAACGCTAAGGTGCTGGTGATGGGGGTTACGTTTAAAGAAGATGTATCCGACATCCGCAATTCCAAGGTAGTGGATCTAGTGAAGGAGTTGATGGGATATTCGGTACACGTGCAAATTGCTGATCCTCAGGCTTCTCCCAACGAGGTGGCGCATGAGTACCAGTTGTCTTTGTTGGAAACGATTGGGAAAGATTATGATGCGATCGTCGTGGCGGTTTCGCATGAGGAGTATAAGTCGTTGGATGGGGATTATTTTCGGTCTATTTCGCGCAATGGGGTGGTGTTGTTTGATTTAAAGGGCTTGTACAAAAGTTTTCAGGATGAGCTGGAATTCTATTGGGCGCTATAAATTTTGAAATGGGATTGGAGATAGATTTTTTAAGCTGTTGATAGAACACGGATGGAACGGATTGAACACGGATTTTTTTATGGTTAAAGCACCCTAAGGATCTAGGATTAAAAATCCGTTCAATCCGCGTCTAATCCATTTAATCCGTGTTCAAAAAAAATGGCGGAAGGCCATCCCAAAAACCAATAAACCTTGCTAAACTTTTTCAGGAAAAACACCCCTCCCCCCAGCTTCGAAGCACTCCAGTTCGACATGCACTCGCATTTACTCCCTGGTATCGACGATGGCGCCCCTACCCTTGAAGAAAGCCTATCCCTCATCCGGCAATTACAAGCATTGGGCTATCAAAAACTCATTACCACCCCCCACATCTATACCGAGTTTTATCCCAACACCAGCGCCATCATCCAAGAAAAACTAGCCCTCGTTCGCCAAGCCTGCACCGAAGTAGGAATCAACATTCCAATCGACGCCGCAGCGGAATATTTCATGGATGATCATTTTGCCAGTCTGCTAGAAACCGGCGACCTACTCCCCATCTGGGACAACCTGATATTGGTCGAGATGTCGTTTATGGGCGCACCACCGCAATTGGAGGAATATATTTTCCGTTTACAAACCAAAGGTTTTGTACCCGTATTGGCACATCCTGAACGCTACACTTTTATGCACCAGAATTTACGCCAATACGAACGCCTGAAAGACATGGGTTGTAAATTCCAACTCAATTTGCTTTCGCTTACGGGCTACTATGATAAAAGCATCATGCAGGTGTCCGAAAAATTACTTAAAAAAGGTTGGATCGATTTATTGGGTACCGATTTGCACCATCAACGGCATTTGGACTTCCTGAAAGACGGCCAAACGAACAAATTGGTACGCAGAGCCATCGACATGACCAATCATGGACAATTTAAAATTTAACCAGCAACACTAGGATACCCCATAACTCCGTACCTCAACGTTCAAAACGAAATGAAAAAACCATTACTTTATCTAGCCCTCTGGGCATTTTGTAGCAGTTGCGTACATCAACGCGATCTGATTTCTTTTCGGGAGGCGCATTTTCCTGCCCAACCAGAAGCCATCCTCAATTCAATGGACCTGAAGATCCAGCCCGAGGACTTGTTGCAAATCACCGTACACAGTTTTGATAAATTGGCCGCTACTCCTTATAATCTGGGAGACAGCAACAACCAGCAATCGATGAACCAGCAAGGATCGGGAACCGTAGGCCAAACCAGCAACCAATTGGAATTGTTCCTGGGCTATTTTGTGGATCGAGAAGGATACCTTGACTTCCCCGTGCTGGGACGTATACAAGTAGGCGGATTGACCCTGGCCGAAGCCAAACAAAAAATCTTGACATTGTTGTTGCCTCAATTGACTGACGCGGTGATCAACATGCGTTTTTTGAATTTCAAAATCACCCTCACCGGCGAAGTCAACCGACCAGGAATCATCCGCTTGAGCAACCAACGGGTCACCATCTTGGAAGCCTTGGGGCATGGCGGCGATTTCACGGCCTATGCCAACCGCACCAACGTACTCCTCATCCGCGAAAAGGACGGCCAACGCACCTATACCCGCATCGATCTTACCAAGGGTGATTTATTTACTTCCCCTTATTTTTACGTCCAGCAAAACGATGTGCTTTACGTGGAGCCCATCCAAGCCAAAGTAGCTACGGTAGCCGACCCCTTTAGTCGAGCCATTTCCTACAGCTCTGGCTTACTGGCCATAATCACCTTAATCATTACCCTTACCCGATAAGAACTAGACATGGATCAACTCCAACCCAATGCTGCCCCCAGTAATCAAAATGTACAACCCATCCAACCCCGCCCCAAGGAGTTGGATTTTACTTATTTTGTCTTCTTTTTTCTCCGCATTTGGCCTTGGATGTTATTGGGTCTGCTGCTTGGTTTGTTTGGCGCTTGGGTCAAACTCCGCTACTCCACCACCATTTATCAGGTGATGGGTACCGTTTTGATTGAAGACCAAAAACAACGCTCTTTATCCGAAGAAGCGGTGACCTCCCAATTGGGCATCATGCCCGAATCCAATGTGGAAAACGAATTGCAGATCCTCAAATCGAGCAGTTTGATGAAGCGGGTCATCGATTCACTCCAACTCAACATCACCTACACCCAACAAGGGCGTATCAAAGACAGCGAAATGTACCCAAATGCGGGAATCCGTGTTGCCAGTTCCGAACCCCTGGAGCGCGCTTATGGGAGCCGATTGAGTTTGCAACTGCTTGGAAGTGGCGACGAGTTTGTATTGCTGCGCGGCGATCAGGATACCGTGGTTTGTCGTTTTGGAACACCATTTGTGCACAACCTAGTAACCTATGTGATTGAAAAAACCGCAGTAGAGTTGCCTACCGGCGCACAAATCAACATCAGAGTAGCTCACCCTTCCAACACCGCTGACGGGTATGCCAAAAAACTCGCCATCCAACAAGTGGGACGATCAACGGTATTGTCGGTCATGCTCAAAGACCCCGTTCCCCAAAAAGCCATCGACATCATCAGTCGCTTGATCCAGGAATACAACAACAGTTTGATCGAAAACAAAAACGAATCGGGTCGCCAAACCCTGCGCTTTATCGACGAGCGCCTCGGTTACATTACCCGCGAACTATACGATGTAGAACGGGACGCCGAAAACTACAAACGCAGTTCCGACCTCCCCATCGCCATTGCCGAAAAAGCCAAAAGTTACCTCGATCGGGTCACCACTACCGACGAGCAACTCATGGAATTGGAACTCCGTTTGGGGATGGTGGACAACATCGAAGTCCAGCTCAACGACAATTCCAATCGCTATCGCTCCTTACCGGTAAGTTCGGAAATCCTTAACAACAGCGGTTTGGTAGGCCAAATTGACCGCTACAACGGCCTGCTCCTCGAGCGCGAAAAATTGGCTACGGCCAAAGGTGCCAACCCCGCTTTAGGTGCTTTTGACAAACAATTGGAGGAGGTGCGCGGCACCGTTGTTCAAAGCGTAGCCATCATCCGGCGGGAATTGACCACGCGGCGCAACACCATCCGCCAACGACTCAAACCCATTGAACGCCAGATCAATGCCATCCCTACCAACGAACGGGAATTGCTCCAGATCATGCGTCAACAACAGATCAAAGAACAACTCTTTTTGTTTTTGCTACAAAAACGCGAAGAAACCGCGCTGAAAGTAGCGGCCGAAGTGGCCAACTCCCGCGCGCTCGATCCACCAGTAAACCAAGGCCCCATTTCTCCCAACCGCAACCGCATCTTTCTATTGGCGGTATTTTTGGGTTTGGCCATCCCAGCTTCCCTCCTTTTTGCTTTCGACTTTTTCAACACCCGCATTTATACCGAGGGCGACATCATGCGGTTTACTGGTATGCCTTTTTTGGGGTATATTGGTCAGTCGAGCAATGAAAACCCCATTGTGGTAAGGCGCGGTAGCCGATCTGCCATTGCCGAAGCATTCCGTTTGTTGCGAACCAATCTTCAATTCTTGGCCGCAGGGAACAAAAATCAGATCATATTGGTCACCTCGAGCATCAGTAGTGAGGGCAAAAGTTTTATTTCAATCAACTTGGGATTGAGCCAGGCCTTAGCCGGAAAAAAGACGCTCCTGTTGGGTTTAGACATGCGCAAACCCAAACTCAGCCGCTACCTCATTGGCGAACAAGCCACTTCCGGCGTTACCAATTTTTTAGCCGCCGATACCCCTTTGCAACAATTGATACGCCCCGTTCCTGACCAGGAAAACCTTGATTTTTTAGATTGCGGTCCGGTACCACCCAACCCCGCCGAATTGCTGATGAGCGGACAAACCAAGGCATTGTTTGCCTATCTCCGCGAACATTACGATTGTGTAGTTGTCGATACTGCGCCAGTTGGTTTGGTTACCGATGCTTTGTTGCTCAGCGCCTTGGTGGATCAATCAGTGGTAGTCACCCGTTTTGGACGTACCCGCACCAGCTTTTTGCGCATGTTGGAGGACATTTACCTCAACCATAAATTGCCCCAACCCGGCATCATCCTCAACGGCGTACGCAGTGGTAGAGGGTATGGTTATGGGTATGGCGGCTACGGCAGCGGTTATGGGTATGGCAGCGGTTACGGCTATGGATATGGCTATGGCTATTATGATGAGGAGCAAAAAAAGAAAAAATTCTGGAGTTTGGGCTTGCTGGGGGGAAAGAGAAAACGGAGGAAATAAGATTTTTTCAAAAAAATCTTATTTATCAGGAACTCACTAAATTCCCCCTCTTTGCTGCCCTTAGGGCGGCCATCTTTGTAGCAAAAAATGGCGAAAATCATGCAGCAGCCCATGAGGTAGCTATCTAAATAAGCGTAATTAGATAGCTACCCTAAGGGCAGCCAGGAACACAATCGGATTTTTCTACAAAGATACCTGCGCGCTGGGCAGAGGGTACAGCTTCGGAAAAGATTATATTTTGCAAGCTGTTTTTCCCTGCATCGATTGGGATGTTGACGGATCTACTCATTTGCTAAAAATAAAAAAGCATTTTCCGCTGACTTATAATACTTTACGCATTAAATCAGGCCCCCCGACCCCTCAAGGGGAGAACAGGGTGCTGATCCTTGGCGCTGTGCTCGTTTTCTGGCTACTAGCACGTGAGATGCTTTTCGAAAACGTTCTGCTCTTGAGGAGTTCTGAGAAGCAAGCACCGCATCATACACTTTGGAGATAAGAGATCACAAATGCCAAAGTCTAATCAAAACCTAAAGTTAATCCACTGCCCCTGTGGCAACATTTAGCCTCAATAATTACAATTACTAGTAAGACACCAGCTCTGTGGCCAGGTTTGTAGTCTGTTAATATCTCACCTTACTTATTTATTTTTTTAGTTAATTTATTTCTATTTATCAAAATTTATTTGTAATTTGGCAACACAATAAAAACAACCCGCCTGGGTTATGCCTCCTGAAAAGTATTGCGACTTTTCGGCGGCGAAGCCATATAAAATTGTTTTATTTTTGTGCAATTTACAGCACTTAATTTATTTTATTTTTCAACCTATTTATTGTTATTTCTTACCATTTTTTAGCCTTTTACGCTATTAAAAATCGTTCAATCTAAGGATAGATTTTGACCTAGTTTTTAGCACATCAAGCAGAAAAAACGCCTACGTTCCCTACCATGACCGAACACATTACCATCTTGGAAGCTGGCCGCGCCGAAAAAAATTATTGGCGCGACCTATGGCGTTTCCGGGAACTATTTTGGATTCTTGCTTGGCGCGACATCTCCGTACGCTACAAGCAGACCGTGATTGGCGTAGCATGGGCCGTTATTCGTCCCTTTCTGACCATGGTTATTTTCACCATTGTATTTGGTCGTGTTGCCAAGCTCCCCACCGAAGGCCATGCCCCCTATGCGTTATTGGTTTTTGCCGGCATGCTTCCCTGGACGCTTTTTGCCACCGCCCTCGGCGAAGCCTCCAACAGCCTCATTGGCAATTCCAACCTCATCAGTAAGGTATATTTTCCACGCTTGATCGTACCCACCGCAGCAGTGGTGACTGCTTTTGTGGATTTTTTGATCAGCTTCGTACTGCTGGTGGGCATGATGATCTACTACCAATACGCACCGAGCTGGAATATCCTGCTTTTACCGCTATTCATGGTATTGGCATTGTTGGCTAGCCTGGGCCCTGGTTTACTCATGACTGCACTAAACGTCAAATACCGCGATTTTCGCTACATCATTCCTTTCATTGTACAATTTGGTTTGTACGTTTCACCCGTAGGGTTCAGCACCAGTGTAGTACCCGCTGAGTGGCGCTTATTGTATAGCATCAACCCCATGGTGGGGGTGATCGATGGGTTTCGTTGGTGTATTCTGGGGAATGACAGCACCATGTATTGGCCGGGATTTTACCTGAGTCTAGGAGTGACAGTATTGTTCTTGTGGTGGGGCATTGCCCTGTTTCGCCGGATGGAGAAAAGTTTTGCGGATTTGATTTGAGGGAAAGAACCTTGAATGGCTTTCAGCTAGACTATATATAAAAGCCTTTATTTTTCACTTTTCACTTTTCATTTATC
>JBBRGN010000148.1:0-12003 GCA_038240665.1 Chitinophagales bacterium | reverse complement strand
ATTTGGCGCAAGCGGCAATGCAATGAGAAAACCAATTGAAATCACAACAAACGGAGTCAACGCCACCAAACGAAATTCGCGGTAATTGGCGACAAAACCATCTGCTACGGCAAAAAACAATAGCTTTTTCCAATCTGCGCCATAACTGACCTTGGGTGCACCCACCCATTTGTATGCCAGTCCGTGGAGCAGTTCGTGAGGAATAACCAATAAAAAAACCAAAACGATGCCATTTGCTAAGTTCAGAAAGTATTTCCCGATATGTACCCAATCGGAAGCAACCTTGAAACCAAGATACCCGGCCATGGCCATCAAAAGAATCCCATTGAAAAACCGGAAAGCTTTTAATAGGAATTCTTGATGCTGGGTTTCGTTTCTAATGAATTGCGCCAATTCTGGATGATACAGCTCTGATTGGAATTGGTAGCCTTCGTTTGGCAAGTTGCTAGTGGTTATTTTCATTTTAGATTGATACAGTTACTAAATTAGTGGGGAATCAAAGATCTTCTATTTTTTCGATTCCAAGATCAGTTTTACCAATCCATCAATGGCTTCGTTGTTTTTTATCCATCGGGTTACGATGATTAAGTCCTGTTCTGGCAGCATCACCATCGTATTGACGCCGTTGCCGATGTGTGCAATCGCTGAAGCAGGAGCATTGGGGAGGAACTTTTTGTCAGTATTCAAAAAATAGTTCATAAACCCATAATCCGTTTTAACTGGAGTTGGAGTAGAGGCCATTTGAATCCAATTTTCGGAAATCACCTGCTTGTCGGCCCATTTTCCTTTGTTTAGGATCAGATAGGCAAAACGCGCCATGTCATAAGCATTGATCATCAAACCTCCGCCCCAATGGCCGCCGCCGCTTACCGATTGCATGATTTGGCCATCCAGTACCACATATGAATTGTCGTACCCAAACCACCGCCAGGTAGAAGATGCGCCAATGGGATCCATAATGTACTCTCTGGCTATTTGTGGCAGGGGCCTGCGCCATATATTCAATGTAGCCAAGGCTAGGGCATTGACCCGTACGTCGTTGTATTCATATACGGTACCGGGTTTTGGTCGGGGCGCGCTCAACCATTCGTTGGCATTAGTACTGGGGCGATCTGCCCAATCGGGTTTCCCCCAAAGTGTACCCTCCCAAGCGCTGGTTTGGCGCAACAGCTGATCCCAAGTGATGGTTCGATTGTGAGGCGTGGCAAAAAGATCCAGCAATCGTTGTTGTCCAAATAGATCAGCTTTGTCAAAGCGTTGACCGGGTTCCCACAACTGAATTGGTGCCACGTAGGGATACACCGTGTCTTGAACGCTGCGAATCATACCGCGATCTACTGCCAGTCCGACTACGGTAGACAAAATGCTTTTCGTTACGCTGTGTGTCATGTCCACGCGATTGGGTTCTCCCCATTCAGCGATGATGTAGCCTTTGTAAATGACAAGGCCACTTGGCGCTCCTCGGTCTTTGAAAGGCCCAACAGCTTCGCCAAATGGCTCTTTCCCAAAACTTTGGTAATGGGATTGCTCCATACTCCTTGGATTGCTCGTTTCTTGAGCAATGGCGTAACGAATGGCTTGTTGCAATTTTACTGTATCAAAACCTACCGATGCGGGCAAGTGATGTTCCCAATGGTTGCGTTCTGGAAAATAAACGCTGGGTTTGGGCGCTGGATCTAAGGTTTTGGGTTTGCTTTTTTGCCCTATTGCAAAAAAGGGTAATAAAAAAAACAGAAAAAACAAGCTTTTAGTAGCAGTTTTGGTCATGGCTTAAGTGTTTATGACGCCTTTATTGACGATGAATTTGCGGTACCCTACTCCAAATTGCAAGATGATTTGTTCCAAGCGGGTTTCGTGGGTATCGGTGATGAAAATTTGTCCGTAAGCGCCAGTTGTGAGCAATTGAATGAGCTGGGTGATGCGGTGTTCATCCAATTTATCAAACAGATCATCGAGCAACAAGATGGGGGCTAAGCCTTTTTTTTGAAACAATACATTGTACTGGGCCAGTTTTAAAGCAAGTAAAAAGGACTTCAATTGACCCTGCGAACCAAAACGCTTGAGCGGATGATCCCCATCAATGCTAAAAATCAGGTCGTCGCGGTGGATTCCACCGCTGGTGCGTTTCAGTGCGATGTCCTTGCCGATGTTTTTTTTCAGCAATTGATCCAAAGGGGAAAACAGTAAATGGGAATGATAAATCAGATCAACTTGTTCCGCTTGACCCGATAATTGTTGGTAAACTTCTTGAAAAATGTGTACAAAACTGGTAAAAAACAAATTCCGTTGTTCAAAAATATAATCAGAAGGCGCTTGCAACTGTTGGTCGTAGATGGAAAGCAACGCCAGATCCGCTAAACTGCTGTCGCCATCCCATTTTTTGAGCAAAGCATTGCGTTGTTGTAGTACCTTATTATAGGTGATGAGTGCTTGAAGATATTGCGGGTCGAACTGAGAAAGTGTGTTGTCGATAAAGCGGCGGCGTTCTTCGCTGCCTTCTTTGATGAGCGCGACATCATCCGGGCCGATAAAGACAACCGGGAGTACGCCAATGTGCTCGGAAAGACGTTGGTAAGGACTGTCGTTGTGTTCGATAACTTTTTGCTGGCGCAAAACGATTTTGGCAACAATCTTCTCCTTTTTTTCTAGCCGATAAAACAATCCTTCCAGCCGAAAAAAATCAGTTCCGTGTAAGGGAAGCGCATGATCGAGTTGCGAAAAATTGCTTTTGGTCATGCACAGATAATAGATGCTGTCCAATACATTGGTTTTGCCCATGCCATTGCTGCCCACCAAACAATTCAATTGAGGCGAAAAGTGCAGCGATTGCGCTGCGTAATTTTTGAAGTTGGTCAGTTTGAGTTGATCCAAATATAGCATGGGTCAAAGATAACTTTTTTGTAAAACTTCCTACAAATGGGATAAACAGCGGCTTGATTTAAACATCACTAGAATAAAGGCGGCATTTTTTTTTAAAATAAAAATAATGCGTACATTTAGCAATCGTTACCATCACATCAGTGCTATTCTTGTCCTTCAACCCTACGTTGGTTTTTTTTCAAAAAAAATGATCCTAATCAAACCCCTTGACAAACATTGCATTCGGTAACTGGATCCATTGAACTTTGAAAAAAAACTTACCTACCTAACCCTATCAATTAGATTTACTTTATCTTTAGCTCAAACGAATGTTAATCAAACAGCGAATTTTCGCGGTAAACATGTAATACAACTATGGATACAGTTGTTGAAAAGAAGAAAACCTCTAAAGGGCGCAACCCCCAAATTGGCTACAGCAAGGAGCAATACCTGCAATGGTACACTTTAATGCTCCGTATCCGTCGGTTTGAAGAACGGGCGCTCATGATGTATGGGCAGCAAAAAATCCGCGGATTTTGCCACGTTTACATTGGTCAAGAGGCAGTAGCAGCAGGGATCGAATCAGTGCTTCGCCGGGAAGATGGTATGGTGACGGCTTACCGCCAGCACGGAACGGCCATTGGTCGCGGGATTACCATGAACAAAGCCATGGCCGAGTTGTACGGTAAAAAAGACGGTATCGTCAAAGGGAAAGGCGGGTCTATGCACTTTTTCTCTTTGGAACACAAATATTTTGGCGGCAACGGTATTGTAGGCGCTCAAATTCCAATCGGAACGGGTATTGCTTTTGCTGAAAAATACAAAGGGACAGATAACCTCTGTGTAACTATGTTTGGCGATGGTGCATCACGTCAGGGAGCTCTTCACGAATCGTTTAACATGGCCATGACTTGGAAACTCCCCGTGTTGTACATCTGTGAAAACAATGGATACGCCATGGGAACCTCGGTAGAGCGGACCAGTAACGTGCACGACCTTTCTAAGTTAGGACTTTCCTATGAAATGCCTAGTGAAACGGTAGATGGCATGAGTCCAGAAGCAGTGCACGAAGCCATCACCCGCGCAGCTGCACACATCCGCGCTGGCAAAGGACCTTATTACTTGGAAATCCGGACGTACCGCTACAAAGGACACTCGGTATCCGACCCGGCGAAATACCGCACCAAGGAGGAAGTTCAATCTTACCAAGATCGCGATCCTTTGAAAGTAACTGAAGACAAGATTCTTGACAATAAAATTGCTACCGAGGAAGAAATTCAAGCCATCAAGGATTCCGTGAAAGCCGAAGTAGAAGCAGCAGTTGCTTTTGCCGAAGCCTCTACTTTTCCTGATCCTTCCGAGTTATTTACCGATAACTATGTTGAGCCGGATTACCCATTTATCCGGGACTAATACTAGGGAATGCCTAAAACACGTTTGCGGCAGGGCCATTTGGGTTACCTGCCGCATTTTTTTTACTAAAAACGAGGGGGAAACAAAAGTTTGGTTATTTTTGCGTCTTCTAAACAGAAGGTGCGTCAACCACATTAACAATTGTGGGGGATGCCCGAAAATCACAATTGATAAAGTGTTATGGCAAAAGGGAAACAAGTACGTCGTCCGGCAACGTCCGCAGTAGTAAATGAAGAAGAAGTATTGGTTGACATCGTGGACATCCGCGATCGGGCACAAAGTTTTTATGAGCGGTATCAGAACTTCATCCTTATTGGAGCTGCTGCCATTGTGTTGCTGATTGGGGGCATTATTGCTTGGCGTTGGTATGTAGGTACCAAGCAAGTTGAGGCGATAGAGCAAATGGCTCAGGCGCAAAAACAATTTGAACGCGATTCATTCGCTATGGCTTTGACCAACCCAGGTGGTGGTTTTAGCGGTTTTTTGGACATCATCGACAATTATAGCGGTACGCCGGCAGCCAATTTGTCGTGCTATTATGCAGGCATCAGTTACCTGAATTTGGGTAAATTTGAAGTAGCCATCGATTATTTGAAAGACTTCAGCGCTAAAGGCGATCTAATGCCCATCATGAAAAATGGCGCGCTAGGCGATTGCTACGCAGAATTGAAAAATTTTGACAAAGCATTGAGCTATTACAAGTCTGCAGCGTCAGCTGGGAATAATGATTTCTTGACGCCTTACTACCTCAAGAAAGTAGCGCTTTTGTCGCAAAAAAGAGGAGATAACGCCACTGCGCGGGATAATTTCCAAAAAATCAAAGATAAGTACGCCACTTCGACCGAAGGGCAAGAAGCGGAAAAATACCTGATCTATCTCGAAGGCAAGTAACTTTTCACTTGCAAAGATTGTTGGGAAAAGGGTAAAGCGTGGAAGCGTTTTACCCTTTTTTGTTCACCATTAACTAGATAAAATATGGCCTCTGCCCTCAAAAATCTTTCTGAATACGACGAGCAATCCATCCCCGATGCTGCCAATTATCGGTTTGGTATCGTGGTAGCCGATTGGAACGCCCACATCACCCATGCCCTCTACCAAGGCTGCGTGGATGCCTTAATCAAGCATGGTGCGAAAGAAGACAACCTCCAAATACTACAGGTTCCGGGCTCATTTGAACTCACCGCTGGAGCGCGCTTATTGCTGGGGCAAAAAAAGCTGGATGCCGTTATTTGTATCGGCTGTGTGATCAAAGGGGAAACCAACCACAATGAATACATCAACCAAGCCGTAGCATTGGGACTTACCAATCTCAGTATTGCCACCAGTGTACCCTGCATTTTTGGCGTACTTACCCCCAACGACGAACAACAAGCGCTGGATCGTGCAGGCGGCAAACATGGCAACAAAGGCGTGGAAGCAGCAGTAACCGCCATACGCATGGCTGCTTTGAAGGAAGGTTTCAAACAATCAGAAAAAAGAATCGGTTTTTAATGAAAGTAATTCCCATTGAATCCGGACAATTAAAATTAGATGGCGGCGCGATGTTTGGCGTTGTTCCTAAGAAAATGTGGGGCAAACTGAATCCGCCTGATGAAGACAACTTGTGTACTTGGTCGATGCGTTGCCTTTTAATTGATTCAGGTGAACGACGCATTTTGGTAGATACAGGTGTTGGAAACAAACAAGATGCCAAGTTTCGCTCGCATTTTGCGCCTACTGGCCAAGAGCATTTTCTAGCTGAACTGGCCAAAGCAGGTTATGCGCCGGATGACATCACCGATGTGCTACTTACTCACCTTCACTTTGACCATGTAGGCGGAGCAATCCGTCTGGATGCTGCTGGAGCACCAGAACCCGTTTTTTCTAAAGCTACTTTTTGGAGCAACCCCTTGCACTGGCAAAGTGCGCTTGCGCCCAACGCCCGCGAAGTCGCCTCTTTTTTGCCCGAAAATTTCAAACCACTTCTGGATTGGGGGATGTTGGAAATGATCGACCCCACAGATCAAGATGTAAACTGGTTACCAGGCATTCAACTCCGCTTTGTGTATGGCCATACCGAGGCCATGATGCTCCCGATCATCACCACGGCAGAGGAAACTTTTGTGTACTGTGCGGATCTGATACCTTCATCTCACCATGTAGGGCTGCCTTATGTAATGGCCTACGACCTGCGGCCGTTGGATACCATGCGGGAGAAAGAACGCTTATTGAGGGAAGCAGCCGAAGGGGGATACACCCTCATCTTTGAACACGATCCGGTCAGGGTAATGGGCAAAGTAATTGTAAATGAACGAGGTAGGATTGAATTGGTGGAGTAGGGGAAGGTAAGGAATCCATCAACTTTAAGCAGCGCTTAGTTGTTAATAAACTGAAATTTGCTTTGTAATTGTAATAACCCAAATTGATTATTATTGATTCATCCAATAACCCCAAATCCAATGAAAGTATTTTCCATCGTAGCTTTTTCAGTTGGAATCACCTTTGTCGTGATTCAAATCTATCTGTCCATGTCGAGCAAAAAAACGGAAACTCAGCCTTACAAGGTCATTCAAACCGGTAAAGATTTTGAAATACGCTTTTACCCCGCGGCAACCATGGCCACCGTCGTCTCTACTGCTAAAACCTATAAAGAATTAGGCAATTCAGGATTTAGACAACTGGCCAATTTTATCTTTGGCGGCAATCAGGACAATAAGCAAATTGCCATGACTACGCCAGTACATATGGACATCAACGATTCGCTTTCTACCATGAGTTTCGTGATGCCAGCGGCTTACAGCAAAGATAATTTACCCAAGCCCAATGATGCTCAAGTGAAAATCGAAGCGACACCTGAAGAATATGTAGCCGCTATTGAATTCGGTGGATTTGCATCGGATAAGGACATCAAAGCCTATTCCGAAAAATTAGCGCAAGCCTTGAAAGACAATGGAATTGCTTATTTCGGAAAATTTCGATTTCTAGGATACAACCCTCCATTTCAAGTACTCGGTAGAAAAAATGAGGTGATCGTACAGGTGAAATGGGAAAAACAATAGCATAATTCCTAATCTCTGACTCATTCACCCCATATTTTGACCCATTCATAACATTTGCTGCTTTGGTATTGGCGGAGGCTGTAGTTTTGAAGAAAAAAAACATGCTATGCTGCTTTCACACCAAAAAACCAGGCTTTATGAATTTATCTTTATCTTTTTGGCAGTTGCTCTATATGTTGTACGCCGCTTATTGGGGTATGCCCATGCTTTTGATGCTGCTGTATGGGTTGCTGAAAGTTCCAATGTACCCAATGAAGCCATTTGGAGCGATCTAGCGGGTTACAATCAGTACCTAAATACCATTTTCCCTACTATTGGTGCTGCTGTTTTATTCGTTTCTGCTTGGGTACTGTTTCACTTTGTCGTTTTTCCAAAAATCAAAAAGGAAGATTTTGGTGCCAATACCATCTTACTGAGTGGGTCAGTGGTTTTGCTGCTGGTATTAAGTTCTTTTGTTTTTCATTATTTTAAACTGTATTGGAGTTATCACTTTGACGAAGCAGGAAAAATTGTCGGGTTTTTAGTGTATTCCAGTTTTCGAAAGTTGTTTATGGTAACCAATACCTTTGCGGGAATTGCTTTGATTGGCATTTATGAATTAATTGCACAAGTTTATTACTATACTGAGCAGACCTACCAGGAGCAAAAACAAACTAAACTTCGGATCCTAGCCTATTCGATCCTATTTTTTACCATGTCTGGTATCCTCTATGCGGCAATTTTTGGCGATATACCTGAAATACAAAGCAATAGAGGGCTGGTATTTGCGGTATTTATCATTTTGTTTTCCTTGTTTATTCATTGGGCGTTTTTTGAAAAGATAATTCCCTTTTTTAGAGACTTTGGTTCTTCCCTTTTTGAAAAATATATTTTCCGCGTTTTTGGCATTTTGGTTTATCTTTTTATTGGGATACTTGTCTATGGTTTTTTTAGAAATTTTTTACATGGCAACCCTGCTTATTTTATTCCTTTATTTATTGCACCTAGCATTTATGGCATTGGTTCCGCTTTCATCCGTTGGTTCTTTTTTGTGGAAAACCAACAATTGCATACCAAATACTTCAACCAAGCTGCTGAATTATCGACCCTCCGCTCACAGATCAACCCACATTTTTTGTTCAATGCGCTAAACACCCTTTATGCGGTAGCACTGAATGAAAATGCCGAAAAAACCGCCAACGGCGTACAAAAACTGGGTGATATGATGCGGTTTATGCTACACGAAAACCACCAAGAACGCATCCCATTAAGCAAAGAAGTCGAATACTTACAAAATTTTATTGAAATCCAACGCATGCGTTTGGATGAATCCCAGAACATTGAAATCCGGGTCAATCTACAAGAACCAGATCGTGAAGTTTACATAGCGCCCATGTTGTTGAATCCATTTGTTGAAAATGCGTTCAAACATGGGATCAGCTTCCGAAAACCTTCGTGGATCTACATTACGCTCACCATGGATGCCCAAAAAATCTATTTCAAAGTCCATAATTCGCTGCATCCAGATCAAGAAAAAGACCTGGAGCAAGATTCCTCTGGAGTAGGACTTGAAAATGTAAAAAAACGCTTGGAATTGATTTACCCCAATCGGTACACCTTGGAAATTCAGGTATCGGAACAAGATTACTTTGCTTCTTTGGTGTTGAATTATTGGTAAGGAACTCCTAAACCAGTTAAAAAATAGCATATTGGCCTCATGATATTAACTGCAATTGCCATCGACGATGAACCTAAAGCCTTGGATGTAGTGCAACTGCACGCCGCCAAGGTTCCTTTTTTAGATCTCAAAGCACGATTTACCGATGCTTTTGAAGCGATCCCTTATCTGCAAAAAAACCAGATCGATTTACTTTTTATCGACATCAAAATGCCCGATATCTCAGGGATTGATTTTGTAAAATGTTTGCAAAAAGTTCCCATGGTAGTGTTTACTACAGCTTATTCCGAATACGCGGTACAGGGTTTTGAATTGGACGCGCTGGATTATTTGTTGAAACCCTTTTCTTTGGCACGATTTACCAAAACCTGCAACAAAGCGCTGTCCGTTAAACAATTACAAGAAGGAAATAAGACCGATTTTATCTTTGTAAAAACGGGTTATGAAGAAGAAAAAATACTCCTTGATGATATATTGTACATCGAGGCAGAAGGCAATTATTTGATCATTGTAACTCCCCTTCGAAAGCTGCTTAACCGCCAAACCATGACGGAAATGCTGCAAATGTTGCCCCAAAATCAGTTTGTTCGAGTACACCGATCCTACATTATCGCCCTGCCTAAAGTAGAGAAAATAACCCGTCAATCCGTTTGGATTACGGGGGTTGAGATCCCAATCGGAGCATCTTACGAGGATCAACTAGAGTTTATCAGGAAACAATTGATCTAAACGAATCATCACTTTAGGAGCGTAAACAACGAATTAGCATCTCTCTACTCAAATGTTTTGTATCTTTAAAGTCATCCAATCTATTCTTGACTAACCTGTTTCTTTGATTTGCAACCAGCTCTGCACTTATTCGGGAATTTAGCACCCGGCATTTTCGCCACTACATTCCCCAACAAGCACAAAATATCAAACAATGAAACACGGCTTCTTTTTGCTCTTTTCTCTAGTATTAATTTCTAATATCAAAGCTCAAACTTCAGGTTTTGAGCTTCTGAAAAAAACGGTTATCGGCGGCGAAGGCGGTTGGGATTACCTTTCCGTGAGTCCTACTGATCGTCGGGTATACATTTCACATGGTACTCAGGTGGAAGTGTTGAACGTAGATACGCATGAAAAAATAGGAACCATTGCCAATACGAAAGGAGTGCATGGCATTTGTGCTGTACCCGCTGTTGGCAAAGGCTATGTTACCTGTGGTACTACGAAAAACATCGCAGTTTTTGATCTCAAAACATTTAAAGTACTTCAAGAAATTCCCGCTGGTGAAAAAGCCGATGCGTTGCTCTTTGACAAGCGTTCGGGGCTGTTGTTTGTGTTCAACAATGGCAGCAAAAACGTAGTCATCGTTGACGTAAGCAATGATAAAGTGGTTAAAACCCTTGAACTTGGTGGAGCTCCCGAAGCTGGCGTTTCCGATGGCAAAGGCTTGGTCTATGTGAATTTGGAAGATACCAACGAAATCGTAGCCATTTCTACCAAAAGTTTGATGGTAGAAAAGCGTTTTTCATTAGCACCTGGCGAGACACCAACGGGATTGGGGTATGACGCTAAAAATCATTTTTTGTTCAGCTCTTGCCGGAAAACGGCAACCATGGTGATCATCGATGCCAAAACAGGAAATAATATTGGCCAATTGCCGATTGGCAAAGGAGTGGATGGCGTAGCTTTTGACCCAAAATCTAAATTGGCTTTTTCTTCTAATGGCGAAGGCACTTTTACCGTGGTCAAAGCTTACACCCCGGGTAAGTATGCTGTTTTAGAAACCATAAAAACAGCAGTTGGCGCTAGAACCATCACTCTTGACCCCACTACAAATCATATCTTTACCATCTCTGCAGAATATGGCGAAGTACCGGCTGCCACCACCGAAAATCCTCGTCCACGGGCGCCGATTTTACCTGGCACCTTTATGTTGTTGGAGTTTGGAAAAAAATAACCCAATTAAAATGGCAGCGATTGTACTCAATCGCTGCCATTTTAATTACGCTTTTTACTTTTTCCTTGGAGCGGAAAACGAGACTCGAACTCGCGACCCCCAGCTTGGGAAGCTAGTGCTCTACCAACTGAGCTATTTCCGCATGATACCTACCTAAACCCTAAAGTACAATAAAAAAAAGAAACCTTGCAAAACAAGGTTCCTTTACTGGAGCGGATGATCAGGCTCGAACCGACGACCTCAACCTTGGCAAGGTTGCGCTCTACCAACTGAGCTACATCCGCAGTTAAAACTCACTTTTTTCGCAAGTGGGACAAATTTAAGGCAATTTTTAAAAGATTGTCAAGTTCTGGAGTGAATTTTTTTCAACTTTTTTTCAAAACCTACCTAGTCCCAGCTTCATTTTTGCGTTTTACCATATAGTAGGTTTCTACTTGTGAGCGGACTGCCAAGTCATCGGCGCCCTTATTACGCTCATTCTTAAGGTCTTTGTCTAGGATACGGGCTTTGATATTGTCGTTGAGTTGTATTTGGATGTAATCTTTGATGTCGACTTTGATTTGTGGATCGTAAATGGGGAAAGCGGTCTCTACACGGTAGCTTAGATTGCGCGTCATCCAATCAGCAGATGACAAATAAATTTTTTCATCGCCGGCGTTGTGAAAGATGAATACCCTAGCATGTTCCAAAAAACGATCTACAATGCTGATCCCTTTGATGTTTTCGCTGTAATTCTTAACCCCCGGCACCAAGGAGCAAATACCGCGAACGATTAGATCAATTTTCACGCCCGCCTTGCTTGCGCTATACAACTTTTCAATCATGGGTCGATCCTGAATACTGTTGAGCTTGATCATGATATGGGCAGGTTTGCCAGCTTTAGCGTTGGCTATTTCATGGTCAATAAGGCGCTCCAGACCGGTTCTTAAGTTGAATTGCCCCACCAGCAAGTGTTCAAAGGATTGAGTGGGTGTTTTGAGGGTTTCCAAGTACGTAAACAACCTAGCCACTTCACTGGTTAAACGCGTATCCTTTGAAAATAAACCAAAATCGCTGTAAATTTTGGCAGTGTCTTCATGAAAATTTCCGGT
>JBBRGN010000147.1:0-12108 GCA_038240665.1 Chitinophagales bacterium | reverse complement strand
AGTAGCGGTGGACGCCAGTAGCGCTTGCTTGAGCCATAGCAGCTGCTCGCGACCGAGGTATGCGGTGTCCGGTCCTTGAGTTATTTGCTGATTGGCGCCATTGGGGCCGCGGTAAGAACGCATGTCGATCATAAATACATCCAATAGCGGTCCGTAATTGACTACCCGAAAGATGCGTTCGGGGTCATTGCCATTGGAGCGGATGGGGTTGTACTCCATAAAGGCTTGTTTTGAACGTGCCGATAACAAGGCTACACTTTTCTCTTTGTAGCGGGCATCATCCAGAATTTCCTGCGGGTACCAATTATTGAGGGTTTCGTGGTCGTCCCATTGATAAAGAACGGGTACTTGCGCATTGAAAGCTCGAACTAGCGGATCTAAGAGATTGTAAGCAAAATTACCGCGAAACTCGGCAGCCGTTTCCGCTACTTTAGATTTTTCGGGCGTCACGATGTTTTTCCAAAAGGTTCCATCGGCCAGTTTTACTTCTGATTGAATCGGACCATCGGCATAAATCGTATCACCGCTATGAATAAAAAAATCCGGTTTACGGTTCAACATGGTTTGGTAAATACGCATACCGCCCCAGTCCGGGTTGATGCCCCAGCCTTGACCAGCTGTATCGCCCGACCACAGGAACCGAATGTTGCGGCTATGGGTAGGTGCGGTTCGAAAATGACCAGTTACTCCTTCTCCCCAAACTTTGAGGTCTTCCAAACTTTGAAAACGGACACGGTAAAAAATGTCTTGCCCGGCTGGCAAACCCTGTAAATCCCATTTTGTAGTGAAATCCGTACTCGGCAGAGCTGCTGGCCCAGCGATCGTTTGCGCATTGCGAAAATTTTCATTGGTTGACCAATCGATCCACATCCTTGCTGGGCGATCAGCACGCGACCATACCATCGCTCGATTGGCTTGTACATCTCCAGAAGCCACACCATAAGGGATCAGCGGCTGTAAAGATGGGCTTCTCAATAGACCAAAAGGAGTTGGAACAATGGCTTTGGCAGCCAGTGCGCTACTACCTACGGCGAATTGCTGTAAAAAGCGGCGACGAGAATGAGCGTTGTACATGAGGTCTTTTTTTTTCAAAAATAAAGATACGCACATGCCGCTCATCGCAGGTAAAGATTGGGTTAATTTTGATCTCCTGTTTAAAATAAAAAGCGGTATCTGATCACTCCGACACCGCTTTTCAGCCTAGCTATTATACCAATCAGTCGACAATTAAAAGAAAATCTGGTACTGACAAGTCAATGAATTCAAACGCTTTCCCGAAATCACGTCGTTGTTACGCAGGGAATAAGTGGGGCGATTTTGCCAATCGAGGGTAACTTTTGCTTTATGTCCGAGGATAAACCAATTCATTCCTACATCAAAAGTATTGGTAGATAGGCTACCTAATCGGTCATATTTAGCAAACGTAGCCGAGGCATAGGGCATCAGTTTACCTGCTTTTTTGAGCAAACTAGCTGGCAGCAAAAATCCAAGTTGAGTGTATACCACTCTACCTGTACCAAACATTGGATAAGCATTGCCAAAAATTGTCCCTTGTCCGGTGATGCTGTTGGCAGCCGTCAATGTTGTTCCATTGGCTGGGTTCATAATGCCATTGTAACGAAGGTAGTTCGTGCCATAATTGGTAACGAAGTATCCCAAATAGGCAGATATGGCGGTTTCTTTTTCCTTATTCAAGGGCATATCCAAGAAACTTTCAATGGCAAAATGCTTCATTGGTTGGTAAACCGTGTCATTGGCAGTTCCTTTTTTCCACACGGCATCTTTTTGGAAAATCCCTCCTACGGCGATGTTAAAGATCTTCTTTTTGCCCAAGTAAGTACCCGTCATATAAGGCGTAGTATGGGTTTCATGATCGAAAAATTGGTAGATTAAGTAACCTTGGGTTTGCAATTGATGCCCCAATTGGGCATAGTTGCTAAAATTGGCAGAAATTGGCAACTGAGTATTTCCAGAGGAAGTGATTGGAAAAGGATCACTGAGTACGAATCGGTAATCAAATTTACCCACCTGGCCTCTAGCATAAAGGCTCAACTTTCTGCTAAATTCATCGATTTGATCCACCGTGGTCTGCGCAAAAACGGGTACATCCATTGTCATAATGGTACCGATGCTGGGTTGCGAGAAACGCGATAAACCATTGGCGATGGTCAAGCCGCCGCCTAATTTCAACTCATTGCCTTTGGATACCTTGTATTCGCAAAGGGCATCGTGAAAAAAGGGCGCAGCCTTTCGATTGCCCGATGAGTTGAATTGCGCATTGAAGTTGTTTTCGCCAAATTGGAAATAGATAAACACCTTATCTGTAATCTGGCCAAACATTTGAATGCGGGTTCTACGAAGCCCAATGTCAAAGGAATTATCATTTTTTTTGCCTTCAATTAAGCTCCCAGGATTGCTCTGGTTAAAACGTAACCAGGTTTGGTTAAGGAAGGTAACTTGGAAGAAATGACTCCCGTCGCTGTTTAAATTCGTTTTCAGCGATTCTTTTTCCTGATTGGTTTGCGCGTGCAAAGCCACGGCAAATAAGCTCAACAAAACGATAAAAATGTTTTTCACTTTGATAGTCGTTTAGATACAATATCTTACAAATATTGTCCTGGTTAAAAATATGGCTGTTCATTTTGGATAGCTACCCAAAAAAGAAATAGACTCGTTATGGAAATTTTACACAGGAGAGGAGGATACTAAAAATTGGATGTCAAAGCTTTTTGACAATTGAGTTGCTATTGGAAGTTTCTAGATGCAGATCGCAAAAATTAACGTAATGTTAAGGGTTTTAGTTTAAAAACTTGTTGCTGCCGAGGAAGATTTTTTTCTAATCCTGCTGGTATACAGCTGAAATACTTTATTTTCCGAGCTTACAAAACGCCCATCAGCGCTTATTTTAATCAATCTTGAAACCACATGATTAACCCAACCGCAGACTCCCTGACGCTTCGCATCCCCGTTGCCGATATGCTAGCAGTCTTTGAATCTATTTTGCAAAAAAGTGGATTCCTTCCCGAAACGGCGCGCCAATGTGCCGCGGTTTTTACCAATAACAGTGTGGATGGTGTTTATACCCACGGTGTGAATCGCTTCCCTCGGTTCATCAAATACGTTCAAGAAGGTTTTGTAATTCCCGCAGCAACGCCTGTTTTACAAGCTAAATTTGGGGGATTCGAACAATGGGATGGACGCCTTGGGCCAGGACCGCTCAATGCCATCCAAGCTACCACCACCGCCATGCAATTGGCAACCGAGCACGGCATTGGCGGAGTTGGTTTGGCCAATACCAATCATTGGATGCGGGGCGGGGCCTATGGCTGGCAAGCGGCCAAAGCGGGGTTTGTACTACTGGCCTGGACGAACACCATTGCCAATATGCCTGCCTGGGGCGCTTTGGATGCACGTCTAGGCAACAATCCCTTTGTAATGGGGCTTCCTTATCATGATGAAGCCATCGTATTGGACATGGCAATGTCACAGTTTTCTTTTGGCGCAATGGAATTGGCTGCTATAAAGGATGAAACACTTGAAGTTCCTGGCGGGTACGATCAGGAAGGGAAAGCGACAACTGATCCCCATGCTATTTTGGAAACGAGCCGTTCAATCCCGATTGGATATTGGAAAGGAGCGGGTTTCTCTTTGTTATTGGATATTTTGGCGGCTGTTTTATCCGGAGGTTTGGCCACTCATGAAATCAGCAAGAGTAGGGTGGAGTACCAAGTTTCTCAAGTTTTTATAGCGATTGATTTGAAAAAATTTAGCGCTCAATCGGCCATTTTCCAAACCATTGATGGGATTATTCAGGATTATAAGGCTTCTGTAGCTATAAAGCCGGGAGAAAAAATCACCTTTCCGGGAGAGCGGGTGATGAATACGCGTAAAAACAACCTCCTACTTGGCGTACCCGTGGTGAAAAAAATCTGGGAAGAAATCCAATTGCTCCAATAAAAAATGCCAGAAGTCTAGCGTTTGGCTTGACTTCCGGCATTCTTTTTTGCAAACTATCGTTTCGTTACTTAGAACTTCAAGGTCAACTGAGCCGAGAACATCCGTCCCAATTGGCTGAAGTGTGCCCCGTCATAAGTTACATTGGAGTAACGGCCATTGAAAGTAATGGCATTAATATTGGCTTTTACCTGAGCGGGATTGCTCAAAATGCTTTCGCCGGAAGCGTTAAGCGCCTTTAGATCCCACTTTGGTTTTACATCAAACAAGTTTTGAATGTTCAAACCCAAGTTAAGGCTCTTAGACAAGGTAATGCTAGCCCCCAAGTCAGTCACCAAACGCGTTTGGAAAACAGTTTTCAAGTTTACATCCAAACCATTCTGGCGGAAGGTAGTTGGCCCAAACAAGGTGTTGTTCAAGTTCAAGTTGATGTTTTTCAAGTTCAAGTCAAAACCCAAGATGGCTTTGTATTTTGGACGAGAAGACAACAACAATGCTTGCTGAGTAGCATCAAATACGCTACCACCAGACTGTTTGATCAGCGGAGGAGTGGTAACACCAGCCAAACCACCTACGAGTTCGTTCTGGAATTGATAGTTACCCGCAAAGTTGATGTTCAGTTTGTGTGAACCAATAGCAATGTTGCGGTAGTTGGTCACCAAGTCAATACCTTGTGTTTGGGTAGTGATACCGTTAGTAAAGAAGCTCACTGCAACTATACCGTTGTCTTTCAGAATTTTATCCAATGTGGTTGTACCAGAAGGAGTACCAGAGATCTCTGATCCAAGGATGATGCGGTTCTTTACGCGGATATTGTAGTAATCCAAAGTGAAGCTGAAGTTCTTAGACAAGTTCAGACCTAAACCAAAAGTATAGTTGGTAGATTGTTCTGGCTTCAATTGTGGTACACCCAACAATTTAGCTTGAGCGCTGCGGTTGTTTACGATACCTTTGGTTTGGATACCCTGGCCAGGTACAAAGCTTGCCTGAGCAATCTGCAGGTTGATCTGGTGCAAAGTAGGCGCCCGGAAACCAGTAGAAACCGAACCGCGGATGATCACCTTGTCGTTAGCCAATTTGTAGCGAGAGCTCAATTTCCAAACGTTGGTTTTCCCAAAGTCACTGTATTTTTCAGTACGCAAAGTACCGTTGATCAAGAAATTCTTGGTGATGTCGTATCCCAAGTCCACGTATCCACCAAAGTTGTAACGGGTGAAAGTACCGGCGTTGTTGGAGCCTATACCTGGGAAAGAGTCAGCACCTGGCGCAGTTTTGTAAGAAGCAGTATCCCCTTCTATAATCTCGAACTTCTCGCTGCGGAATTCAGCACCGACTGCAAAGTTCAAATTAGGCAACAATGCCTTGGAAACGTCGATGTTACCTACGTTGTGGCTAAAAGAATAACCACCTGGTTTGAAAAGGATGGGGCTATTTTTACCCAATCCACGGTTGACAGAATTGGAAACGGTATACAATTGATTGTTACCGCCGGTAGTAAAGCTTACATCGTTTTTCCAACCACTTTTGCTGGTATTGCGGAAACCAACCGTACCATTGTAGTCGTTCAAGTCGCCTTCAAAAGTAGGTACATAACCTACATAAGGCTGGCCTGCAGGGGTCAGCAAACCATTGTCTGTTGGCCGCCAGTAAGGAGTACGATAGTTGGCAAAACTGTTTACTTTTTTGTAAGTATAGGCAGCGTTGTAGTAAAATTCGGAGTTTTCGCCAATGGGGATACCTCCATTGACGACAAACTTAGCTGCGGCCGTAGCCGGCTGGCCGTTGATGTTACCTGCATCAGGGCGAGTAGCCAAGAAGCTCTGTACTTGAGCCAAAGAAGCACCAAAGTCACCAGCATCGCCAGCAGCATCGACAACCCCTGGGCGATTGGCCAAAGCAGACTGCGACAAAGAGATGGTGTAGTTGATGTAACCTTTGCCAAAGTTCGCGCCATTGTTAAGCGTTACGCCAAAAGTTTGGCCGTCAAATTTCTTACCCAGTGGGCCTGTATTCTGGGTAATACCCGTATTCAAGGTTAGTGAACCGTATTCGAATTTATCTTTGAGGATAATGTTCATTACCCCAGCGATAGCATCCGAACCATATTGTGCAGACGCACCGTCGCGCAATACTTCAATGCGCTTGATGGCAGCCAATGGGATAGCCGAGATATCAGCGCCGGTTTCGCCACGACCTGGCGAAGTTTGGATATAAACCAAAGAGCTTAAGTTTTTACGCTTGCCGTTAATCAACACCAAGGTACGACTTGGACCCATGTTACGAATTTCGTAGGGGTCGAGCAAAGAAGTCGCGTCATTAACTGGCGTATTAACGGTGTTGAATGAAGGTACACGGTATTGGAGCGCCTTATCAAAAGTCAATTGCCCTGTGGAACTCAAATCTCTTGCCGAGATGACGTCGATCGGTAAAGGAGAATCAGCTATTGTTCTTTGTGAAGTACGGCTACCTACTGAGATAACCACCTCAGCCAATTCATTTACAGAAACAACCAATTCTACTGCTACATAATTAGAAGCAGGAATCTCTACTTCCTGGGCTAGGTATCCTGCGTAACTGATCACCAAAGTAGTTCCAGTAGCTGGTGCATTGATGCTAAACTTACCATCAGGGTCAGTTTGGTTCCCTACTACGGTACCTTTTACCAATACACTAGCACCAATCAATGGGCCATTTTTGTCCGTTACCGATCCCGTCACTAAGCGGGTTTGTGCATAAACTGCTGTCATTGTCAGCATGAGGGTAGCCACAACGAGAAGGCTTTGTACAATTTTTTTCATCTAAAAAAAATTTTGGTTTAAAATGAGTGTAAAAGTCTACGCGAAAAGTCGAGATTGAATTTTCAAACAGACTCATAATTAGCATGATCTACACAAAGGTAGGTAATGTTATTTTAATATTACTTTGAGGATAAAAAAAAGGATAAAAAAATAACAAACCCTTAACTCAAGAAATTTAAATTTTAAGTAGTGGGTATTTTCTAAATTATATTTTGATTTAATAAATCGTAAACTGATTACTAAATGGGAATTTATTTTTCTCTTAGCTTTGGCAAAAAAAAACAGCCTATTTAAGTGGCTAAATAGGCTAATTCGAAAAGTAAAAAAACGCAAACATGTCTCTAATCAAGCATTGTACACATTGGCAAATCCGCTTTCTAAACCAGCGTTTGGCAATACCGCTTTAAGGTGATGTTTTAAATGTTCTATATAGTCCGGCATGATGAAATCCAAACGAAAAGGTCTGGATCCTTCAACGGAAATGGTATTGGCCAGTTTTGCTGGATCGGCTTTGCTGATGACATGGGCTAAGTGTGTATTAAAGGCATACCAAAATTGTAGCAAAGTTTTCCAATCTGTGTGTTGGTAATCTTGAATGGCTACCCAAGTATCTTGTGCATAGCCTACAAAATCCAAATGCCCGTCGGAGGCCTGGATACGGATAAATTTTTGTTGTTTGTTGTTTGCCGAATCAACGAGGTGACCTATTATTTCTTTTTTCGACCATTTGTTAGGCGCTGGTTTTATAGCCGCTTCTTCAGCCGAGATGGCTTCCAACATAGGAAAAACTTGATCGATCAGGTCTAATAAATCTTGCGCTACTTGATGCATGGTTATTGGTTTGAAGGAATGGAATACTATAAACTTACAGTTGTGCTAAAGCGTTCGTCAAATCTTCAATCAAATCATCGACATCTTCAATCCCAACACTGAGTCGAATAAGCGAATTAGTCAACCCTACTTTGTAACGTTCTTCAACCGGAATTGAAGCATGGGTCATCGTAGCAGGATGGCCAATCAAAGACTCTACGCCACCCAAAGATTCTGCTAAGATAAACAGGTGGGTATTACTCAAAGCCTTGGAAGCATATTCTAGGGTATCGGTATGCAAGTCAAAAGAAACCATAGCACCAAAATGCCGCATCTGTTTCTTGGCAATTTCATGCTGGGGATGGCTCGCGAAACCTGGATAGTATACATTTTTCACTTTAGAGTGTACTTGAAGAAAATCCGCTATTTTTTCCGCATTTTGACAAGCCCTTTCAACGCGCAAATGCAAAGTCTTTATTCCGCGCAGAATCAAAAAACAATCTTGTGGCCCCGGTACCGCGCCTACAGCATTTTGCAAAAACTTCAACTGGGCGGCATCTTCCTCATTATTGAGGATCACTGCTCCGTGGATAACATCTGAGTGGCCGCCAATGTATTTGGTTGCCGAGTGCATCACGATATCTGCGCCCAAATCAAGCGGATTTTGCAAATAGGGCGAAGCAAAAGTGTTATCGACACAAGTTCGGATGCCATGTTTTTGCGCAACCGCACATACCGCTGCGATGTCAACGATGTTGAGCATAGGATTGGTTGGCGTTTCAATCCAAAGCAATTTAGTATTGGGGGTTATGGCCGCTTCTATCGCAGCTAGATCAGTCATCGGTACAAAAACCGAACCAATACCGTACCGCTGATGCACCCGAATCAACTGCCGGTAAGAACCGCCGTATAAGTCGTTGGTTGAAATCACTTCATCACCTGGGTTCAACAGCCTGATGATGGCGTCCATCGCTGCCAGTCCGCTACTAAAACAAATGGCGTGTTTGCCATTTTCAAGGGCAGCTAAATTTTTTTCCAAAACCGAACGCGTAGGATTTTGGGTACGGGCATATTCATAGCCTTTGTGAACGCCCGGCGCTTCTTGTGCGTACGTAGAAGTTTGGTAAATGGGCGTCATTACTGCCCCGGTTGCTGGATCTGGTTCGATACCGGCATGAATGGCTTTGGTTCCAAATTTCATGGGAATACTTTTTTGTACAAACAACAATTTTAGAAAAGATTAAGCTGCTCAGGCATCAGTCAAAAGTGCCTATGGCGTATTAAAACCAACAAAAGGGCAACCCAAGTACAGTAACTTAGATTGCCCTTTATATGCTTTAAATTCGGATAGAGCCTTTTGTTGTTGTCGCCGAACGATTAGTTCACTGCGTCAGCAAGCTCTTTTCCTGGTTTGAATTTAACGACATTTCTTGCTTCGATGCTGATGGTAGCACCCGTTTGTGGGTTTCTGCCAGTACGTGCCTCACGACGAGAAATTGAGAAAGTACCAAAACCGATGAGCGTCACTTTGCCACCAGCTTTCAATTCGCCTTCAACACTGTCCAAAACTGCATTCAGTGCATCGGTTGCTTGGGCCTTGGTGATCTTAGCACTTTCGGCAATCTTGTTGATCAAGTCTCCTTTATTCATTACAAGAGGGTTTTAATTAATAATGTGCCTAAATTTAGGCGCTTACTTTATTATTACCAAGTTTTATTGAGTAAAAAACCCGAAAAACCTAGATTTTACTGGGCATTTGAAACGTTTATGTAAAAAAGGGGCTTTTAGAAGTCATTTTTTGTCACTCTTCAACCAAATTCTATACAACATGAGAAAATCTTCAGTATTATTTTTGGTGCTGCTAGCGGGATTTTTTGTTTTCACTGGCGCAGCTTGTAGTCGCAAGTCCGGTTGTCCGGCTAACGAAAGCGTACACAGCCGGCCAGGGAAAAATGGCGAACTCTCTACCAAACGGAATTCTAGCGAACTTTTCCCTAAATCCATGCGCAAAAAAATGGGGAAATAAAAAGCTAGGTATTCGCTAATTTTTTTTGTGGTGCTTCACTTGTCCATAGCTCGGCTCAAACCATCGCCTAGGTAGTTGAATAGCAATACTGAAAAAAAGATTGCCAGACCAGGAAAAACGGCCAACCACCATTCTGGGTTGTAGGTAAGGGAAACTTGTCGTAGTAGTGCACCCCAGGTAACTGCGTCGGCAGCAACGCCAATTCCCAGTACGGAAAGGGAGGCTTCGATCAATATAGCTGAAGCCATACCAAAAGCAATGGCAATAAGTACAGGAGGCAGGGCATTTGGTATAGCATGGCGAAAAATGATGCGTCCATGACTGTAACCTAAAGCTTGCGCTGCTTCTATGTATTGTTGTTGTCGGACTTTTAGCATTTCAGCTCTCAACAAGCGGGCTATTCCGGTCCAGCTGATTAATCCAATGATGGCCATAGCGTAAAATATGTTGGGCTGCGCTAAAATGGCTGCCATGGAAATAATCAACAACATGGTCGGAATGCTATCAAAAATTTCGATAAGTCGATTGACCAAACTATCGATCGGTATCCTCATTTTTTTATTTAGCCAAGGTGTTTTTTGCAAACCAATAGCCAAAAGATTACCTAAAAAAATAAAAACCAAAAGCCAAATTATGCCTAAGCTAACCCCAACAATTCCCAATGGGGCATCCGCAGGCGAATGGGGCGTTCCAAAACCATAAAACAATCCCAAAGGAAAAAACAGCAGATTGAAAAATACTTGGCCGCGACTCCAAAAAAGTTGATCATCGCCATAATACCCCGCCAAGGCACCTAAAAAAATACCAATCAAAGAGGCGACCAACATGGCAATCAACCCCGCTGACAGGGCAGTTCGGACACCATGAATCAAGGCAGCGGTTACATCATGACCAGCCACATCGGTACCCAGCCAATGTCGGAATCGCCACGAAGCAATCTCCTGGTGCTCAAGCGGACTGACCGTGCTCAGATTGTGGTGATCAATGCTGGTATTGGAATAAGGAATCAATGGATACCAGACCTTGGTATACTGTTGCTCGCTCCACTCGCCCGTAGCAATAGGAGTATCCCAATGACTCCACCCCAATTGTACGGCATACGATTGAATGACTGGAAAGTAAGTTTTACCATTGATCTGGCAAAACAAGGGTTTATCGTTGGCCAAAAAATCGGCCATTAATGCAATGAACAAAGCAAAAAACAGCCCCCTTATCGCCCAACGAGCCGATCGTTGTCGCAAAAATCGCTGCCATACAGCTTGTTGGTAAGTGAGGGTACTGCTCATATTTTTTGGCTCCGTGATGTTTATTAATGTTTTAAGCGAATTCGGGGATCAACGATGGCGTACAAAATATCCGCCAACAAAATCCCCAACATAGTCAACAAAGCGCCAATCATCAGAATCGCATATACCATTGGCCAATCATGTTGACTGATGGCGCCAACCGCCATTTTTCCCATCCCTGGTACATTAAATATGGATTCCACCAATATTGAACCGGCCAACATTGCCGGGAAGATCGCACCAAACAAGGTAATCATCGGAAAAAGGGCATTTTGAAACGCATGTTGCCAAATGACTTTCCGTTCCGGCAAACCTTTAGCACGAGCAGTACGAATGTAATCTTGATCCAAAACCTGTAACATCGCTCCCCGCATCTGGCGAGCGATATAGGCCATAAAGCCATAAGTCAAACAGATTACTGGAAGGATCAAATGCCGTACATTGGCCGCGAGGCGTTCGCCAAGCGTTGCATCATCGGCCAAGTCGCTGATTCCGGTTACTGTAAAAAATTGCATCCCAAACTCGGGCGTAGTAAACAACACCAATAACATAATCGCTACCCAAAAAGCCGGTAATGCAAAAAGGGCAAACAGAAAAAAACCAAGCACGCGATCTTGCCATTGGTCTTTTTTCCGGGCGGCATAAACGCCCAAGGGTATGGCAAAAACATAAGCAAATACAAGGGCAAAAACGTTGATCAGCAACGTCCAAGTCAACGCTGCCCTGATTTTATCGCTCACTGGTTGTCCATCAATGTAAGAAATTCCTAAATCGCCATGCAAACAACCCATTACCCAGGCGTGGTATTGATTGTCTAACCCAAACCATTTAAAACTCGGAATATAAAGTAAGTAACGCTTGGGTTGATTTTTTAAATCCGCAAAAGATTTTTTCAATTCTTTCCAGAGATGTTCCAAACTGGCAAAAAGTCGAGGATCTGCTGACATAGCATGCTGCACATGTTCCAGTCTTTTTTCAATCAATGGCAAGAGCGCACTGACCTGAAGATCTTGGATGCCTCGCTGCGTCTGTACGCTTGGTTCGCCACGCAGGCTATCAGGTAGTAGACGCAGCGTCTGATCCAGGTTGCGTAGCCCAATATAATAAGCACTTACCGCCGGCCAATTCCCCGTTTGTTGCAAAATTGCATCCAACGTTTGTCGGCGGGTACGTTGAAGAATATGAAAAAATGTATCTGGATAAGCTGCCGCATTGATGACAAAATAAAATTGCG
>JBBRGN010000146.1:0-12123 GCA_038240665.1 Chitinophagales bacterium | reverse complement strand
ATCGAATTTTAACCTTGTTTGATGGCGTGCGACAGGAAGGCCAGCAGTGGGGCGATGAACACGGCATTGAGGTCGATAAATACCTGATTGAAAAAGTAGAAGTGATTAAAGGGCCGGCTAGTTTGATGTACGGTTCGGATGCCTTAGCTGGCGTAGTCAATTTAATTCCCAATCCGCCCAGTCATGTAGATAAAATGTCGGGGAATGCCACTACCGAATACCAAAGCAACAATGGCATGTTGGGGGCTTCTTTGTTTTTAACCGGTAATAAAAATGGCATCGAGTGGGGAGGAAGGGCATCAAAAAGGAAAGCAGCAGATTTTCAAAACGCGGTTGATGGGCGGGTGTACAATACCGGATTCGATGA
This sequence comes from Chitinophagales bacterium, assembly GCA_038240665.1. GTDB lineage: Bacteria > Bacteroidota > Bacteroidia > Chitinophagales > Saprospiraceae > Haliscomenobacter. The sequence goes on along the minus strand of JBBRGN010000146.1, from coordinate 11,756 downwards.
AACCTCAGCCAATGTGTTTATTGGCGTCCACAAAAAATGGGGTTTTACCGATTTGAATGTTACCCTCTACGACAACTTGCAGGAAATACCCGATGGAAGCCGAGATTCTTTATCCAGAAAGTTTACCCAACAGGTTACCGAAGCAGATTCAATAAGACCCATCGTAAGCGAGCAGGATCTTAAATCGTACCGCATTGGGGTGATCCATCAACGTGTACAGCATTACCGGGCTTTTTTGAAAAACATGTTCTTTTTTGGCAACAGCCGCTTGAGTGTGAATTTTGGCTGGCAAAAAAGCGTACGCCGGGAGTATAGTCACCCAGAAGCTCCGAACCAATTGACGCCAGGACTGTATTTACAACTCAACACCATTAACTATGATGTAAAGTATTTTTTGCCTGAAGTCCATCGCTGGGCGGTGGCTATGGGCATAAATGGCATCTCCCAAACCAATGACGTCAGCGCTGGAACGGAATTTGTGATTCCATCTTTTAGCCAGTTTGACCTCGGCGGTTTTTTATCTGTAAAAAAAGACTTTGGCAAGTTGGATGTTTCCGGCGGTGTACGTTATGATTACCGTCATTTTTCTAGTCAGGATTTATACACGAAACAAAATCCAAACACCGGCTTTGAACAAGCAGTAAACGGTGCAGAAACGGTAAATGCCGAAAAACCTTTTTCAGCCTTTAATACCCAATTCAATGGAGTGTCGATGAGTATTGGCTTGGCTTACTTGGTCAATAAAAATTGGACTTTAAAAGCCAACTTTTCGCGTGGCTACCGCGCGCCGAATGTTTCCGAAATTACGGCAAACGGCGTACATCCCGGAACAGGTTTTTTTCAGCTTGGAAACGATAATTTTAAACCTGAATTTAGTCTACAGGGAGATCTGGGGATTGCTTATTCTTCTAAATCGGTGAATGCAGGTGCAAGTTTTTTTGTCAACCAAGTCAGCCAGTATATTTTTAATACGCGTTTGTTGAATGCCCAAGGAACGGACTCCCTAAGCACCAGCGGAAGCATTGAATATCCTACGTTTAAATATCAGCAAGGAAACGTGCTGTTGTATGGAATGGAGGCCAACCTGGATTTTCATCCCATCCAACGGCTGCATCTGGAAAATACTTTTTCGGTTATCTATGGAAACAACCACAGTTTTAAAGGCAATGAAAAAAATGAGCACAATCGTTACGTCCCCTTTATGCCGCCTTTGCGCTACAATGGAGAACTCCGCTATGACATCATGATGCCAGGAAAACTTTTTTTCAATACCTTTGTCAAGGCGCAAATTAATTATACCGCTACGCAAAATCGAGTTTACAACAACGAAAATACCGAAACCCCCACTCTTGGTTATACTTTGATCAATTTAGGGGTAGGAACTGCAATAAAAGGCAAAAAAAGAGCGACCTTATTTAATGTCTACTTTATGGTCAATAACGTTTTCGATGTGTCTTTTCAAGATCACTTGAGCAGATTGAAGTATTTTGAAGAATTTAGTGCATCGCCCAATGGTAGATTGGGGATTTACAACATGGGAAGGAATATGGCTTTGAAGTTGATTGTTCCTTTTTGAAAAAAAACATATCGTTTACAGGTGCACTCGTGCCTTTTTTCGTCGCTAATATGCCGTGGTTTTCTTCTTGGAAACCACGGCAAAATTTAATTTTTCCGACAATTTTTTTCCATTTTGATCCTTCGCTACTATTTCCAAAACATATTCCCCAGCAGGTAAATCTTTAGGCAATTCACCTTGCCAAAGGTGGGAAGTACGCCGGGCCAACATCCATTCGGGATAGCTGTCTTGATTTTTTTTCAAAAACTCGACGACATATGGATCATCCCCCATAATGGGCGTAAGTGGATGCAGCGGCCCCTCATTGAGGCGGTAAAAAACGGGAATTTCAGATTCTAAATAGAACAAATTGACCAAAATGGTATGATCGGTAACCCCGTTGAAATCAATTTGCCCCGGTGGTTTGCGAATCGCTATGGCTGGAGCATCGGGAGTGCCAGCTGCATGAAAGGTATAATGAAAAGAGGTTCCCGAAAAATGGAACACAAAAAAACCATTGGGCGCGCCATCCATCGCCATGCGGATGGGCAATCCGTCGGATTGGATCGGGCCAGTCCACCAAGCGCCACAGGCAGCGCCGGCTACCATTGATTTGAATTCGGCTTTGCCATGCCAGCCGCCATCGCGTAGGTTGACGTGCTCAATGCAATGGGTATGTCCGGCGACGGAGAAAAGTAGGGGGCGATTTTCCACCAACTCAAACAAACGTTCGCGGTTGGTGATGTTGCGATAGTTGTTGTGTGCCGCTGTTTTGGAAAAAATAGGAATATGCGACAGGAAAAAAATCAGGCGATCCGGTGGCGTATGCGCCAGATCATTGCGCAACCAGAGCAAAACATTGGGATCCAAAAATCCGGTAGTAGACCCTTTTTCATCCATTTCAACATCCCAGCCTTCGTAGCCAATATCGTCCAAAACTATAAAATGAACTTGACCATAATCAAAGGAATAATAGGTAGGACCAAAGTAATGTTGATAGGTTTCCCGCGCGTAAAACGGCTGCGGACTTTTTAAATTGATATCGTGGTTGCCCAATACCGGATAATAAGGCAAACCCACTTGTTGGAGTGCCTCGCGTACTGGCGGATGAGCTTCCAATAAATCCCAAGCTAGGTCGCCCAAGGGTACAAAGAAATCCACGTTTTGCGCTTGTAGATCCGGGAGTAGCAGCTTTTTGAAGTAATTGATTTCCTGCTCGCCAAAGGGTTGTACATCGCCCATCATAATGGCGGAAAATTCCATTTGAGTTTCCTCTTTTTGCAATGGAAAATATAAAAAATCAGGAAGAGAACCAGTGGATTCAAAGGCAGGATATTCCAATTGTAAATCGCGAGGGGTTCCTAAGGGGCGGTGGATGTAGTAAAACTGGGCTTGATTCCAAGCATTTAGAGGCAGAGAAAAACCATCAGGCTTGGTAATACAAATGGCGCAATCACCAAAAATAGGAAGTTCAAAATACCCATGCGCATCGGTTACCACTACTTGGCGCTGGTTGGTGACCAACACGCCGGGGATGCCTTTTTTTTCTGGCGTATAGGTCTTATTACCCCCTTCCATCTCAAACACATAACCCTTGGCAATACTTCCTTGCTCCATTTGCAGACTGTTTAAGTTACAAAAATGCAGGTATTTTGCCAAAAACGTATTAAGCGTGGGTTAAGTTTGTAGCTATTGAAAAAATTCAACCGCATTTGGATTCACCCCGGCTTGAAAACTTTGTAGCAATTGTCCTTTGGGCGTGTATTCCTCTACCAAGCCGCGTTGCAAAAAATCCCGTGCATCGCACACCCAAATATGACCATCTCTAAAGTTGATGCCAAAAGCATAAAAATTTCTCCCTCCACTATTCACTACGCCCAAAGTTGGCAATTCAGTAGCGTTGATGGGCAATGCATTGATGCCACCATTGAGATAATACAGGGTATCTTTAGTTGGATTGAATTTTAAGTGCGGGTAGATGTTTTGTGTCAGATTGCCAGTAAATACCAATGATTTTAACACCTGTCGCGTGCTGGGATTAAATTGATAAATACCCGCTCGTTTTTTTGTAGAAAAATCGCCGGCACAATAGACCCAGCACATCCCTTGCTTATCAAGCGCGATCGAAGCGGAACCATAACCCAATTTGATGCTGTCCTGCAAACGATCGGTTTGCGTGTTGATCAGATAGATCCAATTGCTGTAGCGGTTGGTTACCCAGACACCTTCAGGGGTGAGTGCCATTTCTTCCGTCCATCCAGGTAGAGAGATTGAACCCGTACGGATTAACTTTTTCGTGTCTACAATGTGTACGGCATTGGCGTAAAGATCGCTGACGTAAGCTTTAGTAGATTGTGGACCAGTAAAAATTAGGTACCGCGGTGATTTGAGGTCTTTTATAGTCCCCGCAGAAAGAAAAGTGCCATCCTCGACGACCTCAATGCGGTTCGAATTATTGAGTACCAGGTAGAGTAGATTACCTCCATCGGCTGCGGCACCTTTTTGAAACTGCGCGCTTTGCAACACATCGCCTAGGAATTGACTGTTTTGTTCTAAAAAAGGGTTAATCGAGATCTTTTTCGTGGCTAAGTCGTACAAGTAAATTGTAGCATTGCCATAGTTAAAGGTGCCTTCGTTGAGGATCAGCGCACTTTGGGTCAGCGAAAAACGGCCATTGGTTGCTAGCGTTTCTTTTTTACAGCTCCAAATTCCAGCCAGCAAAAAGCTACAGCGTAGAAAATAACCGATGTACGATTTAAGTTGTTTCATGGCTTTTATTTTTGGATGATCAGCGGTAGCACCATTCCTAGATTGGTTTTAACTATGTACATCCCTGATTCGAAATTTACAAGCGGGATATTGATGGGCAGGGAAAGATGGACACCCCGCCACCAAATTTTTCCCAAGTTATCAATAATGTCGATCGATATCGTTTCAGTGTTTGTATTGCCGTTTTCGATGCGAACGATTTCATTGGCTGGACTTGGGTATAAGCGTAAACGAGAATTCTCCACTTCTCCTAATCCCGTTGTCAGCTGCTGGTTGATCACCCCTACGGCATCCAAGTCAAAACCACTGCTGGGAAAGGGCGTGGGCCAAGGATCGTTTATTTTTTGACCTGCATGATCCCGAAGTGCATACTTAGCATCCATCGATCCCACCACATCGATGATCCGGACATGGGTGATTTTTTCCAAATCCAAACCCGGCATGCCACGCAGTTCTTCTAACTCAAATGGCGTACCCAAACCGAAGGGATATTTACCCGCCAAGTTGTTGATTTTTTGGGGATCCATTAGGCCAAATGGCGCCACTTGCTGAATCGTATCGGTCAAAGAGCTAGCGGGGAAACGCACAAAATTGCGGCCATCGGAGCTTACCTCTACAAAAGCCAATTCCAGAAAGTATTTCCCATTGACTGCAAAACCATTTTCGAATACCGCAAAATCCCAGCCTGCTCCATTGCGGATGGGGCGATCAAAGATCAAGGTGGCCTGACCTCCGTCACCCAGACTTAAAGTCCCATTGAGTTTGGCCGGGCCCAGGGCCGCTGCGCTATTGCCAGCGCTGGCGTACCCTGAATCCGGTTGGGAAATATCACGCAAACCTAACTTGACTTCGCACCCGCTTGCCCAAGCCACAAATGCTGCACTTTCGGCGGGGATAGCTGTCGTACCCGTTTGACCTGGCCCAGGCGCGTATTGCGCATGTAGGCAGACGGAGAGGCAGAAAAAAAACAATAGGACGCTATTTTTTGCCAACATATGTTTCAAGAGCAGGTGCAATAGGTTGCGGTTTAACTTCATTCTTGTGCTACTTTGATGATTTTTTGGACATTGGATTCTACCCCATCCGACCAGCGAAGCCAGTAAACGCCATTGGGAAACTTATTGAAGTGTTCAATGGATGCTTGGGCAGCGGACTTATCTTCCCACAGCACTTTGCCCGCACTGTCCAGTAATTGCCAAATACCTTGTTGATTGCCTTGATCCGGCCAACGGATGTTCACCGTTGAAGAAAAAGGATTGGGATACACTTGAAAACCTGGGTTGGGCGCGATATCGGTAGTGGCCACCAGATCCTTGCTTACCGCCACATCATCAATGGCAAAAAACAAAGGGGTGTTGATCCCAAATTCGCCCACATCACTCGAAGCGAGTACAAAATACAAGCTATCGGGTGATTGCAGCGAGCGCAGATCCACCTTTGTCCAGTCTTTGATGAGGTAATCTTTGGCGTTGTCGGGGAAACGAAAATCGGCTAAATAAAAATTCACGCTGTCGGTACTCAACTTCCCTTTCTTGTAGCCTTTGATGGTAAGTCTAAAAAAATCAGGGTCGTTGCCGGTTTTTCCTCCAAATTTTTTAGCAAACTGATCACCTTCTTTCATGCTAAAATAGGCGTAGGAAGTATTGGTGATGTAGATCTGGCTGAATAAGTCGGTTTTGCGGAAAGTGCGGGTTTGGATAACGGATTCCTGTTGGCCTACCCCATAGTTTTTGCTGCCGTTCGCACCTTTGCCTGGTCTGGCGGTGTACAGGTTTTCATAACTCGGATTCAGCGAATCGCTTTTGCTGGAAATTGCCCAGCCTCCCGACCAATAGCTGACGTAGCCGATGGTGTACTGATTGGGAAAAAAGGCCTGTGGAGTAGAAAAACCGCCCTTTAGATCGCTGCCGCTGATTACGCCAGAAGGAGGCAAGGTAAATTCTTCGAAAGTGACCGTCTGGCCGGTTAGAGCCGATGCTGCGCAAAGACTCAATAATCCCAATAATAAGTAAGTAAAACGTTTAATAAACTGCATGGTTTAATATTTTATGTTTTGATATAGAAGTACTTAGGAATGACTGCCTCGTGCTACATTTTTTACTTCATCATAATTTTTACATTAAGCATAAAGGATCTGCCTGGCATCGGTCTACTGACCACCGATTGATAAGTGGCATTCCAAACATTGTGCACATTAAAGCTGATCTGTGTACTCCATTTTTGAACGTCGGCCTTTTTTTGCCAACTCCAAAAAAAATCCCCCAAGGTATAAGCTTTCAATTTTTCCGAATGATCGGGTAGGGTAGCTACTGAACCGATCAGGTTTTGAGCGTACCAGCCCGACCAAGCGCCCCACTGCAATCGCGCTTGTAGCAAAGCCTTATGTTGGGGTACATAAATAAGCTGTTGCCCTACGCTGGCATCATTGGGTTGATTGCTTTGCTTCACGGTTGAGCGCACATAATCGTAACTCCCATTTATACCCCAGTTCCATTGCTCTGCCTGGTGTTGAAAACCAAATTTTGTCTCCAGTCCTCGACTCCATATCTGTTGAACATTGATCGGCGACCAATAGCCTGATCCCGGTAACCACAAAATCCAATCATGGATGAGGCGATCATACCTGGTAATCCCGTATTTCCAAGCGGAGCGCGCCAATTTTTTCTCCTTACTCCATCCTAATTCGCCACTCCATCCTTGTTCTGGACGCAATTCGGGATTGCCTCCCGGATTCCAGTGCAGGTCGTTGAGGGTTGGGATCCGGTAATTGCGATTGAGGGAGGCGTGGATTTGGGAGGCACGAAATTGCCCTTGGAGGCGCAGTCCCGGAAGCAAAGGCAACCGACGGCCATCAACCCATTCTTGTCGCAATTGGAATAAGCTGTGCCAGTTTTTTTGAAAAATGTGTGGCTCGAATTGCGCAAAAAAAGCATTGCGGTGTTGCTGAATTTGTCCCTCGTAATTGGTGGAAGTAGCCCACACACTGGTATGGTGAAAACCCATTTGCCCATGTCCCCAAGAGTAGGGGAGGGTTTCAAAAATTGTTTCACCAATGGCCGTCCAAGCCAAACTTTTTGAATCAAGCTGCGCCAAAATGTCTTGATAATCAAGTCGCTCTCGAAACAAGGCACCCCGCAGGTTGAGCTTTCCCCAGTTTTGATAACTTTTTGCATCAACCATGCTGCGCAGCGCAGCATCGAATTGTTTGGCTTGACTGGTTTGTTGCACCATCGTAGGAGGGATTTCGCGGTTGGCGCTTTGGTACCAAGTATGCCACGCCAGGGTGCTGCGCCGCGTTTGCCAATAATTTTCCCACATCAGGCTCCCTTGACCCAGTTGGCTGTGATCCAAGCGCTTTTTTTCACCAAAAAAATCTTGGTAAGAGAAATTGTTGAGACTTCCATTGCTGCTGCCCCGCAGCGCAGTAGTCCAACCTTGCCGATGGTATTGTATTTTTCCTTGTAGATAGCGATTGCCAAAACTGCCGATGCCACCCTGAGTGCCAATCTGCCACCCTTTGTGATCCTGAGCAGTACTTTTATTATTGAGCTGAACGACCCCGCCAATAGCGCCGCTGCCCCAAAGGATACTGCTGGAACCTAGCTCTAACCTGGCTTCATCCATTAGGGCTATGGGCAAAAGAGACAAATCCGTTTGTCCCAGCATTTGGCTTTGAATATTGAAACCATTCCACAAAACCGCCGTCTGTGAAGCATTGCTACCCCGAACTGCCGAGGTAGCCAAGCGGCCAGGACCATAATTTTTGATAAAAGCTTGGGAGGCATTCGACAACCAATCAGCGACACTGGCTGCGCCAAAAACCTGACTTTGCAGGGTGTCCATTTTTTCGATGCTCATGCCCCATTGCGAGAATTGCAGCCGGGTAGCCGAGATCTGCACGCTGGGTAAATGCTGCGTAGAGTCAAGCCTATTTTGAGCAGACAACTCAAAACAAGTAAATAGTAAAAACAGCAAAAAAATCCATCGCTTGAACGCCATAACCAGGTCTTACCTGCTTTTGGGCGCAAAGGAGAGCAGTGTTGAGGATACTAAAAGACGAAAATCGCCTAGTTGGATTTTAGGTAATCTTTAAAAAAGACCATAAAACCAACTACAAATACAATGACAAGCCAAAGCTGCCAAGAGCATATGATGTACCTTAACCTACCCGCTTTTAGCCCGAAAGCAGTAGTGATATGTGAGCTTGGCAGGTCTTCTGACTTGTCCATTTTTGGCCGGTCTTCCCATCCTGCGTATTTGCGGACAGTGACCAAAAGGAGACCAAAAATTGGAGCGGATGCTCCTTGGACTTACAGCTGCGGGTACAGTCCCTGATTTTCACAGGGTTCCCTATTAATTTCCTACAGGAAAACCAAAGTCGATGCAAAGATAATAAAGTTGGGCTTGAATAATGTTAAAGTATCGGCAACTAGGGCAAACGCAAGTAATTACTACTGACCTCGGAGAGGTCTAAGATTTGCGTGTTGGGTGTATATTACAAACGTTAGACCTCTCCGAGGTCACTAACATGTACCAAAGGGCCAATTTCTACAAACGTTAGACCTCTCCGAGGTAAAAAACATGTACCAACGGGTCAATTTCTACAAACGTTAGACCTCTCCGAGGTCACTAACATGTACCAAGGGGCCAATTTCTACAAACGTTAGACCTCTCCGAGGTCAAAAACATGTACCAAGGGGCCAATTTCTACAAACGTTAGACCTCTCCGAGGTCACTAACATGTACCAACGGGTCAATTTCTACAAACGTTAGACCTCTCTGGGGTCACTATTGGGATTATTAGGTTACTTCAGAAATTGGTGATCCCGTGGTACGCCAAAATCGCGTAGCGATGATAGATATTGTAGCGGCGGATTTCAACCCGCCGATTTGAGGTTAGCCACGTATTTGGAGTGCCGTAGGTACGACACATCTTGCATCATATGTACCGTGCCTAGAGCACCCGAACCCAAAATCTACGTATTTATCAGCGGGTTGAAACCCACCGCTATAAGATGTATCGTCGCTACGCGACTGGCAGTGCTGGGGATAAAAATAGAAGTCACAACCGACGTTTAATAATAGTAGCTTGATTCTAGGGCAGGTGCATTCCTGCGTATGCTCTGATCGGCAAAACATCATCCCTTAGTAGATACCCGCTTTTGACTCCTTTAATTGAACCTGCACACAAGTCTGATTCGTTCCTTTTCATCGCTTATTTCTTTTCATTCCTCGATCATTTCCTTCGCTTCATCGAATACCTCCAACTTAGTTTTGTTTTTAAACTAAGTATTGGTATATTTGAATTATCGGAGGTTAGTTTAAAAACAAAACTAAGTAAATGAAACCACAGGAATTCATCGATAAGATCAACAATGCCGCCAGTTTGGGCGAAGTATTGGATTTCTCGGAATGGAAAAAACAATACGGAGAACTAGCGAAAATACTACACCCTGATGTGTGTGCAATCCCAGGTGCTGCGGCCGCTTTTGCGCGCTTAAATGGGTTCAAAGAGAACTGGGAAAAAGGTTACCGCTACAACGATGATGCGGGGGAGGTACAGGTGCGAAACAAAACCGTAACCGGGGTTGGCGAACCGGCGCTATTGCTCCAATCGTACCGCAACTACGGCTACTTGAAAAGTTTGAAGAGCCCAGCTGCCCAACATTTTAAGCGCTACCTCCCCGAGTCCATGACGCTTGACGGAGGGTCGCTTCTGGTTGAGCTCCATCACCGCGCAGTACCGCTCAGTGGTTTGACGCTTACCCAGGGACATGCCAATTGGATCATGTCGCGCTTATTGGAATTCAGTACTTGGCTGGCGCAAGAAGGCTGTACACACTGCGGCATCAACCCCGAAAGTGTTTTGTTGATCCCCGAAACGCACGGCATTGTCCTAAGCTCTTTTTACCACCTAACACCTCGTGGAGGAACCGTAAAAACGATCGCTGCGAAATACCGGAACTGGTATCCTGATGCCCTTTTTGTCAATAAAATGGCCACGCCAAATGTGGACATTGAACTTTGCAAACGCAGCATAGCTACAATTTTAGGTGATCCATCAGGTCTGGGGATGAAGCTGAAAAAAACACATTTAGCAGCATTCATCGATTTTTTACTGACTTCTCACACCGACGCTTTTGAATGCTACGATCAGTACCGAAAGCTTTTGAAAACACATTTTTCGAAAAACTTTTTACCCTTAAATCTTTAAAAAAACTAAAACTATGGGCTACACCAGATGGTCAAGCGATGCTTATTCTCACTTGAAAAGCACGTATACCGACAAATCAAGCGACGAAATTTTTAGCAACGGGATGAATTCCGTGATGAACCCTCACGGTCTTGTCTTTCGCGAAAGCCGCGACTCCCTTGCTCACCCCAATTCATTGGCCATAGCGGTCTTTTTAGATGTGACTGGCTCGATGGGCGAAATCCCCGAAATGCTGATCCGCCATAAATTAGGCTCTTTGATGGACACCTTGCTGGCGCATGGCGTGGAAGATCCGCAAGTCATGTTTTCGGCCATTGGCGACCACTACACCGATCAGGCACCCTTGCAAGTAGGTCAGTTTGAATCTGGCGCCGAGGAAATGAACGAGTGTTTGTCGAAAGTCTACATCGAAGGCGGTGGCGGCGGTCAAAACATGGAATCCTACCTCCTGGCCTGGTTAATTGCCGGTAGGCATACCAGCATTGATTGTTTTGAAAAAAGAGGCCGCAAAGGTTTTCTCTTTACGATCGGAGATGAAAAAAACTGGGATTCCATAGCAGCGAGTCGATTAAAAGACCTGATGGGCTACACTCAAACCGACCCCATTACCGACACCCAGGTATTGGCTCAAGCCCAGCGTATGTACCATGTATTTCACATCCACATCAATGAAACGGGTTACAAAGACAATCCCGAAGTAATAAGTTACTGGAAAAAAATGCTGGGCGAGCGCACCTTGATTTTGGACAATCACCGGGCACTTGCCGAGTTGATTGCCACCACGGTAGCGGTAATTAATGGTGCTAACTTGGATAAAATCGCCGCCGAATTTGATACAGCTACAGCCTTTTCCATCAAAAATGCTTTGATGAAGGTCGATACTGCGGTTAGAAAAACGGGTATCGACAGCGGAGTGATGAAATTGTAAGACCTGCTTTAAATCGCTTTTAAAACTGGTGTCCTGCAATGTCAGGACGCCAGTTATTCAACTCAATTAACATGAAAACTCAAATCGTCATTGGATTAGGCTACGGCGACGAAGGCAAAGGATTGACCACCGATTACCTTTGTCGGCAAGCCAATAAGCCCTTGGTGCTGCGTTTTTCCGGCGGACAACAAGCGGGCCACACGGTAGTAACCGAAGCCGGCCAACGGCATATTTTTTCTAGTTTAGGCGCTGGCAGTTTGGCCGGCGCACCCACTTACTGGAGTCGTTTC
>JBBRGN010000145.1:0-12200 GCA_038240665.1 Chitinophagales bacterium | reverse complement strand
TACGATTTCAATAAATCCAACATCCGAACGGGCGATGCCCACGACTTGGAATCATTAGTGGCTTTAATGAAAAAATACTCCAGTATGGAAGTGGAATTGGGTGCGCATACTGATTCGCGTGGGGCCAGTACTTATAACCTCCAGTTGTCCTTAAGGCGCGCCGAGTCGGCACGGAATTTCTTGATCCAGCAAGGTATTGCCGCCCATCGAATCAAAGCAGTTGGGTATGGAGAAACCGAATTGCGCAACAAATGCACCGACGACGTCAACTGCACCGAGGCCGAGCACCAATACAATCGCCGTACCGAAGTAAAAGTAACCAAGATCGACGAACCAGCAACTTTTGATCAACCAACTGATTTGGACAAACATTAAGACCCTACCGTTATGCTGTTTTATACCAAAGACGCCCGCAATTTTTTGTCAAAACTTACTTTGCGCCGACTTTGGAATATGGGTAAAGTATTGGCCTCTTATTACGTTACGCGACAGCTGAAACGACCTGTTCAGTGGGGTTTGCCTTTTACCATTTCTTTTGAACCGACCACGGCTTGTAATTTGCGTTGCCCAGAATGTCCGAGTGGATTGCGTTCTTTTTCGAGAGCAACCGGCAATTTGAAGAGCGATTTTTTTCGCCGTACCCTTGAGGAAGTATACCATGATTTGGTGTACCTCATTTTTTACTTTCAGGGAGAGCCTTATATCAATCCAGATTTTTTGGACATGGTGACTTATGCTCGCTCCAAAGGCATCTATACCATCACATCTACTAACGGGCACTTTCTCAATTCCGATAATGCTAGGCGGACGGTTGAGTCGGGTTTGGATCGTTTGATCATCTCGGTGGATGGAGTTACGCAAGAAGTATATGAACAATACCGTATCGGAGGGAAATTAGAAACGGTGCTCGAAGGCGCCCGCAATGTGGTGAAATGGAAAAAGGAATTGGGTTCGGCTACTCCGCACCTTATTTTTCAGTTTTTGGTGGTTCGCCCCAATGAAGCACAGATTCCGGCGATCTATGATTTGGCAAAATCCATTGGTGTTGATGAGGTGAAATTGAAAACCGCGCAGATTTACGACTACAAACATGGAAATCCTTTGATTCCGCTTGATGAAAAATACTCCCGATATGCCCTACAATCCGATGGGACATATCGATTTAAGAACCGGCTCCTTAATCATTGTTGGAAACTTTGGCATTCCTGCGTCATTACTTGGGATGGCATAGTAGCGCCTTGCTGTTTTGATAAAGATGTGACCCATCCCCTAGGTAGCTTGAAAGAGCAGTCGTTTAGCAAGGTGTGGCATGGAACCACTTATCAAGGTTTTCGTAAAAAACTGCTAACAGGCCGTGATCAGATTGATATCTGTACCAATTGCACGGAGGGCTGTAAAGTTTGGGCCTAAAAAAGCAGTGGGAAATTGGAGAAATAGATCAAACGGGCCAAACAAAATTTAATTTTTAAAATTTACCTTTTCACAGGTCATCCTTTTTGAAACCTTCTAATCAAACTTGCGTAACATAAGAAAGACGAGTATTCGCGAAATTCTTTTTTTTAAGCTTGTTGTTTTTTGAAAAAACTTTGCAACCAGTTGACAGAAGAATTTGGATTTTTAAATCAAAAACTCCATCTTTGTATTCCGTCGCTGAAAAAAGAACAAGCTTTTTTGTTAGTGAAATAAGAAAATAGCCTCCCTAGGGCTATTAGTAGCAGGAAACGACGGAAACATCCTTTTATCATTGAGATTATAGCACACTTTTTGCATTGACATGAGCTGTATTGAGCAGATTAGGCCTTCTTGTCTGTTGCAAAAAAATCATGCAGAACGATATCCTACTTTTGTTGCAAGAGTAGAGCTTGCCCAGAACATACATTACGTTTAGGCGCTAAAATGCCTGTATATTTACGATTACAACGACCCAATGGACATTTAGAACTTGTTTGCAATCTAGAGACAACTACCACCAGAAGGAAAAGACACATTTTTATTTTTTGTATATCGGGATTCAGTAAGCAATTTTTAGGGGGAATTTTTTAAAATCAGCAGCATGAATTTTAGAATCATCCTGTCAGGCCATTTGGAATTTGGCCCCAGGAGCTTTGATAAGGCTTTGCAAATTTTTCAGCAACGGGTAGAGACTTATTACAAGTACGACGTTTTGCTGATCAAGCCGGAAGAGCTATTTTTTGAAGAGAATTATACGCTTGATGTACCAAGGGTAATCGCCAATGCTGGTGACCGAACGTACCGCAATACGGTAAGTCTTTTGGAAACATTGGCTCAGTATTCAGTTGCTGGTAGTGTTAGCGTCTGGAAATTGGAGAACAGCGTGTGCATGTCTTACTCCTGCGTAGAACCTCAAGGTGATAAAACCGCAGTTCGTTCTTTCTTGAAAGGCCGCGAATTGATCATTGAGGGGAAGCAAGGGGAAGCTAGAGAAGCTTTGAGTGTAGCCATTGAAAAATTTGAACGCCACGCTTTGGCTTACGAACGCCGTGGTTATGTTAACTATACCTTGGGGAATATTGAAGATGCGCTTTATGATTTTTCAAAGAGCATTGATATCAATCCCAATAGCCCTGATGCCTACATCGGGCGATCAATCATTCATTTCCGGCAACAAAACTTTGTTGCTGCTTCGGCTGATCTCGATATGGCTGTAAAAACTTCCATCCCTCACCAAACCATCCACTGGAAAGCACGGCGGATGAAAGGGGAGTGTCACCTGGAAATGCAAGAATACGATAAAGCGAATTTTGAGTTCAAATTGGTTACCAATCGACCATTCAAGATGGAAGATCCCAACCACGTTTGGCAGCGTCGCGCTTATTTTAATTACGGACGTACTTTATTGGCGCAAAATAAATTGAACGAAGCTATAGCTGCTTTTGACAAGGTGGTAAACATGCTGGAATGCAAAAAAGACGAGCTACCTAATGCCGATCCTTTTTTGTACCGCGGAATTGCCCGTCAAAAAGCAGGGATTGCAGATTTTCGCAACGATTGGCAAGAAGCAGCTGATCGGGGTAGCGAGCGTGCCAAGCAATTGTTGACGGGTACCGCAAAGTGATTGAGTCATTACTTAGATGTCATATATTTCAAAAGGGCGACAGGGTAAAATGCTATCTGTCGCCCTTCTTGTTGTAAGATTTTTCTTCGTTTGGGGATTTTTCTTCTTTCCCTCCTACAACTATCACAATCTCGCCTTTTACCTTTTCCGGATGTTTTTGATAATGTTCCAGTAATTTGGCCAGAGAATCCCGTTGTGCTTCTTCAAATAGCTTGGTCAATTCGCGGCATACGCAGGCTGCCCTTTCTCCGCCACAAGCATTCAGTAGCTGTTCCAAACACTTCACCAAACGATGGGGCGATTCGTAAAGGGCAAAAGTATTGGGAAGGGAAGCCAAGTAAGCGATCCGGGTTTGTCGGCCTTTTTTATGGGGTAAAAAACCTTCGAAATGAAACCGATCACAGGGAAGTCCGGAAATAACCAATGCGGGTATCAATGCCGCCGGGCCGGGTAAACACTCGATTTTGATGCCATATCGAACACATTCCCTTACCAGCAAAAAACCGGGGTCAGATATACCTGGCGTACCGGCATCGGAAACCAAGGCCATTGTTCTTCCGGCTTGCAATTCGTTGATCAGACCATTGGCTGCCACATGCTCGTTGTGGGCATGATGGGCTCGTAAAGGCGTTGCAATACCGTGGTGATCCAACAATCTACGGGAGGTTCGAGTATCTTCAGCCAAAATTAGATCTACCTCTTTTAATATCCTGATGGCCCGCAGGGTAATGTCTTCAAGGTTACCGATTGGGGTGGGCACGAGGTAAAGCATTCTAAGTTATTCAGCCGAATGAAGAGAAAAGGTATAAGACTCCATGATCACGTTGGCCAACAGTTTTTTACAAGCTGTTTCTACCTGTTCGCGCGCGTCTGCTTCATCCGCAGCTTGTAGGGTCAACATGATGTGTTTGCCAATGCGGATGTCTTCAATATCGTTGATGCCCACACGCATCATGTTCTTGGAAACGGCCTTGCCTTGCGGATCCAGAAGTTCCTTATGCGGCATGATGTCTATTTCAGCAATAAATCTCATAGTTTACATTTTCATTTAAGTAGCTCGGGTCTACTTACGAAGGTTCAAGAATAAGGACAAAGATAAATAAAGCACGACAATGATGGAGAAAGCGAGGGCATGAAAAACCAGCAGCAGTCCCAGAGATATCGCCGCAAAGATAATTTTTATCTCATTGCCTTTCCATCCACTCGATTTGAATTTCAGACTAAACATGGGTATTTCGGCCAACATCAGCCAGGAAAATAACCCAACCAGAACATAAAGCAGTGGTACCGCTAAAGAGAAGTGATTTAACTCCTTGCCAAATTGAAGGTAAATGGCCAACAAACCTAACAGAAACAAGGTACAAGCTGGAGTAGGCAAGCCAATGAAATCTTGATGTTGCCTTTCATCCAGGTTGAATTTTGCCAATCGTAAAGCGGCGGATAAGGTCAATGCCAGGCCGGGGATTCCCCTAGGATCTAAAAAGTTTGGCCAAAGCCCATGATTTCCCAAGGCGCTTAACAAACCATAAGCAATAATTCCGGGTACCAAACCAAAGGAAATCATATCAGCCAAAGAATCCAATTCTTTGCCCATGGGTGATGCAACCTTTAGGGCTCTTGCTGCCAACCCATCTAATAAATCAGCCAAAGACGCCAATACAACCAACCCTGTTACCCATTCTAAACGTCCGTATACCAGACAAAGTACGGCTAAACAGCCGCAGAATAAATTGACTAAAGTGATGGCATTCGGGATGTGCTGTTTCATGAGTAGGACTAATTCCTCGAGTTGGAGGAGTAAATAAATTGTAAGATTGCAAAACTAATTGATGGGGTAGATTTTTTTTGGTACAGTTAATTTATTTTTAACCGGTTATTAAAGTTATTTTCCGATTATAAATCACATGAAACTTCATATTTACGTTAACAATTAAGGAACTTATTCTCCATTTCGATATTGGTGCAAACTTGCAAGTGTTGAAATGGTTAAGGGGACGAGGGTATTCAGGTTGCAGTCAAAGAATCAGCACTATGAGACAAACATTTATTCTATTGCTTTCCTTATTGGCAACCAGCCAATTGGCAGCCCAGGTAGCTCCAAAAAACGATGATTGTTCAAATTCCATTCGCTTGGCTTCAGTTGATGGCTATTGCTCTACTTCCGGTGAATACACCAATATCGGGTCAACCATTTCATCACAAACCAACGGTACTTGTTTGCCGTCAACAACTTCGGGAGGGGATGTTTGGTTTTCCTTTGAAGCCATTGCAAAAGAAGTCAACATCAGCGTTACTGGAAATTTGCGGATCAACTCAGGCGGAACCATGCAAAACCCTCAATACACCTTGTATTCGGGTACTTGTGGCAGCTTAAAACAAATAGGCTGTATTTCAGATTTAGGTAACCGCAACTCGGTTCAGTCCTTTGCCAGTTCTTTGACGGTTGGCGATACTTATTACATCCGAATCAGCTCCCGTAGCGGCAGCAACGGAACGTTCCAATTGTGCGTCAACAATTTTAATCAGCAACCCAATCTGAGCGGCGACTGCGCCACGGCTAATATTTTATGCGATAAAAAAGCCATCACGGTACCCTTGGTCAATGGTAAGGGAAAAAATCCAGCTGAAATTGGCGGGATTTGCACTGGCCCGAATTGCGGCATTTCGGAAGAAGACCAGTCAAGCTGGTTCAAGTGGACTTGCCAAAAATCGGGAACCCTAACTTTTGACATCAGTCCTTTGAACCCCGACGATGATATCGATTTTGTACTATATGAATTGCCCAACGGGATCAACAATTGTAATGGCAAAACCAACATCCGCTGCGAATTTGCAGGCGAGATCACCAATGCGCCTTTAAGTCAGTGGAAAGCTTGTACAGGGCCTACAGGATTAAGAGAAGGAGAGCGCGATGATACCGAGTTTTGTGGGTGTAACCCTGGATACAATAGTTATGTCGCTCCAGTCGATATGGTTGTCGGTAAAGCTTATGCCTTGGTGATTAACAACTTTAGTCAATCCGGCGCTGGTTATACCTTGAGTTTTGGAGGAACAGGAACTTTTGTAGGGCCACAAGCGGATTTTAATTTTGACCCCACCCAAGCCTGTGTGGGTCAAGTGGTTTCTTTTACCGATGCTTCTACTTTTAGCGGAGGAATCAATTCTTGGAATTGGAGTTTTGGCAATACCGCTAATACGCAGGCAGCTTCTACAGCTGGCCCATTCAAAATAGAATTCAATCGTCCCGGACTGAAAAAAGTGCTGTTGACCGTAGGTACAAAAGATGGGTGTACCGTAACCCAAACCAAGACCATCAATATAAAATGTTGTAGCGATCAATTTGCCGTCAGTGCAAAGGTGGGCAACGAAACTTGTCCAAAAGCGAGCAATGGATCGATTGATTTAGGCATCATCAACCGCTTTGGCCCTTATTCTTTTTCTTGGTCAAATCAGCAAAAAACGGAGGACATCGCCAGCTTAGCAAAAGGGCAATACCAAGTAACCGTTACCGATCAGTCTACTTGTGATACGGTTTTAAGCTACAACATCACCGCTCCTCCCCCTTTTACGCTTTCCGGGCAAATCACCAAACCAACTTGCAACGGCGGTACAGATGGCGCTGTGGTAGTAAGTGTAGGCGGAGCTACCCCACCGTATCAATACAGTTGGCAAGGGGCAGGCTTTATTGCCGATACTTTTTTGCGCAATATCCCCAATGGAAATTATAAACTACAGATTCGCGATAAACAAAACTGCTTAAGGGACACCACATTTGCAGTGAAAGAACTTGAACTGGTACTCGATCCCACCATCAATGGCATCACCCGACCGCGTTGTTTTGGGTTTAATGATGGATCAATCAGGGTAAGTATCAACAACGGGAAAGGCCCTTTTCAGTTTGATTGGAACGATGGGCGCGGATTTCAAAACAGCAATTCTTTAGGTCAAGTCAAGGGTGGAGCGTATAAAGTGGATGTCCGTGATGCCAACTTGTGCAAAGGACAGTTTGATTTTAATGTCTTGGATTACCCCCGCTTGGGTTTTACCCTCGATCAAAACGACCCCAGTTGTTTTGGTACAGTGGATGGCAAGGTCACCCTTACCGGAAAAGGTGGAAACGGAGGATACAAATACCGATGGGGGAGTGGAGAAACGACGCCTTCGCGTACCAACTTAAAAGCGGGTGCATACCCGATTACCATTACCGATGCCAACGACTGTAAACTGGATACCTTGGCAACTTTGGTAGACCCTCCTCAATTGTTTATTGATAAAATTGACGTGCTGAACAACAAATGTTTTGGGGATACTTCCGGTCAAATTACGGTAAGGGGTAAAGGCGGTACGCCGCCATTGAGTTTTAGCATCAACGGGCGGCCTTTTCGTTCAGGCACCGTTTTTGCTGGTTTAAAAGCTGGTCGCTACACGGTTTCAATTCAAGATGCTTCGGGGTGTTCGGTTTCCAAAGATACGATTATCCGTCAACCTACTCAATTGACGGTGGATGCTGGATTGGATCGTACCATCAACCTTGGTTCAAGTGCTCAATTGCTGGCCATTCCTTCTTCAACGGAGGTAACGTACAGCTGGAATCCCGCCGATCCTCTAAACGTAGCAACCAGCCCTAATCCCGTGGCTTTTCCCGTGGTAACTACCGATTTTGAAGTGACAATAACTGAAAAAGTAGGGGGCAAATGCTCCGCCAAAGACATCGTACGCGTTATTGTGGTTAAATACCGTCCCATCTACGCTCCTAATGCTTTTTCTCCAGGAAGCGACAACATCAACAGCGGTTATGTACTTTATGGTACCCCGGCTGCCCGAAAAATCAAGATGTTGCGTATTTTTGATCGCTGGGGAGAATTGGTGTTTGAAAAACCAGATATCAACCTGGGCGATGAAAACAACGGCTGGAATGGAACTTTTAAAGGCAAAATGTTGAATTCCGGCGTTTTTGTATACGTGGCCGATGTAGAGTTTATTGATAATGAAGTGGTGGTGTTGAAAGGCGAATTTACTTTAGTGAGATAGTTAGCCTGAATTGCTAGCCTGACAGACTCTTTGTTTATTTTTGACTTATGAAAAAACAGTTGCTTTTTTTCTTGCTTCTCGGAATGTTTTTTTGGGCTTGTGAACAAATTCCCAAAATCGATGAAAGCTTTAACAAAGAGGATGTTGTCGTGGAACGCTTTAGTGAAGTGGATATCCTGTACAGCGATTCTGGGCGGGTAAAGGTGCGCGTACGTGGGCCGGTGCTTTTGCGCCAGTTGGGATTAAATCAATCCCGACAAGAATTCCCCAACGGTATTCGGGTTAATTTTTTTGACGATAAAGGGGTCATTACCAGTACCCTTACCGGGAAGTACGCCAACCGATCGGAGGCCGATGGGATCACCATTGTCAGGGACAGCGTGGTATGGCAAAACTTAGAGGGCAAAAAATTAGAATCAACCGAAATAACCTGGAACGAGCGCTCTCAAAAAGTATATACCAATAAATTTGTGGTGGTCAATACCTTGAAAGACATCATCTTCGCTCAAGGATTCACCGCCAACCAGAACTTTACCGATATTCGTTTCAAAGCCATTGATGGTACCATGATGGTGGTGGAGCCAGAGGCTAATGAGCCAGAGTATTGAGGAATGGAAACAATCAAGCCTATTTTTGAAGTAACTTTAGTAAAGCATAGGTTTTTTCAGCGGCTTCAGCCCAGGAAAAACGGCTGGCTTGGACTTTTCCTTTTTCCATCATGTTTTGTCGGAGCTCCGGATTGCGCCAAATTTTTTCCATACCTGCGGCCATCTCCTCTACATTAAGCGGATCGACCAATAATGCTGCATCGCCCGCCACTTCAGGCAAAGACGAAACCATCGAGGAAAGTACCGGGGTTCCCGCTTGCATGGCTTCCAAAATGGGCAATCCAAACCCTTCAAAAAGCGATACATAGGTCAACGCCAAGGCAGACCCCAACACCTTAGCCAGTTGTTCATCGGGTAAAAAACCAAGAAATTGAATGTCTTCCCGATGTGCTGTTTTTTCCCAAGTTGTATGGATCTCGCTCGTTTGCCATGCTATTCTTCCACCAATCAGTAGTTTTACCGGGGCGGAGGTTTTTTGCCGAAAAAGATCATAAGCTTTAATCAAACGCACCAGATTTTTGCGGGGATGGAGGGAACCGAGGTAAAAAAAGTAATCCTGACCTTGACTGACCTGTTGTTTGACCTGTTCTTTTTTTTCAGCAGCTAAAGGGGCAAATATTCCCCGGAAACCATTGGGGACTGCGGTAATCTTGGTGGGGGCAATGGGAAAATGCTTCAACACGTCTTGCCGCGTGTATTCAGATACCGCCACAATGTGATCCGCACGCTGTAAATAACGGGCTTGGAAATGGTGGTAATGCCATCGCGACATTCGCGTAATCAGATCAGGGTAATGGATATAGGCAATGTCGTGAATCGTCATTAATGTTGGCGTAGTACTGCGCAGACTCAAAAAGTTATCAGGAGAAAAAAATACGTCAGCTTTGTAGTGTCGCAAAGCCCGCGCCAATTGCCATTCAAACCAAAAATACCAAAGCCCGTACCGATGACTCTGCGGATTTAATACAATGGGCGTGACATTGGAACCAAAAACAAAGGATGTGGGAAAGGGGCGATCAAAAAAAAACAAAAACTGATCCTCGGGATGTTGGCGTACCAGCTCCTTGCTTAGTTCGTAGGTATACCAGCCTATGCCTTCTAAATGATCGGCAATCAAAAAACGCGCATTTATTGCAATGATCACGGGGATTGATGTTTTTTTAAAGATTAGACTTTATGCCGGAGTAAAGTTCTGTTGAATCATTCCTTATTACTTGCCATCGTCCAATTCTTCATTTTCTACCCGACTAAGTCGCCCAGGTAAAGCTTCCCTACGCACCACTCCGCACCACTGACATTCAGGACGTCCGCAGCCTTTAAAAAATTGGTGATTGATGATTTTATCATAAGTTTCTTTGATCAATCTGCGAAGTTGAATCACATCATCGGGAGCAAAACTGATTCGGATTTCCGGAAATTGGCCTTCGGCGTTAGGCTCCAAATAGGCAATTTCACCATGACTCACCGTACGCGATGAACGATCAAATGCCTCGTATAAAATTTTATAAAAAACCAATTGCCGCCAAAAACTACCGCCATGCGGGGAAGCTGCACTAGGTCGCCGCAATTTGGCTGGTTGATAGGTGCCCGTTTTGTAATCCACGATGCTTACGTGCAGCTGGGGCAAAAATTCTAACTTGTCGATGGTACCGGTTAGCGGTACGCCATCCACCTCGACTTGGCGGATTTGATATTCTACCCGCACTTTTTTACTCCAGCGGCCATAATAATATTGGTAATACCGCTTCAGTTTTCGCTGCCCAATTTCCAACTGACGCTGGTAAGCGCTTTCCGTTAGTTGAGATCGTTGAGCCTGTAATGCAAACTCAAAATAACTCAAAAACTCTTTTTCAGAAGGGAATAGGTGTTCTCGGGAAAGCAGCATACGCGAAAAAAGGCGTTGCAAAGCTTCGTGCGCTGCGATGCCGTAGACCGCCGCCTCCGAAATCAGGGACGGAACCCGAATAACTTGTTCGAAATAAAATGCCAATGGGCAATACAAATAGGTATTAAAAGCCGTGACGTGCAATCGAAAATCTTGGAGTAAGGCATCCAGAATCTCTTTGGGTGGCGAACTAATCCGCGGTTTTTCCAAAGCCAGCAAACGCAGCAGTTGCGCCTCTTGCAACTGGATTTCGGGAACTGTTTTATGGACAGTCACCAATCCAGCTGCGGTCTCCAGCTCATCCAAAAAAACGGCGCGTTGCAAAGGTTTGCCTTGTTCGTTTTGTAGGGCGTAAGAAATTTGTAGAAAATGCTGCGCACGGGTCATGGCCACATAAAACAAGCGCCGCCGCGCTTCCAAAGCATCCGATTCGCCCGATAAGGTAAGCGTATCAGGAAAGGAAAAACGGTAAGCATTGTTGCGGGTTTTGGACTCCCAATAATCTTGTACGCCATCAATCATAAACACGTACCCAAACTCCAATCCCTTGGCGCTGTGCGCAGTGAGTAAATGAACACCCTTGTTGACATCAACTTGTCGTACGAGTGGTAATGGAATGCGGTTGGCTTCCATACGCTGCACCCGGCTGAGCAAATCCTGAATCGAAAATTTAGGCCGCCGCAGGTATTCTTCTTGTACGAAACTGAAAAAACTATTCAGCACCTGAATCTGGGTGGGGTGATCAGGTTCATGGAGTAAAAAAGCCAGCCAGCCACTACTGTTGATTGTTTTTTCCAATAACTCCGGCAAAGGAAGGTTAACAGCATCAGCGATCAACTCATCCAGCAAAACGCCAAACTGGGCTAGTTTTTCCCGACTCGGCAAATTCAAATCTTGTAAGGATTGCCGATTCTGAATGATGCTGCGCCAATGGGGGCGCTGCCTGTAAGCCAATTGATTGATAAAAAGACTGATCTGCGCCAATTCAGCAGAGGGGATGTCTAAAAAACGGCTCTGTAGAAGTTTAAACAGTTGTTGCTCGCCAGAAAACGGTTGCTGCATCTCCAGGAGTAAATATTCCAAAAATTGAATCAAGGATTGAATCAGAGGAAGTTCAAGTACATTGATTCCTCGACGGGTTTGGTAGGGAATACCGTTTTTTTCCAATAACGGAATCACATTCCGGATTTGGCGATGCTGGGCGTACAAAATGGCGATGTCTTCCCAGGGAACGCCTTGTTCGGACAGGTTTTTAACCTGCGTCACTACATCGGTTTCTTCTTGTAGGCGATTGGGGTAGCTTACGAGGCTAGGCCCAAAAGGCAATTGGGATTTGCTCGCGCCTTTGGCCAGCAATTTTTTTTCTAGACCCACTGTTTGCAACTGGTTCAAGACCCGCAATGTATTAAAGTCGATCAAGTTTTCGGCAGCATCCAGGAGGGTTTGCGGCGAACGGTAGTTTTCAACCAGCGCTACGGTATGGAGGTTGTCTGCGTATTTTTGAAAAAAATCGGTTAAACTTTTTAAACGCGCGCCCTGAAATTCAAAAATGGATTGATCATCATCGCCAACGATAAAAATATTGGGGGAATCCCAGTAA